>NZ_JAFEUF010000002.1:0-108151 GCF_016901035.1 Streptomyces durocortorensis
CCCCTCCCCCACCCCTAGCCTGCGAGGAGAAGAGCGTCCGAAACACCCCCAGGAGCCCCGCATGACCGCAATCCCGCAGGAGCGCCGCGTCGTCACTGCCATCCCCGGCCCGAAGTCCGTCGAGCTGCAGGCTCGGCGTACCGCGGCCGTCGCCGCAGGTGTGGGCTCCACCCTGCCGGTGTTCACCGCCCGTGCGGGCGGCGGGATCATCGAGGACGTGGACGGCAACCGGCTGATCGACTTCGGGTCCGGGATCGCCGTGACCTCCGTGGGCGCGTCCGCCGAGGCCGTCGTGCGGCGGGCCTCCGCGCAGCTCGCGGACTTCACCCACACCTGTTTCATGGTCACGCCGTACGAGGGGTACGTCGAGGTCTGCGAGCAGCTCGCCGAGCTGACGCCGGGCGACCACGCCAAGAAGTCCGCGCTGTTCAACTCGGGCGCCGAGGCCGTCGAGAACGCGGTGAAGATCGCCCGCGCGTACACCAAGCGCACCGCCGTCGTCGTCTTCGACCACGGCTACCACGGCCGCACCAACCTCACCATGGGCATGACGGCGAAGAACATGCCGTACAAGCAGGGCTTCGGCCCGTTCGCGCCCGAGGTCTACCGCGTCCCGGTCGCCTACGGCTACCGCTGGCCGACCGGTGCCGAGAACGCCGGTGCCGAGGCGTCCGCGCAGGCCGTCGACGCGATCACCAAGCAGATCGGCGCGGAGAACGTCGCCGCGATCATCATCGAGCCGGTGCTCGGCGAGGGCGGCTTCATCGAGCCGGCCAAGGGCTTCCTCCCGGCGATCGCCCAGTTCGCCAAGGACAACGGCATCGTGTTCGTCGCCGACGAGATCCAGTCCGGCTTCTGCCGCACCGGCCAGTGGTTCGCCTGTGAGGACGAGGGCGTCGTCCCGGACCTGATCACCACCGCCAAGGGCATCGCGGGCGGTCTGCCGCTCTCCGCCGTGACCGGTCGCGCCGAGATCATGGACGCCGCGCACGCGGGCGGCCTGGGCGGTACGTACGGCGGGAACCCGGTCGCCTGCGCCGGTGCGCTGGGCGCGATCGAGACGATGCGCGAGCTGGACCTGAACGGGAAGGCCCGGCGCATCGAGGAGGTCATGAAGGGCCGCCTCGCCGAGATGCAGGCCAAGCTGCCCAACGGCGACATCATCGGCGACATCCGCGGCCGCGGCGCGATGATCGCGATCGAGCTGGTGAAGTCCGGCACGAAGGACCCGAACCCGGAAGCGGCCGGCGCGCTCGCGAAGGCCTGCCACGCGGAGGGGCTGCTCGTCCTGACCTGCGGCACGTACGGCAACGTCCTGCGTTTCCTGCCTCCGCTGGTGATCGGCGAGGACCTGCTGAACGAGGGCCTCGACATCATCGAGCGGGCGTTCGGCACGCTCTGATTCCTCGAACCCGGGCGCGTACGGCGGCGGCCCCGTGCCGCTTCCGTCCGGCATCCGGGTGAGGGCCTGTGAAGAACGTGTGCGGGGGCGATGGCGGGAGGCGGTCGTGGCTGTCGGCCGCGCCTTCGCTGCCGTACGGTTTCTGCAGATGAGAGAAACACCTCGGCCGGGGGAAACCGCGCCCGACTCCGGGCCGGGGCTCCCCCAGCGCAGCCCGGGGCGTGCGTTCGCGCACACCGGAGCCGATGGCTCCGGGACTCCTCACCGATCGGACGGCCGCCCGCCCCATACCCCCCGGGGCGCGCGGCGAACCGATCTCGCCGGCCATCCCGGAACAACCCCCCCTGTTCCCGGGTGGCCGGCCTCCCTCGTTTCCGGATCCGGATACGTCTTCGGCGCTCTCGGTCTGCTCGTGGCCCTCTTCGCGTTGATCACCTGGCAGGTCGCCGTCGAGGGGCCGCTTCTGCGGCTGGACGAGCGGGTGGGGGCGAAGCTCTTCGAGCGCGGTCCGGCCGGACTGACCCAGGTCTTCTCCGACCTCGGCGGGATGGCGGTGGCGCTGCCGGTGCTGACCTGCGCGCTCGCGTACGCCCTGTGGCGCCGTGCCCTGCGGCTCGCCGTGTACGCGGCCCTCACCATGGCGGCGGTGCCCGCGCTGGTGATCCCGCTGAAGGTGGCCACCGCCCGGCAGGGGCCGCTCACCGAGGCGGTCAACTACTACCCGTCCGGTCATACGGCGACGGCGGCCGTGGCGTACGGGGCGACCGTCCTTGTGCTGCTGGCGCTGCCACGTCCTGCGTGGCTGCGGGAGGCCTCCTGGCCCCGGGCGTGGATGATGCCCGTCGCCGCGATCCTGCTGACCACGGCGACGGGCATCGGTCTGGTGCTGCACGGCTACCACTGGCCGCTGGACGTGCTGGCCAGTTGGTGCCTGGGGCCTTTGGTGCTGGCGCCCCTGTGGTGGGTCAGTTGCCGAAGTAGGCGTCGAAGTTCCGGCTGAACTCCCAGTTGTTGAAGCGGTCCCAGTTGATGGACCAGGTCATCAGGCCGCGCAGGTCGGACCAGGTCCCGTGGGTCTGGTAGGAGCCGCAGTCGGTCTTCTTGATCAGGCAGTTGAGCGCCTTGTTGACCTCGGCCGGGGTGGTGTGGCCGTTGCCCGCCTGGGTGGAGGCCGGGAGGCCGATGGCGACCTGGTCGGGGCGCAGGCCCGGGAAGACGCGGCTCGTGTTGCCCGCGACCGGGAAGCCCGCGAGCAGCATGTCGGTCATCGCGATGTGGAAGTCCGCGCCGCCCATGGTGTGGTACTGGTTGTCGAGCCCCATGATCGGGCCCGAGTTGTAGTCCTGGACGTGCAGCAGGGTCAGGTCGTCGCGCAGCGCGTGGATGACCGGGAGGTACGCGCCTGCGCGCGGGTCCTGGCCGCCCCAGGGGCCCGAGCCGTAGAACTGGTAGCCGAGCTGCACGAAGAAGGTCTCCGGCGCCATCGTGAGGACGAAGTCGGAGCCGTACTTCGCCTTGAGGGACTTCACCGCGGAGATCAGGTTGACGATCACCGGTGAGGTCGGGCTGCGGAAGTCGGTGTCTCCCGTGTTGAGGGAGAGCGAGTGGCCCTCGAAGTCGATGTCGAGGCCGTCGAGACCGTAGGTGTCGATGATCTTCGAGACCGAGGTGACGAAGGCGTCCCGGGCGGCGGTGGAGGCGAGCTGCACCTGTCCGTTCTGGCCGCCGATCGAGATCAGCACCTTCTTGCCCGCGGCCTGCTTGGCCTTGATCGCGGCCTTGAACTCCGCCTCGGACTCGACGTTCGGGCACTCGGCGACGGGGCAGAGCGAGAAGCGGATGTCGCCGGAGGTGACGGAGGTGGGCTCGCCGAAGGCGAGGTTGACGACGTCCCAGGAGTCGGGCACGTCCGCCATCCGCGTGTAGCCGGAGCCGTTGGCGAAGCTGGAGTGCAGATAGCCGACCAGCGCGCGGGCGGGGAGCTTGGTGTCGCCGCCTCCTCCGCCTGCCGTGGTGGTCGCCGTGATCGCCGCCGATTTCGCGGACTCCCCGGCCGCGTTGGTGGCGGCGACCTGGAAGCTGTACGCGGTGGAGGGGGTCAGCCCCGTGACCGTGGCGGAGGGGCCGGTGGCCGTCGCCACCTTCGTACCGCCGCGGTAGACGTTGTAGCCGCTCGCGCCGGACACGGCGTTCCAGGAGAGCGCGACGGAGGACGAGGTGATCGCGGTGGTCTTCAGGCCCGCGGGGACGGCCGGGATCACCACGGGGTCGCCGCCGGGGCCGACGAGGGTGAGGTCGTCGACGTAGTGGGCGGGGGTGCCGTACCAGCCGTGGGTGTAGACGCTCACCGAGGTGGTGGAGGGGCCGGTCCTGAAGGTGGTGGTGAGCTGCTTCCACGCGCCGGAGGACTGGGTCCAGGTGGAGGCGTCGGTGGTGCCGGTGCCGGTGGCGCCGAGGTAGACGTAACTGCCCTGGACCCAGGCGCTCAGGGTGTACGAGGAGTTGGGCTTGACCGTGATGGTCTGGGAGCACTTGGCGTTGTCGCTGCCGGCCGGGGTGGCCTTCAGCGCCTTGGTGCCGCCTTGCACCGGGGTGGAGACGGCCGCCCCGCTGGCGGCCGTACAGCTCCAGCCGTCGAGCCCCGACTCGAAGCCGCCGTTGCGGGCCAGGTCCACGTCCGCCGCACCGGCCGCCGGTGCCGTGGCGACCAGGGCACCGGCGGCGAGCACGGCGGCCGTGGCGGCGGCCAGAAGTCCGGAGAATCTGACGGTTGGTCCGGTGCGTTCCACAACAGCCTCCGCGCAGGGGGAAGTCGGCGAGTGACGTGCGCACAACATGGTCCAGACCAATCAGGTTGTCAAGACCTCTGGCAGTCGCTCTCAGCCCTCCGGGCGGCCGCGGTCGTCATGAGCATCACGATCGCCACGGGCATCGCGGGCATCGCCGGCCGCGGAGCCCGCCGCCTCGTGCATCGCGAGTTCGAGGAGTGCGGCGTCGGTGAGGGTTCCCGAGCCGTCCGGCGGGATGAGCCAGCGCACTCCCCCGGTGGCGCGCCCCGGGTACGGGACGACGATCCAGGTGCCCTGGCCGCACCCCCTGATCCCGGTGCCGATCCAGCGGGAGACGGTGCCCGGCGGGACGAAGAAGCCCATGCGGGACTCCCCGAAGTCGGCGAGGACCGGGCCCGGACGGTCGACGAGGCGTGTGAGGACGTCGAGCGTCGGATAGCCGAGCTCACCGGGGAGGATCAGCACGTCCCAGCGCCTGCCGGCGGGAAGAAGAGCGATCCCCTGCGGGTTGCGCTCCCATTCCCACCGGCAGGCGCCGGGGTCCGGTGCCACCGATGTGAGCCACTCGACCGCGGCCTTCGTTTCCGGTCCCGTCATGACCAGCCTCCCGTTGACGTGGACACCGGCAGGGTTCTACCGGTGGGTACACGTGCGAGAGAGAGTTCGACCCCGACTATGACGCGGGTTGGAGCCACGAATGGCCGTGACGTGAGTCACATTATTGGACAGGGTGTCAGCTGTCGAAGCCGAGACCCAGCTTGTCCATGGTCTTCAGCCACAGATTGCGGTGGCCGCCGTTGGTGTCGGCGTGGGCCAGGGACCGCTTGGTGATCTCGATCCCGGCCCAGGCGAAGGGCTCCGGCGGGAAGGGCATCGGCTTGGAGCGGACCATCTCCAGACGGGTCCGCTCGGTCTCCTCGCCGGAGAGCAGATCGAGCATCACGTCGGCCCCGAACCGGGTAGACCCGACGCCGAGTCCGGTGAATCCGGCGGCATAGGCGACCCGCCCCTGATGGGCCGTTCCGAAGAATGCCGTGAAGCGGGCACAGGTGTCGATCGCGCCGCCCCAGGCATGTGTGAAATTCAGCCCGGAAAGCTGCGGGAAGCAGGTGAAGAACTGCTCCGCGAGTTTCAGGAACGTCTCCGGGCGCTGGTCGAGATCGGCGCTGAGCCGGCCCCCGTACGGATAGATCGCGTCGTATCCGCCCCACAGGATCCGGTTGTCCGCGGAAAGGCGGAAGTAATGGAATTGGTTGGCGCTGTCGCCGAGCCCTTGGCGGCCCTTCCAGCCGATGGATTCGAGCTGTTCGGGGGTGAGCGGTTCGGTCATCAGCGCGTAGTCGTAGACCGGCACGGTGTACGGCCGGACCCGCTTGACGAGCGACGGGAAGATGTTGGTGCCGAGCGCGACCCGGCGGGCGAAGACCCTGCCGTACGGGGTGCGGACCGCCATCCCCTCCCCCGAACGGACGAGGTCGAGTCCGCGCGTGTGCTCGTAGATCCGTACGCCCAGCTCCAGGCAGGCCCGCTTCAGGCCCCAGGCGAGCTTCGCCGGGTGCAGCATCGCGACGCCGCGCCGGTCCCAGAGGCCGCCGAGGAAGGTCGGTGAGTCGACCTCGGCGCGCAGCGCGTCACGGTCCAGGAAGTCGACGCCGGTGATGCCGAGCTTCACGATCTCCTCGTGCCATTCCCGCAGCTCTTCGAGCTGGTGGGGCTCGGTGGCGACGTCGATCTCACCGGTCCGCTCGAACTCGCAGTCGATGCCGTAACGGGCGACGGCGGCCTCGATGGCGTCGAGGTTCCGCTCCCCCAGCTCCTCCAGCCGCGCGATCTCGTCGGGCCAGCGCTCCACGCCGTTGGCCAGCCCGTGAGTGAGGGAGGCGGCGCAGAAGCCGCCGTTGCGGCCCGAGGCGGCCCAGCCCACCTCGTGCCCCTCGATGAGGACGACGTCCCGCTCCGGATCGCGCTCCTTGGCGATGAGCGCGGTCCACAGGCCGCTGTAGCCGCCGCCGACGACCAGGAGGTCGGTGTGCTCGTCGCCGGTGAGGGCGGGGAGCGCGTCGGGTTTGGCCGGGTCGTCGAGCCAGTAGGAGACCGGCTTGGCGCCGGAAAGGGATTCTGCAGCAGTACGCATGGCAACTGGGGCCATGGTTTCCAACTCCTTCAGGAATTTCAGTTTCGAGCGTTGCTCTTGCGGCGGCTCGCGATGAGCTGGCCGACAAGAACCATCAGTACCGCAATGACGAACATGGCGGTGCCGATGACGTTGATCTGCACGGGTGTGCCGCGCTGGGCCGATCCCCAGACGAACATGGGGAACGTGACGGTGGAGCCCGCGTTGAAATTCGTGATGATGAAATCGTCGAACGAGAGCGCGAAAGCGAGCAGCGCTCCCGCCGCGATGCCGGGGGCGGCGATGGGAAGGGTCACCCGTACGAAGGTCTGCACGGGGCCCGCGTAGAGGTCGCGGGCGGCTTCCTCCAGTCTCGGGTCCATCGACATGACGCGCGCCTTGACGGCGGTCACCACGAAGCTGAGGCAGAACATGATGTGCGCGATCAGCACGGTCCAGAAGCCGAGCTGGGCGCCCATGTTCAGGAAGAGCGTGAGCAGGGATGCGGCCATGACGACCTCGGGCATCGCCATCGGCAGGAAGATCAGCGAGCTGATCGCGCCGCGCGCCCGGAAGCGGTAGCGGACCAGCGCGAACGCGACCGCCGTGCCGAGCGCGGTCGCCCCCAGCGTCGCCCAGAAGGCGATCTGGAGCGAGAGGGAGAGTGAGCCGCACAGGTCGGCGACGCCGCACGGGTCCTTCCAGGCGTCCAGCGAGAACTGCTGCCAGGCGTAGTTGAAGCGCCCGTTGGGCTTGTTGAACGAGAACACCATCACGACGATGTTCGGCAGGATCATGTACGCGAGGGTCAGCAGACCCGCGATGACGATCAGGTTCCGGCGTATCCAGCGCAGTACGGGCATCAGACCAGGTCCTCCGTCCCGGAGCGGCGGATGTAGAAGGTGACCATCAGCAGGACGATCGCCATGAGGATGAACGAGAGCGCGGCGGCCGTCGGATAGTCCAGGACCCGCAGGAACTGGCTCTGGATGACGCTGCCGACCATCTTGGTGTCGGTGGAGCCCAGCAGCTCGGCGTTGACGTAGTCGCCGCTGGCCGGGATGAAGGTCAGCAGGGTGCCGGAGACCACGCCGGGCATGGAGAGCGGGAACGTCACCTTGCGGAAGGTGGTGGCGGGGGTGGCGTAGAGGTCGCCCGCCGCCTCGTGCAGCCGGCCGTCGATCCGCTCCAGCGAGGTGTAGAGCGGCAGGATCATGAACGGCAGGAAGTTGTACGTCAGACCGCAGACGACGGCCATCGGGGTGGCCAGGACCCGGTTGGACTCGGTCCAGCCGAGCCAGCTGGTGACGTCCAGGACGTGCAGCGTGTTGAGCACGTCCACGACCGCGCCGCCGTCGGCGAGGATCGTCTTCCACGCCAGCGTACGGATGAGGAAGCTGGTGAAGAACGGGGCGATGACCAGCACCAGGACGAGGTTGCGCCAGCGGCCCGCCTTGAAGGCGATGAGGTAGGCGAGCGGGTAGCCCAGCAGCAGGCACAGGATCGTGGCGGTGCCCGCGTACAGCAGGGACCGGATGAACTGCGGGTAGTACTCGCGCAGCGCGTCCACGTACGTCTGGAAGTGCCAGGTGACCTCGAAGCCCTGCTCCAGCGAGCCGGTCTGTACGGAGGTGGAGGCCTGGTAGACGAGCGGCAGGGCGAAGAAGACGACCAGCCAGAGGATGCCGGGGAGCAGCAGCCAGTAGGGGACGAGGCGTTTGCGGGTGGAGGGCTTGCGGAGCGTGAGCTTCCGGGGCTCCTCGGGCTCGGCGGGGGGCGCGGGCGGCGCTTCGGTGAGGCTCACTCCGCGTCCTCCACGCTGGTGGCGCCCGCGTCGATGTCCTGGCCGGCGTCGAGGCCGAAGGTGTGGGCGGGGTTCCAGTGCAGGACGACCTCGGCACCGGGGAGGAGCCGCGTGTCGCGCTCGATGTTCTGCTCGTACACCTGGAGGGCCTTGCCGGCAGGGCTCTCGACGACGTACTGCGTGGAGACGCCGATGAAGCTGGAGTCGACGATGCGGCCGGTGACGCGGTTGCGGCCGGCGGCTATGTCATCGGCGTCGTCCGCATGGGCCAGGGATATCTTCTCGGGCCGGATGCCGAGGAGGAGACGGCCGCCGGCGGCGGTGGAGGAGGCCGAACATCGCTCGCGGGGCAGCGCGAGCTTCCCGCCGCTCGCGGCCACCACCAGGTCCTCGCCGGTGGAGACGATCTCGCCCCCGATGAGGTTGGAGGTACCGAGGAAGTTGGCGACGAAGGTGGTGCGCGGGTTCTCGTAGAGGTCGGCGGGGGCGCCGAGCTGTTCGACGCGGCCGCCGTTCATCACCGCGACGGTGTCGGCCATGGTCATGGCCTCCTCCTGGTCGTGGGTGACGTGCACGAAGGTGATGCCGACCTCGGTCTGGATCCGCTTCAGCTCCAGCTGCATCTGTCGGCGGAGCTTGAGGTCGAGGGCGCCGAGGGGTTCGTCGAGCAGCAGGACCTGCGGGTGGTTGATGAGGGCGCGGGCGACGGCGACGCGCTGCTGCTGGCCGCCGGAGAGCTGGTGCGGCTTGCGGCGGGCGAAGTCGCCGAGCTGGACCAGCTCCAGCATCTCGTCGACCTGCTTCTTCACCGACTTGATGCCGCGCCGGCGCAGCCCGAAGGCGACGTTCTCGGTGATGTCGAGGTGCGGGAAGAGCGCGTAGCTCTGGAAGACGGTGTTGACGGGCCGCTTGTACGGGGGCAGGTCGGTGATGTCCTTGCCGCCGAGGTAGACCGTGCCGGTGGTCGCCTCCTCCAGGCCCGCGATCATCCGCAGGGTGGTGGTCTTGCCGCAGCCGGACGCGCCGAGCAGGGCGAAGAAGGAGCCCTGGGGAACGGTCAGGTCGAGCGGGTGCACGGCGGTGAAGGAGCCGTAGGTCTTGCTGATCCCGGCGAGGCGGACATCGCCGCCCGCGGTCTGCTGCTGCTGTGTCATGGGTCGCAGTCCCAGTGTGTTCGGGGGAGTTCGGAGAGGGCAGAGGCCGGAACGTGCCCGGTCAGGCGCCGATGAGCTTGGCGAACTTCTCTTCGTACGCCGTCTCTTCCTCCGTGCTCAGGGAGCGGAAGGAGCGGGACTTCGCCGCCATCTCCTTGTCCGGGAGGATCAGCGTGTTGGAGGCCATCGACGCGTCGATCTTGGCGAGTTCCTCGCGTACGCCGTCGACCGGGCAGACGTAGTTGATGTACGCGGCGAGCTGGGCGGCGACCGGCGGCTCGTAGTAGTAGTCGATGAGCTTCTCGGCGTTGGTCTTGTGCCGGGCCTGGGCGGGGACCAGGAGGTTGTCGCTGGAGGTGATGTAACCGGCGGCCGGGATGGCGAACTCGATGTCCGGGTTGTCGGCCTGGAGCTGGATGATGTCCCCGGCCCAGGCGACGCAGGCGGCGATGTCGCCCTTGCTCAGGTCGGCGGTGTAGTCGTTGCCGGTGAAGCGGCGGATCTGCTTCTTGTCGACGGCCTTCTGGAGGCGGCCGATCGCGCCGTCGAAGTCGGCGTCGGTGAACTTCCCCGGGTCCTTGCCCTGGTCGAGCAGGGTCATGCCGATGGTGTCGCGCATCTCGGAGAGGAAGGAGACGCGGCCCTTGAGCTTCGGGTCGTCGAGGAGCTGGGTTACGGAGTCGACCTTGCGGCCGCCGGTCGCCTTCACGTTGTACGCGATGACGGTCGGGATACCGGTCCAGGGATAGGAGTAAGCGCGGCCCGGATCCCAGTCGGGGGTGCGGAACTGGGCGGAGACGTTGGCGAAGGCGTGCGGGAGGTTCGAGGGGTCGAGCTTCTGGGCCCAGCCGAGCCGGATGATGCGGGCGGCGAGCCAGTCGGTGACGCAGATGAGGTCGCGCCCGGTGTTCTGGCCGGCCGCGAGCTGCGGTTTGATCTTCCCGAAGAACTCGACGTTGTCGTTGATGTCCTCGGTGTACTTGACCCTGATCCCGGTGCGCTTGGTGAACGCCTCCAGGGTGGGGCGGCTCTTCTCGTCCTCGCTCACGTCCATGTACTCGGTCCAGTTGGAGAAGTTCAGCACCTTCTCCTTGGCCGAGTGGTCGTCGGCGGCGGCTGCTCCCTCGGCGCGACCGGCGGGCGGGATGCCGCAGGCGCCGAGGGTGGCTATGCCGCCGATCGCGAGCGCGCCCATGCCGGAGGCGCGCAGCAGGGAGCGGCGGGTGAGGGCGCCCCTGCCGCTGGTCAGGGACCGCCTCATGGCCGCCAGTTGGACCGGCGTGAGGCGCTCGGGCTCGTAACTCTCCATACGCTGTATGCCCTTTCGGGTGGGAGGCCGCGGGGGCCCGCGGTCGTGGTCGGGCCCCGGGATGCGGCAGCTGCTATCGGTCCCCGAAGATCGTGCGGTGCCAGTCCTTGCGGGCGACCGCGGTGTTGTCGTACATGACGTGCTTGACCTGCGTGTACTCCTCGAAGGAGTACGCCGACATGTCCTTGCCGAAGCCGCTGGCCTTGTATCCGCCGTGCGGCATCTCGGAGAGGATCGGGATGTGGTCGTTCACCCACACGCAGCCCGCCTGGATCTCGCGGGTGGCGCGGTTCGCGCGGTACAGGTCGCGGGTCCAGGCGGAGGCGGCCAGTCCGTACGGGGTGTCGTTGGCGAGCGCGATGCCCTCGTCGTCGGTGTCGAAGGGGAGGACGACCAGGACCGGGCCGAAGATCTCCGACTGGACGACCTCGCTGTCCTGGGCGGCGTCCGCGATGAGGGTCGGCCGGTAGTACGCGCCGTCCGCCAGCTCCCCGCCGGGGGCCTCGCCGCCGGTGACGACCCGGGCGTAGCCGCGGGCGCGTTCGACGAAGGCGGCGACGCGGTCGCGCTGGGCGTGGCTGATGAGGGGGCCGAGGTCGGTGGACGCGTCGAAGGGGTCGCCGAGCCGGACGGTCTCCATGAGCGCGGCGACGTCCCGGACGAAGGCGTCGTAGAGGGGGCGCTGGACGTAGGCACGGGTGGCGGCGGTGCAGTCCTGGCCGGTGTTGATGAGCGATCCGGCGACCGCGCCGTGCACGGCGGCCTCCAGGTCGGCGTCGTCGAAGACCACGAAGGGGGCCTTGCCGCCGAGCTCCAGGTGGAGGCGCTTGACGGTGGCGGTGGCGATCTCCGCGACCCGCTTGCCCACGGCGGTGGAGCCGGTGAAGGAGGTCATCACGACGTCCGGGTGGCCGACGAGGTGTTCGCCGGCGTCCTTGCCCGCGCCGGTGACGATGTTGATGACGCCGTCCGGGATACCCGCCTCGGTGGCCGCCTGGGCGAACATCAGCGAGGTGAGCGGGGTCAGCTCGGCGGGCTTGAGGACGATGGTGTTGCCCGCAGCGACGGCCGGGAGGACCTTCCAGGCGGCCATCTGGAGCGGGTAGTTCCAGGGGGCGATGGAGCCGACGACGCCGATCGCCTCGCGCCGTACGTACGAGGTGTGGTCGCCGTCGTACTCGGCGGCGGCCTTGCCCTCCAGGTGGCGGGCCGCGCCCGCGAAGAAGGCGGCGTTGTCGACGGTGCCGGGCACGTCGAACTCGGTGGAGAGCTTGATCGGCTTGCCGCACTGGAGGGACTCGGCGTAGGCGAAGTCGTCGGCCTGCTCGGCGAGGACGGCGGCGAACCGGTGCATCGCTTCGGAGCGTTCGCCGGGGGTGGCGCCTGACCAGCCGGGGAAGGCCGCGCGGGCGGCGGCGACCGCCGCGTCCACGTCCTCGGTGCCCGCCAGCTCGTAGCGGAGCACGCTCTCGCCGGTCGCGGGGTTCACGATGTCGTGGTGGCGGCCGGACGTGCCGGGGAGCAGCTTGCCGCCGATGTACTGCGCACCTTCCGCGAAGCGGTCCTGAACCTGGAAGCCGTTGCTCATGACGCTCTCCTCCGCCGCTGTACCCGCTGGGCGGGGTCGGCGTAGCTTCTTCGTGAATTGAGTGCCGATCCTGACAGAGGGGTTCAAGCCCAACAAGTGATTCCGTTGTTGCCTTTTGGTTACGCGACGGAATCTGTCGACCATGTGTCGTGTCGGTGCGGAAATCCCCGTACGGAGTGTCAGTGGCGGATGCCACACTCACATGCCATGGGACCGATCGATGAACTTCTGGCGGCCGTGGCGCGGGGCAAGCGGGTGAAGTATCTGCCGTTCTGGGGGCACCGCCCGCGGCCCGACGGACGGACCGGTGCGAGGGCCTCCCTTGTGGACCGGGCCGGATCAGGGAGCGGGGTCCGGTGCGTGCAGCTGCAAGGCGGAGAAGGGAGTCAACGCGGAGCGTTGGTGACCGACGACAACGCCGCAGATGTGCGTGCCGGGGCCCGCGAGCCCGGCCCGGTCCACAAGGGAGGCCCTCACTGTCTGAGCCAGTGGTGGCCGTCGCCGTTCACGGTGGACGGGGTGACATATGCGAGCGCCGAGCACTGGATGATGGCGGGCAAGGCGCGGCTCTTCGGCGATCCGGAGGCCGAGGCGGCGGCGGTGACGGCGAAGAGCCCGGCGGCGGCGAAGAAGGCGGGGCGCCTGGTGCGCGGCTTCGACGAGGACGTGTGGATACGGGAGCGGTTCGCCCTGGTGGTGGCGGGCAGCGTGCACAAGTTCGGGCAGGACCCGGAGCTGGGCGGCTATCTCCTGGGCACCGGGGAGCGGGTGCTGGTGGAGGCGTCCCCGCTGGACCGGATCTGGGGCATCGGGCTCGCGGCGGACGACGAGCGGGTGGAGCGGCCGCAGGAGTGGCGGGGGCTGAATCTGCTGGGCTTCGCGCTGATGGAGGCCCGGGAGAGGTTGCGGGCGGACGCGACGGGCTGAGGCGTCTTCGTACAGACTCTGCTGCGACGACCGGCCGGGCGGGATCGCTCCCTGCCCGGCCGGTCGTCGTGGCGTTCGCTGCGAGGTCCGCTAGCGGTGGTCCTCGATGACCAGCGAGGTGGCGAACGGGTCGTCGTAGGAGTCGTCGTAGTCGCGGTCCGTGCCCGAGGAGGCGAAGAAGATGAGCGCGCCCAGGATCGCGGCGCCGACGACGATGCCGACGGAGCCGAGGATGACCCCGGCGAGCGCCATGCCCCGGTTGGTGGCCTCGCCGCGCTTGGCCCGGCCGAGGCCGATGATGCCGAAGATCAGCGCGAGGATGCCGAGGACGATGTTGACGCCGTACATACAGAAGCCGACCACCGAGATGATGCCGATCACCATCGCGGCGGTGCCCAGGCCGTTGTTGGGCGCCGGGCCCCAGGCGGCCGGACCGGCGCCGTAGGCGCCGTAGCCCGGGTAGCCGCCGTACGGCTGCGCGGGCGGGGCCGGGTAGCCGTAGTGCGCGGCCGGCGGCGGGCCGGCGTGGCCGGGGCCGTTCGGGCCGATCGGCGGCGGCGGTACGTCCGAGGGCGCGGGCCCGAAGCCGCCGTGCTGGGGTATCGGCCCGGTGCCGTCCCCCGGTCCGGCGCTCGGCATCGACGTCACGGTCGGCTGGTCGTGGACCGCGGGCGGCGTGTGCGCGGCGGGCGGCGGCGTATGCCCGCCCTGCTTGCCCAGATCCACCCTGGTGCTGTCCGGCGGTGCCCACGGATCGCGCGGCGCGGCCCCGCCCCCGGGCTGCTCTGTGTTGTCTGACATGGGCCTCCCCCATCGTGGTCCCGTCATGCTACGGCCAGACCTGACGGCCCCGGACGCCGCCTGCGATGATCGGTGCGGCCGGTACGCCCGGCCGACGTCACGCCGAACCGGGAGAATTCCGATGACCGATCCGCATCCCTTCATCGCCGGGCTGCCCAAGGCCGAGCTCCACGTCCACCACGTCGGGTCGGCCTCGCCCCGGATCGTCGCCGAGCTGGCCGCCCGCCACCCGGACTCCAAGGTCCCCACGGACCCGGAGGCACTGGCCGACTACTTCACCTTCACCGACTTCGCGCACTTCATCGAGGTCTACCTCTCGGTGGTGGACCTGGTCCGCACCCCCGAGGACGTCCGGCTGCTCACCTTCGAGGTGGCTCGGGACATGGCCCGGCAGAACATCCGGTACGCGGAGCTGACCGTGACCCCGTACAGCTCGACCCGCCGGGGGATCCCCGAGGTCGGGTTCATGGAGGCCATAGAGGACGCGCGCAAGGCCGCCGAGGCCGAGCTGGGCGTGGTCCTGCGCTGGTGCTTCGACATCCCGGGCGAGGCCGGGCTCGCGTCGGCGGAGGAGACCGTCCGGCTCGCGGTGGAGCACCGGCCCGACGGGCTCGTCTCCTTCGGCCTCGGCGGACCGGAGATCGGGGTGGACCGCCCGCAGTTCAAGCCCTATTTCGACCGGGCCATCGCCGAGGGGCTGCACTCGGTGCCGCACGCCGGGGAGACCACCGGACCGCAGACGATCTGGGACGCGCTGACCGCGCTGCGCGCCGAGCGCATCGGCCACGGCACCAGCTCCGTGCAGGACCCGAAGCTGCTGGAGCACCTGGCCGAGCACCGGATCGCTCTGGAGGTCTGCCCGACCTCGAACATCGCCACCCGCGCGGTCACCGACATCGAGCTCCACCCGATCCGGGAGATGGTGCAGGCCGGGGTGCTGGTGACCGTCAACAGCGACGACCCGCCGATGTTCGGAACCGACCTCAACAACGAGTACGCGGTGGCCGCCCGGCTGCTGGAGCTGGACGAGCGCGGTATCGCGGACCTCGCGAAGAACGCCGTGGAGGCCTCGTTCCTCGACCCGGCGGGCAAGCGCAAGCTGGCCGAGGAGATCGACACGTACACGACGAACTGGCTCCGGACCCCCGGCCGCTGACCCGGTCGTCGACAATGGCCCCATGGCCAACACCGTCACCCGTGTCACCGCCGTAGCGCACCGCGGCGATCCGTACCTCGCCCGCGAGAACACGCTGCCCTCGATCCGCTCCGCCCTCGAACGGGGGGCGGACGCGGTCGAGATCGACGTACGGGTGACCCGCGACGGGGTGCCGGTCCTGCTGCACGACGCGACGCTGGAGCGGCTGTGGGGCCATGACCGGCGCGTGGACCGGATCGACCACGCGGAGCTGAAGGAGCTGACCGGCGGCGGGGTGCCCACGCTCCGCGAGGCCCTGCTCGCCGCCGGGGCGCACCGGGTGATGGTGGACCTGCCGGGCTCCACGGACGCGTCGGTGAAGAAGATCGTCGGCACGGTCCGCGAGTGCGGGGCGGGCGAGCGGGCGTACTACTGCGCGAGCGCGGACGCGATGCTGCGGGTGCGCGCCGCCGACCCGTCCGCCGAGATCGCCCTGACCTGGACCTCGCTGGCCCCGCCGCGCCCGGAGCTGCTGGCGGCGGTGAAGCCGCGCTGGCTGAACTACCGCTTCGGCCTGGTCAGCCGGGAGCTGGCGGACCGGGCGCACCGGGACGGACTGCTCGTCTCCGCGTGGACGGCCGACACGAAGCGCACGATGCGCAAGCTGATCGACCGCGGCGTCGACTCGATCACCACCAACCGGATCGACACCCTGCACCGACTGCTGACCAATTCCCCTGCTCGCGGCGACTCTTGATCGATCCGGCATGATGGAGGGCCCCGCACCGCCCGCCGCCGTACGCCTCACGCGGCACGCGGGCCCCTCCGACATCGAGGAGCAGCCGTCATGGACCCCCGCCCGCAGCCGGACCCCGCCCGGATACGTTCCGATGTCGCGCACAACGCCCGTGTGTGGAACTACTGGCTGGGCGGCAAGGACAACTACCCGGTGGACCGGGCGGTGGGCGACCAGGTCACCGGGATGTACCCGAGCATCGGTGAAGTGGCGCGCGCGGACCGGGCGTTCCTCGGCCGGGTGGTGCGCCATCTGGCGGGCGACGCGGGCGTCGACCAGTTCCTGGACATCGGCACCGGGCTGCCGACCGGGAACAACACCCATGAGATCGCCCAGCACACCGCGCCGCACGCCCGCATCGTGTACGTCGACAACGACCCGATCGTGCTGGCCCACGCCCGTGCCCTGCTGACCAGTTCGCTGGAGGGCGCGACCGAGTACATCGACGCGGACGCGCACCGTCCGGAGCAGATCCTGCGGGCCGCCCAGCCCACCCTGGACCTGGGGCGTCCGGTCGCGGTGATGATGCTCGGCATCCTGAACTTCGTGCTGGACACGGACGAGGCCCGGTCCATCGTCCGTACGCTGATGGCGGCGGTGCCCCCGGGCAGCCACCTGGTGCTGACCCACCCGACGCTGGAGCTGGGCGGCGAGGGCAACGAGGCGGCGATGCGCTTCTGGAACGAGAACGCCACCCCGCCGATCACCGCCCGCAGCCGCGAGGAGTTCGCCTCGTTCCTGGACGGGCTGGAGATCCTGGATCCGGGGATCGTGTCCTGCTCCCGCTGGCGGACGAACCCGCGGGAGCCGGAGGTCGCGCAGTTCGGTGCGGTGGCCCGGAAGGCCTGATGCGCCCGGCGTCGCCCGGCAGGCGGCAGTTCGACGGCAGGCTTTGGGGCCTGCCGGCTCGGCTGCGTGGGCCGCGGGCCGTCGATCTGTGGATCACCCTCGCGGTGCAGGCGGCGGTGACCAT
Source organism: Streptomyces durocortorensis (assembly GCF_016901035.1). Taxonomy (GTDB): domain Bacteria; phylum Actinomycetota; class Actinomycetes; order Streptomycetales; family Streptomycetaceae; genus Streptomyces; species Streptomyces durocortorensis. Next base: position 16,792 of record NZ_JAFEUF010000002.1, read on the forward strand.
GCCGTTCGTCGTGCCGCGCGCACCGGACCTGCCGGAGGCGACCTGGGGCGCGTACGGTCTGACGACCCTGACGGTGCTCCCGCTGGTCGCGCGGCGGCACGCGCCGGTCACCGTGCTGCTGGCGGTGCTCGTGGCCGGCGCCCTGTACACGCTGGCCGTCGACGGTCCGGGCCAGCCGTTGCCGTACGCCGGTCTGGTGACGTTCTACACGGTCGCCGAGCTGTCCCCGCCCCGCAGACGGCTGGCGGTCGCGGTGCTGGTCGGTGCGGCCGTGTTCCCCTCGGTGGCCCTGAACACGGGTGAGGCCCGGGAGCTGCTGTTCTCGCTCTTCGTGTTCGGCGCCGCGTACGCCTTCGGGCGGCTCAGCCACACCCGTAAGGCCTATGTGGCGGCGGTGGAGGGCCGGGCCCGGCAGGCGGAGCTGGGCCGGCGGATCGAGGCGGAGCGGGCCGCGGCACGCGAACGGGCCCGGATCGCCCGGGAGATGCACGACATCCTCTCGCACGCGGTGAGCCTGATGATCGTGCAGGCGGAGGCCGGTCCGGTGGCGGTCCGCGCCGCCCCCGAACGGGCGGAGGCCGCGTTCGACGCGATCTCCGAGACGGGCCGGGACGCGATGGTGCAGCTGCGCCGGATGCTCGGGGTGCTGCGCGAGGACGGCCCCGGACGGGCGCCCGCTCCCCGTTCGCCGCAGCCGGGGCCCGCGGAGCTGCCGGCCCTGCTGGCGCGGGTGCGCACCGGTGGCCCGGAGGTCGCCTTCACGACGACCGGGAGGGTCCGCCCGTTGCCGCAGGACACCGGGGCGACCGTGTACCGGATCGTGCAGGAGGCTCTGACGAACGTCGTCAAGCATGCGCGGGCCGACCGCGTGGACGTGGAAATGGAATACGGGGAGAGGGAGTTGACGGTCACGGTGCGGGACGACGGGCAGGGGCCCGGGACCACCCAGGGGCTCGGGCTGATCGGGGTCCAGGAGCGGGCCGCCGCGCACGGCGGCACTGGCCGGGCCGGGGGCGGCCCCGGCGGCCGCGGCTTCGAGCTGGTCGTCGGGCTGCCGCTCGCGCCCGGGGCGGAAGGGGTGCGGGCATGACGATCCGGGTGGTGGTCGCCGACGACCAGGAGCTGGTGCGCAGCGGCTTCGCGATGATCCTGGACGCCCAGCCCGGCATCGAAGTGGTGGCGGAGGCCGGGGACGGGGCGCAGGCCGTGGCGGCGGTGGCCCGGCTCGGGGCGGACATCGCGCTGCTGGACATCCGGATGCCGGTGCTGGACGGCATCGCGGCATGCCGGGAGATCGCCGTCGCGGGGTCCTGCCGGACGGTCATGCTGACCACGTTCGACGCGGACGAGTACGTGTACGAGGCGCTGCACGCGGGTGCGAGCGGCTTTCTGCTCAAGGACGTGCGGCGGGACGACCTGGTGCACGCGGTGAGGGTGGTGGCCGCCGGGGAGTCGCTGGTCGCCCCCTCGGTGGCCCGGCGGCTGATCGCCGAGTACACCTCGCGCCCGCCGGGCCGGCCGGCGCCCCCGGCCGACCGGCTGGAGGTCCTGACCGCCCGGGAGCGGGAGACCCTGCTGCATCTGGCGCGGGGCCGGTCCAACGCGGAGATCGCTGCGGCCCTCGTGGTGAGCGAGCACACGGTGAAGACCCATGTGGGCAACGTGCTGTCCAAGCTGGGTCTGCGCGACCGCATCCAGGCCGTCATCTGCGCCTACGAGACCGGGTTGGTGGGGGGCTCGGACGGGGGAGACGGCCGTGCGCCCTCCCCCGCACGCGGGAGCCACACCTCCGCCGAGGACCGCCAGGGCGGGTGATCCGCAGGAGCGCCCGGGCCAACAGGATGAAGTCACGCAGCAGTTGACGACTTCTCTCTCTCCCTCGGAGGCATCCGGTGAACAGATCCGTCCGCACGCTCCTGGCATCCGCTCTGGTCCTCGGCATCGCAGGCGGGGCGGCCGGACCCGTCTCCGCCGTCGCCCCCGCCGACCGGGCTCCGGGCTCCCGCCTCACGGTGCCCGGGACGCCCCGGTACCAGGACGCTCCGGACGCCCGGGCCCTCAGCGCCGCGATCGCCGGACTCCCGCGCCAGGACGCCGTCTCGGCACTCGTCCGGGTCGGTGGCACCGGTGGGCCGTGGCACGGCAGTGGCGGTGTGCACGAACTGCCCTCGGGCCGGCCGGCTGATCCGGCGGGCCGCTTCCGCGCGGGATCGGTGACCAAGGTGTTCACGGCGGCCGCGGTGCTGCAACTGGCGGGCGAGCGGAAGCTGTCCCTGGACCGCACCGCCCGGCACTATCTGCCGGACCTGATCCCGGCCGCGTACGGGGAGGTGACCGTACGCCAGTTGCTCGACCACACCAGCGGCATCCCCGCGGCGGATCTGCCGGGCACGAACCTGGAGGAGTGGTACGCGCACCGCTTCGACGTCCACACGCCGCACGCCATGGTGGCCTCGGCGACATCGAAGAAGCGGGAGTTCGCGCCGGGCTCCAGCCAGCACTACCTCAACATCAACTACACGGTGCTGGGGCTGCTGATCGAGCGCGTCACCGGGCGCACGTACGCCCAGGAGGTCGCGGACCGGATCCTGTGCCCGCTCGGCCTGCGGTCCACGTACTTCCCCGGTGCCGACCCCGGGATCCGCGGCCCGCACAACCGCGGCTACCAGGCCTTCGCGACGGCGGGCGGGGGCGTCGAACTGCGGGATGTCACGGTGTGGGGTCCGACCGACGGGTGGGCGGCCGGGGACATCATCTCGACCACCGCCGATCTGGAGCGCTTCATCACCGCCCTGTTCGGCGGGCGGGTGGTGCGCGGGCCGCTGCTGGAGGAGATGTTCACGCTGCCCGACGCCTCGGTGCGCACCTACGGCTCCGGGGAACCGGCGCGGTTCAGCGCCGGCCTCTCCGTGCTCACCCTGGGCGGCCGCCAGGTGTGGGGCAAGAGCGGCGGCCGCTGGGGGTACAACACGGTGGTGGCGGCCACGCGCGACCTCTCCCGGACGCTGGTCCACAGCGTGGGCGCGACGGACGCGAAGGGGAAGGACACGAACGCCACGTCGATGGGCATCGTGGTCGCCGCCTTCGGCCCGCCGTCCACAGGGTGAGCCGGTCGCGCTCCTGAGCCAGCGGCCGCCGGGAGGGGCTCAGGGGGGCGCACCGAGAGGCTCAGGCGCTCGCCGGAACGGCCGGAGGGTTCGCGGCCGCCGCCTGTTCCAGCACCTCCAGGCGCTTGATCATGCGGCGGACGATCAGCAGCGGGATGACGCCGAAGACCCCGAACGACATGTCGATCACGGACCACCAGAACGGGATGCCGCGGATCGGGCCGCAGATCAGGGCGAGCGGGATGATCCCGGCGCAGGCGATCATGCCGAACTCGATGACCCAGATGTTGCGGACCGGGTCACGGTAGGGGCCGTAGAAGGCGACGGCGATGACCAGGTGGGCGAAGGCCAGCCAGTCGGTGCCGTACAGCATGAAGGGCTGCTCGCGCTCGATGGTGTCGAGCCCTTCCCTGACCCGGGTGATCCACTCCATCAGACCGGGGAAGTGCTCGGGGACCGGAGAGGCGGAGGCGCTCAGCAGGTCCTCCGTCCAGCGGAGTTCGGTGACGAGCGGGAAGGCTGTGAGACCGCTCAACACCAGACAGACGATGAAGAAGACCAACCACCTGCGTATACGCCGCGTGAGGGCGTGTCGCTCGCTCATGTCCGCAGCGTACGCCCGTGTTTACCGCCCCTTTACGGCACCCCTGTTAACGCTTCACAAGCCGACGATGCCGTTCCATTTCTTGGCGAAGTCCATCCGTTCCTCGGAGGTGATGTCGCGGGCGATGGCGAGCCGTTCGCGCATCGCGTCGTCGGGGAAGATCAGCGGATCCTCGGCGAGCGCGGCCGTCTCCCCGTCCTTGGCGGAGGCCAGGACGTCGCGGGCGGCGGGCACCGGGCAGACGTAGTTGACCCAGGCGGCGAGTTCGGCGGCGACCTCGGGTTCGTAGTAGTGGTCGACCAGGCGTTCCGCGTTGCGCTTGTGGCGGGCGAGGTTGGGGATCATCAGGGACTCGGCCCACAGCTCGGCACCCTCCTCGGGGACGACGAACTCGATGTCCGGGTTGTCGGCCTGGAGTTGGATCACGTCGCCGGAGTAGGCCTGGCAGGCGAGCACATCGCCGGTGGCGAGGTCCTTGATGTAGTCGTTGCCGGTGAAACGGCGGATGTGCTTCGAGCGGACCCGCTTCTCGACCTGTTCGCACATCGTGTGGAAGTCGTCGGCCGTCCAGCGGGTGATGTCGACGCCGTTGCCCTGCATGAGCAGCGCGAAGGACTCGTCGAGCCCGGAGAGCAGGGTGACCCGGCCGCGCAGGTCGTCCGCCCACAGGTCGCCCGTGGACCGGATCTCGCGGCCGAGCTTCTTGCGGTTGTACGCGATGCCGGTGATCCCGGACTGCCAGGGGACGCTGTGGCGGCGCCCCTCGTCGAAGGCGGGGGAACGCAGCAGCGGGTCCAGGTACTTGGCGACGTTGGGCTGCTTCGCCCGGTCCATCTCCTGGACCCAGCCGAGCCGGACGAAGCGGGCGGCCATCCAGTCGCTGATGACGATCAGGTCCCGGCCGGTCTGCTGGTGGTTCATCAGCGCCGGGCTGATCTTCCCGAAGAACTCGTCGTTGTCGTTGATCTCCTCGGTGTACGTGACCGAGATCCCGGTCCGCTTCGAGAAGGCGTCCAGCGTGGGCCGCTTCGACTCGTTGTCGTCGTCGGTGTCGATGTAGAGCGGCCAGTTGGCGAAGTGCAGGGTGTGGTCGGTGGCGGAACTGTCGTGTCCGGCGCGGTCCCCCGGCTCGACGAACGCCGCGGGCACCCCGCAGCCGGCCAGGGTGGCACCGGCCGCTCCCGCCCCGAAGGCGCGCAGCAGGGAACGGCGGGACATGGGGTTCTTCCTGATCGCTCGCACCCGCGCAGAATGCCGGTCGGCGGCCGCGCGGACAATGGACCAAGCGTCCAGCGGGGCGGCCCCGCCCCGCACACGTTGTCCAGACACGCAAACACACAGACACGGAAACACACAGAGACGCGTACGGCCCCGGGCCGGAGCCCGGGGCCGTACGACCGCGACGACGGTCCGAGGATCAGTCCTCGATGGACGTCATGACGTGCTTGATGCGGGTGTAGTCCTCGAAGCCGTACGCGGAGAGGTCCTTGCCGTAGCCGGACTTCTTGAACCCGCCGTGCGGCATCTCGGCGACCAGCGGGATGTGGGTGTTGATCCACACGCAGCCGAAGTCGAGGTTCTTGGACATGCGCATGGCGCGGGCGTGGTTCTGCGTCCAGACCGAGGAGGCGAGCGCGTACTCGACGCCGTTGGCGTACGAGACGGCCTGGTCCTCGTCGCTGAAGGACTGGACCGTGATGACGGGGCCGAAGACCTCGTTCTGGATGATCTCGTCGTCCTGCTTCAGGCCGGAGACGACGGTCGGGGCGTAGAAGTAGCCCTTGTCGCCGACCCGGTGGCCGCCCGCCTCGACCTTGGCGTGGGCGGGGAGCCTCTCGATGAAGCCGGTGACCTGCTTCAGCTGGTTGGCGTTGTTGAGCGGGCCGTACGCCACGTCCTCGTCGTCCGGCTGCCCGGTCTTCGTGTCGGCGGCGGCCTTGGCGAGCGCGGTGACGAACTCGTCGTGGATCGACTCGTGGACCAGGACGCGGGTCGCTGCCGTACAGTCCTGGCCCGCGTTGAAGAAGCCCGCCTCGGAGACGCCCGAGACCGTCTTGGCGATGTCGGCGTCCCCGAAGACCACGACGGGCGCCTTGCCGCCGAGCTCCAGGTGGACGCGCTTGACGTCCTTGGCGGCGGACTCGGCGACCTGCATGCCGGCCCGTACCGAACCGGTGATGGAGGCCATCGCCGGGGTCGGGTGCTCGACCATGGCGCGGCCGGTGTCCCGGTCCCCGCACAGGACGTTGAAGACGCCCTTGGGCAGGATCTGCCCGATGATCTCGGCCATGAGGACCGTCGAAGCCGGGGTGGTGTCGGACGGCTTGATGACGACCGTGTTGCCCGCGGCGAGCGCCGGGGCGAACTTCCATACGGCCATCATCATCGGGTAGTTCCACGGCGCGACCTGGGCGCAGACGCCGACCGGCTCACGGCGGATGATGGAGGTCAGGCCCTCCATGTACTCGCCGGCCGAGCGGCCTTCCAGCAGCCGGGCGGCGCCCGCGAAGAAGCGGATCTGGTCCACCATGGGCGGGATCTCTTCGCTGCGGGTGAGGCCCAGCGGCTTGCCGGTGTTCTCCGACTCGGCGGCGATCAGGTCCTCGGCCCGCTCCTCGAAGGCGTCCGCGATCTTGAGCAGAGCCTTCTGGCGCTCGGCGGGCGTGGTGTCGCGCCAGGCGGGGAAGGCCGCCGCTGCGGCCTCCATGGCGGCATCGACGTCGGCCTGGCCGGAGAGCGGCGAGGTTGCGTAGACCTCTTCCGTCACCGGGCTGACCACATCGATGGTCCGCCCGTCCGCGGCGTCCCGGAACTCTCCGTTGATGTAGTTGCGCAGACGGCGCACCTCGGTGGTCACAACCACCCCTCCTGTCGGCTGTCCGATGGGTGAGACATCCACCCTAATCGCTTGGGCGACGCTTTCGACATACCCAACCGCCCCCAACTTCGGATTCAGTCGCATCCAGGCACTCACTCAACGAATTTCATCGATCCGGGGTTGCGAGACAGACGAGGAGCGGTGCATGGTGGGTCTGTGGCCAGTCGCAGCGCAGACTCCAGGACAGGGAACGGATCACCGCCAGCGGTCGATGCCGTCTCCCTCGCAATCATCGAGCAGCTCCAGGAGGACGGACGGCGTCCGTACGCCGCGATCGGCAAGGCCGTCGGCCTCTCCGAAGCGGCTGTGCGCCAGCGCGTCCAGAAGCTGCTCGACCAGGGCGTGATGCAGATCGTCGCCGTCACGGACCCGCTCACCGTGGGATTCCGGCGCCAGGCGATGGTCGGCATCAACGTCGAGGGCGACCTCGACCCGGTGGCCGAAGCCCTGTCGGCCATGGCCGAGTGCGAGTACGTGGTCATGACCGCGGGCTCCTTCGACCTGATGGTGGAGATCGTCTGCGAGGACGACGACCACCTGCTGGAGACGATCAACAAACGCATCCGGACCCTTCCCGGCGTGCGCTCCACCGAGAGCTTTGTTTACCTCAAGCTCAAGAAGCAGACCTATATGTGGGGAACCCGATAGCCGTGAGCAAGGACCTCAGCCGAACCGCGTACGACCACCTGTGGATGCACTTCACCCGCATGTCGGACTACGAGAACGCGCCCGTTCCCACCATCGTGCGTGGCGAGGGAACGTACATCTTCGACGACAAGGGCAAGCGCTACCTGGACGGCCTCTCCGGCCTGTTCGTGGTCAACGCCGGTCACGGTCGTCACGAGCTCGCCGAGACGGCGTACAAGCAGGGCCAGGAGCTCGCCTTCTTCCCGGTGTGGTCCTACGCCCACCCGAAGGCCGTCGAGCTGGCCGAGCGGCTCGCCGACTACGCCCCGGGCGACCTCAACAAGGTCTTCTTCACCACCGGTGGCGGCGAGGCCGTCGAGACCGCCTGGAAGCTGGCCAAGCAGTACTTCAAGCTCAAGGGCCAGCCGACCAAGTACAAGGTCATCTCGCGGGCCGTCGCCTACCACGGCACCCCGCAGGGCGCGCTGTCCATCACCGGCCTGCCTGCGCTCAAGGCCCCCTTCGAGCCGCTGGTCCCCGGCGCGCACAAGGTGCCGAACACCAACATCTACCGCGCCCCGCTCTTCGGCGACGACCCGGAGGCCTTCGGCCGCTGGGCCGCCGACCAGATCGAGCAGGAGATCCTCTTCGAGGGCCCCGAGACCGTCGCGGCCGTCTTCCTGGAGCCCGTGCAGAACGCGGGCGGCTGCTTCCCGCCGCCGCCCGGCTACTTCCAGCGGGTCCGCGAGATCTGCGACAAGTACGACGTGCTGCTCGTCTCCGACGAGGTCATCTGCGCCTTCGGCCGGCTCGGCACGATCTTCGCCTGCGACAAGTTCGGCTACGTACCGGACATGATCACCTGCGCGAAGGGCATGACCTCGGGCTACTCCCCGATCGGCGCCTGCATCGTCTCGGACAAGATCGCGGAGCCGTTCTACGAGGGCGGCAACACCTTCCTGCACGGCTACACCTTCGGCGGCCACCCGGTCTCCGCCGCGGTGGGCCTCGCCAACCTCGACATCTTCGAGCGCGAGAACCTCACCCAGCACGTCCTCGACAACGAGAACGCCTTCCTGACCACGCTCCAGAAGCTGCACGACCTGCCGATCGTCGGCGACGTCCGCGGCAACGGGTACTTCTACGGCATCGAGCTGGTGAAGGACAAGGCGACCAAGGAGACGTTCACCGACGAGGAGACCGAGCGCGTCCTGTACGGCTTCCTCTCCAAGGCGCTGTTCGAGAACGGCCTCTACTGCCGGGCCGACGACCGAGGCGACCCGGTCATCCAGCTCGCCCCGCCGCTGATCTCCGACCAGTCCACGTTCGACGAGATCGAGGGCATCCTGCGGGCCGTCCTCACGGAGGCGTGGACGAAGCTCTGACCGCCACCAGGCCCCCCGGCCGATAGCCGCCCAGCGGTCATTTCATCGGTCCACGCGGCCCGGATACGCCCCTTCGAGTGAGAAGGGGCGTATCCCCCCCCCGTTCCGTGCTCCCGGACCGGTCCGACTATCTACGGTGCCCAGTGACCGATCGGCCGCGTCTTCGTTCCCCCGTACGGGGGAACGGGAAATCTGACCTGAACCGAGGTGTACGCCATGGTGGCCCCGCCGGACAACGACGTGATCTGGGCGCGTTCCCTGCACCACTCCCACAACGGATCGCCCGGTCTCGGCGGTGTCTCCCTCGGCGTCCGGGACGCCGAGATCCTCGCCGTGACCGGCCCGCGCGGCAGCGGGAAGACGACGCTGCTGCACTGCCTCTCGGGCCGGCTCGTGCCCCAGGAGGGCGAGGTCTGGTTCAACAGCGTCCCCGTCCACACCATGGCCCCCCGGGTCCGCGAACAGCTGCGCCGGGAGCGCTTCGGCTGGATCGCCGCCGACCCGGAGCTGGTCCCGGAGCTGACCGTCTGGGAGAACGCCGCGCTGCCCCTGCTGCTGCGCGGCGTCTCGCACCGGGCCGCCCGGAAGGCCGCCACCGAGTGGCTGGAGCGCCTGGACATCGCCGCCTTCGCCAAGAAGCGGCCGCACGCCCTGCTCCAGGCGCAGCGCCAGCGGATCTCCGTGGCCCGCGCCCTGTGCGGCGCGCCGACCGTGATCTTCGCGGACGAGCCCACCGCGACCCTGCACCGCGCGGACCGCGCCCAGGTGCTGCGCACCTTCACCACGGCGGCCCGCTCGCACGGCATCACCGTCGTGCTGGCCACCCATGACGCGGAGGTCGCGGCGCTCGCCGACCGGACCGTGCCCATGCTGGACGGCCGCTGCGTCGCCACCGTCACCCTGCCTTCGAAACCGGAAGCGGAGGGCCGCGCGGCGTGCTCGCTCTCCGTCTAGCCCGCGGTTCCCATCCCCTCGTCCTGGTCCGGCGGCTGCTGGTGGCCGCCGCGTCGGCCGGCGTCGGGTTCCTCCTCCTCTGCTCCCTCGGGTACGCCGCCGCGCATCCCGCGTCCGCCGGTTCGGTGCTGCGGCTGCTGTGGTGCTTCGTCCCGCTGGCCGCCACCGTGCAGTTCGCCGTGGCGGTGGCCCGGACCGACCCGAGCACCCGGCCCCGGCCGGGCCTCTCCTCGCTGGGCCTCGGCCCGGTCCGGCTCTCCGCGCTGGCCGCGGTCTCCACGGCCGTCTCCACCACGCTCGGCTCCATGGTGGCGCTGCTCTTCTTCCTGCATCTGCGCGGCGATCTGACCGGGATGCCGTTCGACGGGGGCGCGGCGGAGTTCCTCGGCGCGGGCACTCCGCTGCCGCTGGCCGCCGCCCTGATGCTGCTGGCGCTCGTGCCGGTGGCCGCGTCGACGGCGAGCGCCCTGGCCCTGCGGTCCCGGCCCGACCCGGCGCGGGACACCTTCGGCTCCGAGGAGCTGCCGGAGCCCGCACCGGCCCCGGCCGGGCTCCCCTGGGGCGTGGCGCTGACGGCGGCCGGACTCGCGGTCGAGGCGATCGCCTCACGGGGTGCGGCGGGGAACGCCTTCCCGCTGCCCGGACGGTACGACTCCACCCCGGTGGCGGTGCTGGTCGGGTGGACGCTGACCGCGGTCGGCCTGGCACTGGCCGGGCCGAGCCTGACCTACCTCTGCGGGCGGGTGTTGCAAGCGGTACGCCCCGGGGCCGTACGGCTGCTGGCGGGCCGGGTCCTGATGGACGAGGCGCAGCGGATCGGCCGCCCGCTCGGAATCGTCTGCGCCGTGCTGTCCGCGGGGATCGCCGCTTCGGCGCTGTACGGGGGCGACGAGCGCCCGTACGGTCCGCTCACCGCACTCGGCGCGGTCCTGGTCCTCGGCTGTACGACGGCGACGCTGCTGACCTCGGCGCTGGAGGCCAAGCACGCCCGCGCCCACACTGCGGAAGCGCTGCTGCGGATGGGCGCTCCGGCGGCCACGCTGCGCCGGGCGACGCTGCTGCGGGCAGGCGCGCTGCTGGCCCTGTTCGCCCCGCTGACCTGGGTGATCGCGCAGCTCGCGGCGCTTCCGCTGGCGTAAGGGGTGTCGTGCCGGTCAGGGGTGGCTGGCGAGGCGGTCCGCGAGCGCGTCGAAGAAGGCCTCCCAACCGTCCTCGGCCGCCGCGTACTGCTCGGGGGTGAGGTTCCCGCCGCGCTGCTGGAAGGCCAGTTCGGTCCGGCCGCCCCCGAGGTCGCTGAAGGTGACGGTCACCATCTCGCCCTCGGCGTCCTCGGGCGCGGAGCCGTCCTTCAGCGTGAAGACGAGCCCGTCGGGTTCGCTGACCTCGCGGTAGACCCCGTGGAAAGGCATCTCGACGCCCGGCATCACGATGACCAGGCGCCACGAGCCCCCGGGCCGTACGTCCATCGCCACCCGGTCCAGGGGGACGTCGGCCTCGCCCCCGTACCAGGCGGCGAAGTCCTCCGGTGACGTCCAGGCGGCGAAGACCCGCTGCTGCGGGGCGTCGAGGACGCGGGTGAGGTCGATGCCCTCGCGGGTGCCACCGGTCATGATCACGGTCCTTGTCGGAGTCGGCCTTCCCTGCCGGGCGGGGTCACGTCCGGCAGGTGTCCACCTCCAGCTTGCCCGGCCCGGCGGCCGCTTGTCGCGCTCAGCCGGGCCGGCAGGCCTGATCCGCCCGCCTGTCGCATTCAGCCGGGCCGCGAGGCTTCATCCGCCCGCCAGCACCACCGTCTCCGCCGCGTCGAAGCGGACACCCACGACCGCGCCCTCGTCCGGGGTGTCCCGCAGGGCGCATTCGGCCTCCAGCACCGGCGCGTTCTCGGGCAGCAGCCGTACGGTCACGTGGTTCCCCCGGAAGGTGCGGACGCCGACCGTGCAGCGCAGGCCGTCCTCGGGGGCGCCGATCCGGACCCCGGCGGGCCGGACCAGCAGATCGGCCTCGCCCTGCGGGGAGCCCTCGGGCACCGGGACCTTGCCCCAGGCGGTGGCGGCGGCCTGTCCGGTGACCGTGGCCGCGGTGACGTTGTCGAAGCCGAGGAAGCGGGCGACGAACGCAGAGGCGGGGCGCTGCCAGACGTCCAGCGGGCTGCCCTCCTGCGCGATCCGGCCGTCCCGCATCACGACGACCCGGTCGGCGAGCGCGAACGCCTCGCCCTGGTCGTGCGTCACGGCCAGCACGGTCGTCCCCAACTCCCGGAACAGCGTGCGGAGTTCCACGACGAGCCGTTCGCGCAGGCTCCGGTCGAGCTGGCCCAGCGGCTCGTCCAGCATCAGCAGCTTGGGGCGCGGGGCGAGGGCGCGGGCGAGGGCGACGCGCTGCTGTTCCCCGCCGGACAGGGCGGCGACAGCCCGGCGTTCCGCGCCCGGCAGACCGACCAGCTCCAGCAGTTCACGGACCCGGTCGCTCGTCTCGGCCCGTCCGGTGCCGTGCATCCGCAGCCCGAAGGCGACGTTGGAGCCGACGTCCCGGTGCGGGAAGAGCTGGTGGTCCTGGAACATCAGGCCGAGCCCGCGCCGGTGCACCGGGACGCCCGCCTGGTCCTGCCCGGCCAGCAGGACCCGGCCGCCGTCCATGGGCTGGAGCCCGGCGACGGCCCGCAGCAGGGTGGACTTCCCGCTGCCACTGGGCCCGAGGACGCAGACGATCCGGTGGTCGGCGACCTCCAGGTCGACCGCGTCGAGCACGGCCCGCTCCCCGAACCGTACGGTGGCGGCCTGCAAGCTCAGCATGTCGTTCAGAACTCCCCGGATCGGTCGGTGCGGATGCGCTCCAGGAGCAGCAGCGACACCGCGCACACCAGCATCAGAATCGTGCTCAGGGCCATCGCCTGCCCATAGTTGAGCTCCCCGGACCGGCCGAGCAGCCGGGCCACGGCGACCGGCAGAGTCGGGTTGTCGGGCCGGGCGATGAAGACCGTCGCGCCGAACTCCCCTAGGGAGACGGCGAAGGCGAAGCCCGCCGCGACCAGCACCGCCCGTCGCACCAGCGGCAGATCGACCTCCCGCCAGGCCCGCAGCGGGGATGCCCCGAGCACGGCGGCGGCCTCCCGCAGCCGGTCGTCGACGGCCCGCAGCACGGGCAGCATGGTCCGTACGACGAAGGGGACGCCGACCAGCGCCTGGGCCAGCGGGACCAGGATCCAGGAGGTCCGCAGGTCGAGCGGCGGCTTGTCCAGGGTGATCAGGAAGCCGAAGCCGACGGTCACGGCGGACACGCCGAGCGGCAGCATCAGCAGCGCGTCGAAGCCCCGGACCAGCCGCCCGGCCCGCCGGGTCAGGGCCGCCGCCGCGAGCCCGCCGATGACGAGGGCGATGAGCGTCGCGACGAGCGCGTACCGCAGGGAGTTGCCGACGGCCTCCAGCGGGGGCACCAGGAAGGTGGAGGAGCCGCCCGCCCCGACCGACTGGAGTGCCTCATAGTAGCCGAAGCCGTAGCCGCCGGCTCCGTCGAGGGAACGCTCCACCAGCACACCGAGCGGCAACAGGATCAGCAGCAGCGCGGTGAGCAGAACGCCACCGAGCAACGCCCACTGACCCGCGCCACGCGGCCTCCGCGAGGTCTGCGCCGGGTCGACCAGCTTCAGCGCCCGCTCCCGGCGGCGTACGGTCGCGGCGTGCACGGCGAGGATTCCGCCGACCGCGGCGAACTGCACGAGGGTCAGGACAGCGGCGGTGGGCAGGTCCAGCAGTTGCGCGGTCTGCCGGTAGACCTCCACCTCCAGGGTGGAGTACGCCGGTCCGCCGAGGATCTGTACGACGCCGAAGGAGGTGAACGTGAAGAGGAAGACCATCAGCGCGGCGGCGGCCACGGCCGGGGCGAGCGCGGGCAGCGTCACCCGGCGGAACGCGGCGAACCGCCCGGCCCCCAGCACTCGGGCGGCCTCCTCCTGGCGCAGGTCGAGCTGGGACCAGAGCCCGCCCACCGTCCGGACGACCACGGCGTAGTTGAAGAAGACGTGGGCCAGCAGGATCGCCCACACGGTGGTGTCGAGGCGGACGCCCCACAGCTCGTCGAGGAGCCCGCCGCGCCCGAGCAGCGCCAGGAACGCGGTGCCGACGACGACGGTGGGCAGCACGAACGGCACGGTGACGACCGCCCGGAGCACCTGTTTGCCCGGGAAGTCGAAGCGGGCGAAGACGTACGCCCCGGGCAGGGCGATCAGCAGGGTGAGCGCGGTCGAGGCGAGTGCCTGCCAGGTGGTGAACCAGAGGACGTCGAGGATGTCCGGGCGGGCCAGTACGTCGCCGATCCGCCCGAACTGCCAGTCGCCGCCCGCCTTGAGCCCGCGGCCGACGATCGCGGTCACGGGATAGGCGAAGAACAGCGCGAAGAACGCGACGGGCACGGCCATCAGGCCGAGCCGCACCGCGGCTCCGCGCCGCCCGGACCGCCGCCCGGACCGCCGCCCGGCCCCGCTGCCTGCGGCCCGGGCGGCCTCCTTCTTCGGCTCTACTTCAGGACCAGCGACTGCCACGACTGGATCCACTGCTCACGGTTGGCGGCGATCTTCTCGGGCGTGACGGTGGGAGGCGTGTCGACCTTCTCGCCGTGCTTCGTGAACAGCTCCGGCAGCTCGGCGTCCTTCACGACCGGGTTCACGAACATGTTGAGCGGCATGTCCTCCTGGAACGTCTTACTGATCATGAAGTCCAGCAGCGCCTTGCCGCCCGCCTCGTTCTTCGCCCCGGTCAGCAGCCCGGCGTACTCGGTCTGCCGGAAGCAGGTGCCGGTGGCGACCCCGGTGGGGGCCTCCTTCGGCTGCGGGTCGGCGTAGAGCACCTCGACGGGCGGGCTGGAGGCGTAGGAGACGACGAGCGGCCGGTCGGCCTTGGCCTTCTTGCCGCCGGCGGAGCCGGAGAACTCCTCGTTGTACGCCTGCTCCCAGCCGTCGACGACCTTGACGCCGTTGGCCTTGAGCTTCTTCCAGTACGCCTCGTAGCCGTCCTCGCCCTCGGCGGCGATGGTGCCGAGGAGGAAGCCGAGACCGGGCGAGGAACTGCCCGCGTTCTCCGTGACGAGGAGGTTCTTGTACGCGGGCTTCAGCAGGTCCGCGAAGGTCTTCGGCGGGGCGAGCTTCTTGTCGGCGAAGAACTTCTTGTCGTAGTTGACGCAGATGTCACCGGTGTCGACGGGCGTGACGCGGTGCTTCTCGTCCGTCTGCGTGTCCGGCGCGACGCGGTCCAGGCCCTTGGCCTCGTACGCGGTGAAGAGGCCGTTGTCGAGGGCGCGGGAGAGCAGGGTGTTGTCGACGCCGAAGAAGACGTCGCCGCGCGGGGAGCCCTTGGTGAGGATCTCCTGGTTGAGCGCGGCCCCGGCGTCGCCGCTCTTGAGGGTCTTGACCTTGTAGCCGGTCTCCTTCGTGAACGCTTTCAGCACGTCGTCCGAGACGTTGAAGGAGTCGTGGCTGACCAGGGTCACGGTCTTGGAGCCGCTGCCCTTGGACGCGCCGGAGCCGGCGGAGCCGTCGTCGCTGCCGCAGCCGGCGAGCACGGTGACGCCGAGCGCCGCGGCGAGCGCGGTCGCCGCGTACTTCGTGGTGGTGTTCATGTGATTCCTCCTGGAGGTGACCAGGAAGAGACGCGGCCCCGCCCGCTGTCCGGTGAACCGGAAGCGGGCAGGGCGCAACAGCTTGAGTAAGGTCCGAACTTCCTACCCGGAATGACCCGGGCGAGGTTCAGAGGGTCTGCGGCCAACCTGTCCTTGGTGCCGCACTCTCAGCGCTGTGGCGCTCCCCTGTCGGAATATGAAGTTGATTTCGCGCCCAGGCTACACCGGCGGTTTCCGGCCGCCCGGAGAGGCCTGTGAGTCCCGGGTCCTGTCGCCCTGGCGCTCGGAGGCCGCCCGCCCGGGAACCTCCTAGCGCTCGGAGGCCGCCAGCTGCCCGCAGGCCCCGTCGATCTCCTGACCGCGGGTGTCCCGGACGGTGACGGGCACGCCGTGGGCCGCGATGGCCTCGACGAACGCCTTCTCGTCCTCGGGCCGCGAGGCGGTCCACTTGGAGCCCGGCGTGGGGTTCAGCGGGATCAGGTTGACGTGCACCCGCTTGCCCTTGAGCAGCCGGCCGAGCAGGTCGCCGCGCCAGGCCTGGTCGTTGATGTCCCGGATGAGGGCGTACTCGATGGAGATCCGGCGGCCGGACTTCTCCGCGTACTCCCAGGCGGCGTCCAGCACCTCGCGTACGTTCCACCGGGTGTTGACGGGGACGAGGGTGTCGCGCAGCTCGTCGTCCGGGGCGTGCAGCGAGACGGCGAGGCGGCACTTGAAGCCCTCGTCGGCGAAGCGCAGCATGGCCGGGACGAGGCCCACGGTGGAGACGGTGATCCCGCGCTGCGAGAGGCCGAGACCGTCCGGCTCGGGGTCGGTGAGGCGGCGGATGGCGCCGACCACGCGGTTGTAGTTGGCGAGCGGCTCGCCCATGCCCATGAAGACGATGTTGGACAGCCGTGCGGGCCCACCGGGCACCTCGCCGTCGCGCAGGGCGCGCATGCCGTCGACGATCTGGTGCACGATCTCGGCGGTCGACAGGTTGCGGTCGAGGCCGGCCTGCCCGGTGGCGCAGAACGGGCAGTTCATCCCGCAGCCGGCCTGCGAGGAGATGCACATCGTGACGCGCTCCGGATAGCGCATCAGGACGGACTCGACGAGCGTCCCGTCGTGGAGCTTCCACAGGGTCTTACGGGTGGTGTCGTCGTCGCAGCTGATGTGCCGGATCACGGACATCAGCTCGGGGAACAGCGCCTCGGCGAGCTTCTCCCGGGACGCCGCCGGGATGTTGGTCCACTCGGCCGGGTCGTGCGCGTACCGCGCGAAGTAGTGCTGCGAGAGCTGCTGGGCGCGGAACGGCTTCTCACCGGTCGCGGCGACCGCTTCCTTGCGCTCGGCGGGCGTGAGGTCGGCGAGGTGCCGCGGGGGCTTCTTGGCTCCGCGGGGCGCGACGAAAGTGAGTTCTCCGGGCTTAGGCATGGTTCATCCAGTGTGGCAGACAGACGAGTGAGGGCCCGCCGCCCTGTGGACGACGGACCCTCACTCGTAGAACGTGCAGGTGGGGCAGGGTCCTGGATGCCGTGGCACGCGGGGACCAGGTCCCGGAGGGGACGTGGTGCGCAGGGACGAGGTCCCGGGGGGCCTGGCGCTCAGCTCGAGCCGACGAACAGCACGAGCAGCAGCCACACCACCGGTGCGGTCGGCAGGAGCGAGTCCAGCCGGTCCATGATGCCGCCGTGGCCGGGGAGCAGGGTGCCCATGTCCTTGATCCCGAGGTCCCGCTTGATCATGGACTCGCCCAGGTCGCCCAGGGTGGCGCTGGCCGCGACCGCGAGGCCGAGCAGCAGGCCCTGCCACCAGGCGCCGCCGTCGATCAGGAACTCCATGCAGAGCGCGCCGGCGACCATCGCGAAGGCGACCGCGCCGAGCAGGCCCTCGCGGGTCTTGCCGGGGCTGATGCGCGGGGCGAGCTTGTGCGTGCCGAAGCGCCAGCCGACCGCGTACGCGCCGGTGTCGCTGACCACCGTGAGGACGAGGAAGGTCAGGACCCGCCACGCTCCGTCGTCCGCCGTCAGCAGCAGGGCGACGAAGGTGGCCAGGAAGGGGACGTAGAACGCCGCGAACACCCCGGCGGTGACGTCCTTGAGATACCCCTCGGGCGGCTCGGTCATCCGCCAGACCAACACCGCGAGGGCGGTGAGGGCCATGGCGATCCAGGCGCCCTCGGGGCCCCGGGCGTACCCGGCGATGACCATCGCGGCTCCGCCGACGGCCAGCGGGATCAGGGGCGCCTTGATGCCCTTGCGCTCCTGGAGGCGGGAGGTGAGCTCCCAGAGACCGACGACGACGGCGACCGCTATGACGCCGATGAAGACGGCCTTCACGATGAACAAGGACGCGACGATGACGGCGCCGAGACCCACGCCGACCCCTATGGCGGCGCGCAGATCACGCCCCGCGCGCTTCTTCTGCGGCGGGGGCGGCAGCGGGGTGGACATGGGCTCCTGCGGCATCTCGTCACGGAACAGGGGGCCGCTGACGTGCGCGGCATCCCTGTCCCGGTCGTCGCGGCTCTCTGTTTCTCTACCTACGTCTCTACCTGCGTCGGGAACGTCCGGCACGTTGGGCATGGGCCGAGTCTGCTGGGCGCCATGCACATCGTGGGCAGGACCCGCCGGGGCAGCCCTCATCTCGGGCGTGCCCCAGTAACCGGCTCCTTGCGGGGCGCCCCAGGAAGAGTCGTTCATCAGACTTCGAGCAGCTCGGCTTCCTTGTGCTTGAGCAGCTCGTCCACCTGCGCGACGTACTTCGCGGTGGTGTCGTCGAGCTCCTTCTCGGCGCGGCGCACCTCGTCCTCGCCGGACTCCTTGTCCTTGACGAGCTTGTCGAGGGTCTCCTTGGCCTTGCGGCGGATGGAGCGGATCGAGATCTTGGAGTCCTCGGCCTTGGTCTTGGCGACCTTGATGTACTCCTTGCGGCGGTCCTGGGTGAGCTCGGGGAACGTCACCCGGATGATGTTGCCGTCGTTGCTCGGGTTGACGCCGAGGTCGGAGTCGCGGATCGCCTGCTCGATGTTGCGCAGCGCGGTCTTGTCGAACGGCGTCACGACGGCCATCCGCGCCTCGGGCACCGAGAACGAGGCCAGCTGGTTGATCGGGGTCAGCGCGCCGTAGTAGTCGGCGACGATCTTGTTGAACATCGCCGGGTGCGCACGGCCGGTACGGATCGCGGCGAAGTCCTCTTTCGCGACGACAACGGCCTTCTCCATCTTCTCCTCGGCCTCGAGGAGGATTTCTTCGATCACCACGTGCTCCTGCGTGTCTTGGGTGGGCCCGGCGTCGTCATCGCCGCGCCCTGCGGGTCCTGCGTCGCGTCCTCACCTGCACGGTGTCCGACCGGCAGGCCGTTGTCCATCCTGGGGGGGCCGTCAGGCCCGGGTGCTCTCGTCGCTCACGAGCGTGCCGATCTTCTCACCCTTGACCGCGCGAGCGATATTGCCCTCGGTCGTCAGCTCGAAGACGAGGATCGGGAGCTGGTTGTCACGGCAGAGCGTGATGGCGGTGGCATCCGCGATCTTCAGATTGCGGGCGATGACCTCGCCGTACTCCAGTGCGTCGAACTTCACCGCGTCGGGGTTGGTCTTCGGGTCGGAGTCGTAGACCCCGTCCACCCCGTTCTTCCCCATCAGGAGCGCCTCGGCGTCGATCTCCAGGGCGCGCTGCGCGGCGGTGGTGTCGGTGGAGAAGTACGGCATGCCCATGCCCGCGCCGAAGATGACCACGCGCCCCTTCTCCAGGTGTCGTACGGCTCGGAGCGGAATGTACGGCTCGGCGACCTGGCCCATGGTGATGGCGGTCTGGACGCGCGAGTCGATGCCCTCCTTCTCCAGGAAGTCCTGGAGCGCCAGGCAGTTCATGACGGTGCCGAGCATGCCCATGTAGTCGGACCGGGCCCGGTCCATGCCGCGCTGCTGGAGCTCGGCACCACGGAAGAAGTTGCCCCCTCCGATGACCACCGCGATCTGGGCGCCGTCGCGGACGACGGCGGCGATCTCGCGGGCGATGGTGTGCACGACGTCGGGGTCGACGCCGAGACCGCCGCCGCCGGCGAATGCCTCACCGGAGAGCTTCAGCATGAAGCGCCCGGAACCCTTGTCGTCGTCGCGCTTGTCGTCGGCCTGAATGGCGTCCGCGCCCTTGTCCATGGAAATTCTCCTCGTGCACATACGAAGAAGGCCATTGCCGGTGGGTCTGGTGTCCCTACAGCGGCAATGGCCTCCTCGTCAGATCTGCGGTCGTCCGGCGTGAGTGCGGCCGTCGACTGCACCAGACCCTATCGGGTCCGGCGCTGTTCGCCCGGACGGACTCAGATGCCGACCTTGATGCGCGAGAAGCGCTTCAGGGTGACACCGGCCTCGTCCAGGACCTTCTGGACGGACTTCTTGGCGTCCAGCGCGTACGGCTGGCCCAGGAGGGTGGCCTCCTTGAAGAACCCGTTGACCCGACCCTCGACGATCTTCGGGAGGGCGGCCTCGGGCTTGCCCTCGGCGCGGGTGGTCTCCTCGGCGACGCGGCGCTCGGCCTCGACGACCTCGGCCGGGACGTCCTCGCGGGACAGGTACTTCGGGGCGAAGGCGGCGATGTGCTGCGCGATGCCCTTGGCCAGCTCGGCGTCGGCCTTGTCCAGCTCGACCAGAACACCGATCTGCGGGGGCAGGTCGGGCATGGTGCGGTGCATGTACACGGAGACGTAGTCGCCGGTGAACTGCGCGAAGCGGTCCAGGACGATCTTCTCGCCGAGGTTGGCGTTGGCCTCGTCGACGTACGCCTGAACGGTCTTGCCGGCCTCGATCTCGGAGGCGAGCAGCGCGGCGATGTCGGCCGGGGAGGTCGCGGCGACGTGCGCGGCGAGCGTGTTGGCGACGGTCTGGAACTTGTCACCCTTGGCGACGAAGTCCGTCTCGCACTTCAGCTCCAGCAGAACGCCGGACGTCTTGTCCTCGGAGATGAGGGAGACGACGGCACCGTTCTCGGCGGAACGGCCCTCGCGCTTGGCGACGCCCTTCTGGCCCTTGATACGGAGCGCCTCGACGGCCTTGTCGACGTTGCCGTCGGCCTCGTCGAGCGCCTTCTTGCAGTCCATCATGCCGGCGCCGGTGAGCTCGCGGAGCTTCTTGACGTCAGCGGCGGTGTAGTTCGCCATGAGTCTGTATGTCTCTCTCGAAGTCTGAAAGATCTACGGGTGAACGGCGGGGGCGACGCTTGTGGCGTCGGCCCCCGCCGTCAGCAGCCGTGACGGGTGTCAGGCCTGCTCGGCGTCCGCGTCGGCGGCCGGGGCGTCGGCGGCCGGGGCCTCGACAGCGGCCTCGGGCGCGGCGACGGCCTCGGCCGGCTTCTCGGCGTCGGCGACCTTCTCGGTCTCGGCGGAGGACTGGACCTCGGCGGCAGCCGCGGTCTCGTCCTTCTTGTCGCCCTCGAGCAGGTCGCGCTCCCACTCGGCCAGAGGCTCGCCGGCGGCCTTCTCGCCCGGCTTCGAGTCACCGGTGGCGGCACCGGAGCGGGCGATGAGGCCCTCGGCGACGGCGTCGGCGATCACGCGGGTGAGCAGGGTGACGGAGCGGATCGCGTCGTCGTTGCCCGGAATCTTGTAGTCGACCTCGTCGGGGTCGCAGTTGGTGTCGAGGATCGCGACGACCGGGATGTGGAGCTTGCGCGCCTCACCGACGGCGATGTGCTCCTTCTTGGTGTCGACGATCCAGACGGCGCTGGGCACCTTCTGCATCTCGCGGATACCGCCGAGGGTCTTCTCCAGCTTGGCCTTCTCGCGCGAGAGGACCAGGAGCTCCTTCTTGGTGAGGCCGGAGGCGGCCACATCCTCGAAGTCGATGAGCTCCAGCTCCTTCAGGCGCTGGAGGCGCTTGTAGACGGTGGAGAAGTTGGTGAGCATGCCACCGAGCCAACGCTGGTTGACGTACGGCATGCCGACGCGCGTCGCCTGCTCGGCGATGGCCTCCTGGGCCTGCTTCTTCGTACCCACGAACATGATGGAGCCGCCGTGGGCGACGGTCTCCTTGACGAACTCGTAGGCGCGGTCGATGTACGACAGCGACTGGAGCAGGTCGATGATGTAGATGCCGTTGCGCTCGGTGAAGATGAAGCGCTTCATCTTCGGGTTCCAGCGACGGGTCTGGTGACCGAAGTGGACGCCGCTTTCCAGCAGCTCCCGCATCGTGACGACGGCCATGGCCGTACTCCTTGAGGTACTCGGTTATCGCGACCGCAGGTTTGCGTTCGCGCCTGACGCCCCGACGCGCCGTGCCACGAGGGACCGAGGAGCGCGGCCACCTCCGCGAAGAGGGAGGTGGCGGGGCGTGCGAAGTCGACCCGGTGACCCGGATCGCCGTAAGAAGTGTACGGGACCGGTCGGGTGCCGGGTGACGGCGATGTCCACAACCGGGCGACGGCGACATCTCCGGGCGGGCGACGCCGACGCCCACGGCCGGGTGGCCGCGATTTCCACAACCGGCGAGTAGTCCACAGGAACGGTCCACGATCCCCGGAATCCCGACCTCCGGGACATGGTGGCGGCATGCGCCATCAGCCCGGCCCACGCCGCTCCCCCACCCACCGTCCCCTGCTGCCACTCCTGCTTCTGGGGCTTCTGCTGTACGCGCTGCTCCCGGGCGCACCGCCCACGCCGGGAGGACCCTCGGCGCGGGCCGGGGCCGTCGTGCCGGCCGGCGCCACGGCGTCCGCGCTCCAGGCTCCGGATCCGGTCGGCGATGCCGGCGCCGGCGCCCGGAGCTGGCCGCTGGCGGGGAGACCTTCGGTGTTACGGGGGTGGGAGCCGCCCACCGGTCCGTACGGGCCCGGCCATCGCGGCGTGGACCTGGCGGCGCGGCCGGATGCCCGGGTGCTGGCGGCCGCCGACGGCCGGGTGTCGTTCGCGGGGCGGGTGGCGGGACGCGGGGTGCTCGCCATCGAGGTGGCCGACAGCGGTTCGCCGCCGCTGCGCATCACGTACGAGCCGGTGCGGGCGCTGGTCGAGAAGGGCGCGACCGTGCGCGCGGGGCAGCCGGTCGGGGTGCTGGAGGCGGGGCCGTTCCACTGCGCGGCGGGCTGCCTGCACTGGGGACTGCGGCGCGAGGACGCCTATCTGGACCCGCTCTCGCTGCTGCCGCCCGCACTGCTGCGGAGAGGCCCTTCGCGGCTGCTGCCGGTGTTCGGGGTGCCGGAGCCGGGCCCGCAGGCGGAGATGGAGGCGAGCCTCAGGGGGTGGGGCCGGGTCAGCCGCTCACACCGCGCAGGACCATCGCGACGGCGGTGTCGGCGATGACGCCCGGCTCCTCCGCGACACCCAGTTCGATACGGCGCACGGCGGCGTCGACCGAACCCTGGAGGAGCATGGCCGCCAGCCTCGGCTGGGTGTGGCCCAGGTCGCCGAGCGCTTCGACGATCATGGCGATCAGCCCACCGTGCGCGGCCCGGATCTTCTCCCGGGCGCCCGCGTCCAGCTCGCTCGCGGAGATCGCGACGACCGCGCGGTGGCGGCGGTCCCCGACGAGGTCGAGCTGCCGGCGCACATACGCCTCGATCTTCGCCTCGGGCGTCTCGGCGCGCTGCATGGCGTTCTCGACCTCGGCCGCCCAGACGGGGAAGTCGACGGCGCACAGCTCCTCGACGACGGCGGCACGGGAGCGGAAGTACTCGTACACGGAGGACCTGGCGAGGCCCGTGCGCTCGGCGAGTGCGGGGAAGGTCAGCGCCTCCGTACCACCCTCGGACAGCAGGGAGCGCGCGGCGTCCTGGGGGGCGCCGCGCTGCATGGTCCGGTGCTCGGCCACGGAGGCCGCTCGAATCCTGGGCACGCCTCCACTCTACGGCGGCAGGCGTAAGGAGGAAGGGCGCGGCCGCCGATCGGATGGCCGGAGAGCGTCGACAAGCTCCGGGGAGGGCCGGGAAAGGGGCGTCGCGGGACGTCAGCGGCCGGCGTCGGCCAGCTTCGCCCGGAGCTGGAGCACGGACTTGGTGTGGATCTGGCTGACCCGGCTCTCGGTCACCCCGAGGACGTTGCCGATCTCCGCGAGGGTGAGGCCCTCGTAGTAGTAGAGGGTCACGACCGTCTTCTCGCGGTCTGGGAGGGTGTTGATGGCGCGCGCGAGCAGTCTTCGCAGCTCGCGGTCCTCGGCGACCTCCACCGGATCGTCGGCGGCGGTGTCCTCCAGGGTGTCCATCAGACTCAGCCGGTCACCGCCCTCGCCGCCGACGTGCAGCAGCTCCTCCAGCGCGACCACGTTCGCCAGGGACAACTGGCTGAAGACCGCGTGCAGTTCCTCCAGCGCGATGCCCATCTCCGAGGCGACCTCGGCCTCCGACGGCGTACGTCGGAACTGCGCCTCCAGCGTGGCGTACGCGCGCTCCACGTTGCGCGCCTTCTGCCGGACGGACCGGGGGATCCAGTCCAGGGCCCGGAGTTCGTCGATCATCGCGCCGCGGATCCTGGTGATCGCGTACGTCTCGAACTTGATGGCCCGTTCGATGTCGAACTTCTCGATGGCGTCGATCAGTCCGAAGACCCCCGAGGAGACGAAGTCGGCCTGCTCGACGTTGGAGGGCAGCCCCACGCTCACCCGGCCCGCGACGTACTTCACGAGCGGCGAGTAGTGCAGGATCAGCTGCTCCCGCAGCCGCTCGTCGCCCGTGGTCTTGTACGAACGCCACAACTCGTCGAGGGAGGAGGGAGCGGGAGGGCGCACAGTGCCACGCGCAACCGGTGGTACTGCCGCGCGGTCAGACCCGGAGGTGTGCTGGGGCATGTGGTGCCTTGAGCCGTTCTGCCGTGAAGTGCTGGGGGACTTTTGTCTGGGGCGGAATCCTTGTGAGCGTAGCGTGACTGCGGCGTCGCAGTCCGCGCAGGACGGGAGTTCCCTGCCGCGTGATCGCGTCTGGCCGTCCACGCCGCCCGCGCCTGCCGGGAGCCGGGCCCGTCGCCGTGGGCGCGGGTTCCGGACAGGTCACCGATCGATCGTGCGAGGTCATCGGCCTTACCTTTTCACCCGAATGCTCCAGGTCAAGTATCGCCTCGCCGCGCGTTGTCGTTGCGTACCGAAGGAGGCGTCAACCGCCAGCCGTCGCCTTCGCGTTCGACGAACCCCAGTGAGTGCAGTTCGTACAGTCGACCGAGCGTTTCGTCGGCGGAGGTCCCCGCGGTGCGGGCGAGGTCACGGGGATGGGTGACCCCGTGGTACGGAAGCGCGTCGAGGACCCGCGCGGTGACCGCGTCCAGGTGGTCCCTGGGCAGCACCGGGCCCCGGCGGACCGGCGGTAGGTCGCCCATGTCCCCGACCAGCTCGACCACTTCGTCCGCGTCGGTGACGAGGACGCCTTCTCCGCGCAACAGCTCGTGCACCCCTGCCGAGAGCCCACTGGTGGCCGGCCCCGGGAGACCTGTGTCCGGAGCCACCGCCCCAGCTCCCGCATCGGCGTCAGTCAGGACGCGCGGGTCCACCCGGCCCTCCACACGGAAGGGCGGCACCAGCGGCTGAACCCACAGAGGCTGGCCCTCGTTGGGCAGCGCCGACATGATCTGATCCCAGACGCCTTCGATGCGCCACCGCTTGTAGCGGCTGTGGATGCTCTTCCAGAGCCCGAACCGCTCGGGCAGGTCCTGCCAGCGGCACCCGGTGCGCGCCTTGTGGAACATTGCGTCGATCATCCGGCGACTCGGGATGAGTCGGCGGTTCGGGTGCTCCGGCTCCCACGCCTTCACGATCGGCTCGATCAGGGCCCACGCCTCGTCGGTCAGCTCGTCCGGCACGAGCCGCTCGCGCTCCTCGAACCACTCAGCCAGTGAGCACGACAGACCGATCTTCGGTTTGGGCACGGGCCCGGTGATGGTGACCCGCACATCGAGCAATCCCAACACGTCAGCCTGCTCGGCCGGCGTCATGTCAGCGAGTCGAGTCCGCGCCATGGTGGCCAACGCTTCCAGGTCGCGCGCCCGCTGGGCGGTGGCCTTGGTCTCCTCCAGCCACTGGGCGGCCTCGTCTCGGATGTCGGTGAGTTGGCGTCGCTCCTCTATAAGGGCAGCGCTGGCAGCCGCGACGGCCGACGCCGGAAGCCCTGCCTTGGCGTACTCCTTGACCATGGTCGTGATGGCTCGGTCGAGGTCGGCGATTTGGCGGTCGAAGTCGGCGATGCGGTCGGCGTGCTGCACCTTGTCGCCCTCGGTCATGCCGACCCACTCAGCCGCCATCGCCCGCAAGCGGTGAGGGTCGCCCAGGAGGTTGACGACCTCGCCCCACACGGCCGACTCCATCGCGTCGGCATCGACCATCTTGCAGCCGCACACCGCGTCGCCCGGGTACTTCGCGGCCAGCCCGGTGCATCGGTACCAACGGCCACCCCGGCTCGTGCGAGCCATGCCGACATGGTGCGAGTTGCACCCGGTGTGCTCGTTGAACAGGCGCTTCGACAGCGGGTACGCCTGGGGCTGCGACTTCGGCTTGCCGTTCGCCAGCCGCCCCATGGCCGACTTGAGGGCGGCCACTTCCTCCGGCGTGAAGATGGGATCGAGCTTGATGATGACCGTCTCGCCGTTCAGCGGCTTGCCGTCGCGCCCGAACTTGGCACCGTGCCCAGCGCGCGTCCGGTTGGGGTTCCGGAAGATCACGCGGGCATTGAGCGTGGACTCGCTGAGAAGCTTGGCCCGTGCGTTCGTGGCCGACCACGGCACGCCCGACCTCGTGAGAAGACCCGTGACGTTGAGCCGCTCGGCCAGCTCGTTCGTGTTCATCCCGTCCTCGACCACCAGCCCCCACATCGCCTTGAGGACGAGCACTTCGGCCTCGCACTGGACAAGGTGCGATTTGCCCTTCTGGCCCTTGCAGGCGATCTCATAGCCGTAAGGCGGCTGGCCACCCGTCCACCCCCCGTCCTCGGCCTTCTCCTGCAACCCGCCCTGGGTGCGCTTGCGAATGACCTCGTATTCGGTCTCGGCGTAGTCGGCGTCACGGCGCATCTTCTTGCGGCCCTCGGCCGTGCTGTTGTCGTAGTCGTCCTCTACTACGCCGACGAACACGCCGATGTCTTCGAGCGCCCAGACCCACCGCCAGAACGCCCGGCCGACGCGACCGATGGCGCGACCCTCACTGACAACCACAATGTCGAAGGGGCGGGGCGTGCGGTGGGCGTCGGCCATCAGCCGCTTGAGGTCTTCGCGGTCGGCGGCCTCCAGCGACCCCGAGATGCCCTCGTCGGTGTACGTGCCGACGTGGTCCCAGTCCTTGCGCCCGATGTAGCGGGTGATCTTCTTCAACGCCGACTGGACGCCGTAGCCCTTGGCCTGCTCCTCGGTCGAGACGCGGGCGTACGCGACCGCACGAAGTCTGACCGTGTGGGTGACGCGGTCAACGACGCCCATGGCGATGTCGAGGGCGTCCGTGTTTTTCTGGTTCATGCTGGCGATTCCTTGTCTCAGCATTCAGGCCCGGCCGGGGGTGCCACCCCGGCCGGGCTCGTTCGTCAGCGGGTGAAGTCGGCCGTGCAGTCGGCCCAGAT
Organism: Streptomyces durocortorensis; assembly: GCF_016901035.1. Classification (GTDB taxonomy): domain Bacteria; phylum Actinomycetota; class Actinomycetes; order Streptomycetales; family Streptomycetaceae; genus Streptomyces; species Streptomyces durocortorensis. Next base: position 43,452 of record NZ_JAFEUF010000002.1, read on the forward strand.
GAAGTCGCCGGATGCCTGGTCCACGGCCACCTCGCGCACCCTCAGTTCGTGCGTCTCGGGCATGTCGCGCCGGGCCTTGTCGGCGAGCTTCTGGATCGTCTCGGCGTCGCGGTTCTGGTCGGTGACCAGGTGGCCCTGCGGGTTGCGGAACTGGATCTTGTACATCGGGGGCTCCTTGGGGAGGAGCCGGGCGGCCTGACCGACCGCCCGGCGGCGGTGGGTCAGACGAGCCGGAAGTTGGTGGTGGTCTTCGTCGCGCCCTTGGCGTCGGTGTAGGTGAAGGTGTCGCCCTCGACCGTCCCGACCCGGACCCAGCGGCCGACCTTGGCCTTCACCTCGTCCACCTGGAGCTTGTAGCCGCGCTCCCCGGCGTCGGTCTTGGCCTCGTCCAAGGCCTGGGTCATCGCCTGCTTGGCCTGCTGGAGCGCCTTCTTGGCGGCCTTCTTCGCGGGGTCGTTCTTGGCGGCCTCGCGCTGCGCCTTGGCGGCGGCCTTGCCCTCGGCGCGGGTGATCCCGGCGGCGACCATGTGGCCGAAGGCGAACTTCGCGGCGTGGGTGCTGGCGTCGGCGCTGCTGGCGATGCCGTCCATGGTGCGGACGATCTCGACGCCCTCAGCCCCCATGCGGATCAGGAACGACTTCAGCTTGGCGTCGTGTCCGGGAGCGAACAGCCGCTTCGTCTCCGCCGCGCATCCGGTGGTCCGGCCGTCCTCGGTGGCGAACTGCGAGCAGGTGCAGGCGGCGGGCTCGGCCTGGACGGTCTTCGTGGCGGTGGTCTTGGCGGCCATTTCGTGCTCCCTGAATTCCCGAATTCCGGCCCATCCGGAATTACGAGAAAATCAAAACACGGGATTTGCGCACCGCACAATTTCCTAAATTTAACGAAAACTAAAAGGGTGGCGAGAATAGGTGTGACCACACCTATTCCCGAACCGCCATTCACGGCAAGTGACCGGGGCTTCTCGTCACTTCTCGTAACGACTGGAAGCTGGAAATTGGAAGCTGGAACCCACCCCCCATACCCCCCGTGCCTGGGCACGTATCCCGCCGGAGGGGGGTGTGGGGGCGTTCCAGTTCCAGCCGCTCCACTTCCAGTCGTTACGGCTCGTCACCGCCGGGCGTCGGGGTGGTTGACCGTGTCGGCCGGGACCCGGGCAGTCGGCAAGCCATCGCTGGCGAACGCGGCCACGTCGTCTCGGCCCCTGAACTGCCGGGCCTTGACGCTCCAGTGGGCCACCTCCCCCACGGTCCAGCGCGCGACCTTGTACGCGACATAGAGCCCTCCGGCGATGACCAGGCCGCCGGGCACGGGCCCCAGCTCGCTCACGGCGTACGCCCCTCCGACCGCTGCGGAATTCACGCCGAGGACAGCCCACGGAATCCAGCGCCGAGGACGCCGGACGACCGTGCCAGCGCCCACCGCCGAAATGCGGGGAAGGCCGTTCTTGGTGCGTCCAGCGCGGCGCTTGGCGGCGGTGTTGTGGGTGTAGTCCGCGCCGAAGCTGACGCGCTTCCCGGTGCGGGTTCGGAATTCTGGCTTGAAGGTCTTGGCGGTGGCCATTGGTGGTCCCTTCCGGCCACCTGAACCCGCGTGCTTTCCTGGGTTCGGGCGGCCTTCCTTGTCGGGTCGTTCGCGGTTGAGGGGCCTGGAAGCGAACCTTGCTGGGACTGCTTCCGGGCCCCTTCTGCGGGCGGGTCGTCAACCCTTCGCCGGCCGAGGGCCGGGACGGCCCTACCGGGCGGCGCGCTCCACTGCCGTCGTCCGGTGCAGCGGGCCGGAGTGGGCCAGCAGGCTGCTGGCGAGACGGCCCAGGCCGTTGGCCGGAGTGGCGACCTCATTCGCGGCCACCGCTGTCGCCCTCGCCAGCAGCTCCGGCGCGGGGGTCCGCTCCGCGTCACGGAGTCCGGCCGCCTGGATGCCCGCCGCGTGACGTCCGATCACCTCGTTGCGGGTGCAGGCGGCGTTGGCGAGGTCGGCCAGAGCGGCCACCGCCGTGTCGAACTTCCGGGCGAGGTCGGAGAGTGTGACGCCCTCGGCGTTCATCGCCTCCTCGGCGGCGGCCTTCAACTCCTCGGTGCGCGCCTCCTTGGCGGCGGCAAGCCGGGCGGCCTCGTCGGCGGTGGCCAGCTCGGCGGCCTTGGCGTTGAGCCGGGCGGTGTCCTCGTCTTCGATGGCCTGGCGGGCAAGCTGCATCAGGTCGGTTTCGTTCATCGTTGCTGCTCCTTGATGGGGTGTCGGATCTCGCGCCGGATCGATGCGAGGTCGGCAAGTGCGGGTCCGGACCTGGGGTCCGAGGGTCCGGACCTTGGGGTCGGGTCCGGCTGTTGGGTCCGGACCTGGTCCGAGGTCCGGTGGGCCGGGTCCGGACCTGTGGGCGGGTCCGGCGGTGACGTGCGGATCTGGTCCGGACCCCTGCCAGATCCGGAGTGCGAGGTCCGGCGGACCCCGCCCGATCCGGCAGACGACTGCCAGCCGAAAGAGGCGGGCTCGCGCCTCTGTCAGGTGTCGTTCTGGCTGGGGCTCCGGGCGGCTCTCCCCCGGCCTCCCGGCGGCTGGCGGGCCCCGTGGCCCCGGGCGGGACGAGAGGCCGTCCGGAGCCCCGTCCCGCCCCGCCGCTACACCTCTTCGGTGCGGCCGTCGCCGTAGGTCCGGGTGGCCGCCCCCGTCGTGGGGTCGCGGTACTCGACGAACGAACTCGCGTCCGGCAGATCCCGGCGGTCCTCGGCCCGGACCCCGGCGGACCTCCGGATCTCCGCCATCTCCTCCTCGGTCACGGTGCCGTCGCCCTGGCGGGTCTCCTGGCCGTCCGTGACGCTGGCGGTGGCCGGGCCCTGGGGCTCCCGGGCCGCGAACGCCCCCGCCTGGCTTCCGTGCAGATCCGCCCGGATCTCGTCCACGCTCGGTCCGTCCGGCGTCATCGGGCCCTGCACGATCTGGCTGAATTCACGATTCGTCATTTTGGATTTCCTCCTGCTGTTTGATGATGCGGCCTGCCTCGTCGCTCTCGTACGGGACGCCGTAGTGCTTCTCGAATTCGTCACGCACTGCGGCGAGCCCGTCTCTGAGGTCGACCAAGAAGTCCTTGGCGTCTTCAACATCAGCGCTCTGGTCGTGAACGGGCTCTGAATCCTTGAGTGCGCGCGTAAGGTCGGCCACACCTTTGGCGCTGTAGGCGAAATCGCGAGTGCTCTCGGCGTTGTCCATGTCGTCGAGTGCTTCAAGGACCCTTTGACTGATTCGCTCGGAGATCTCCATCTTGGTAGCTTGCAAGTCGGCAAGCCGAGCCTTGAGCGGAGTTTTCATCTGCGCCGCACGGTCGAAGCTGTGACCGTGCTCTTGGGCGAGTCGGCTGACCGTGCTTTTCGACAGGCCGGTGATGCGAGCGATTTGGCGACAGCCCTGGCCCTGGTGCATCAAAGTAATGGCCTGGTCTCGCGCGCGACCTTGGGACGTCCCCGCGTTCGCCGTCTCTTCGGCCACCTGTCCCACGATCCGGCCTTGGACCACCTCAGCCACCGGGGCCACGCATGATCAGCGCCTGCGCCTCGGCGATGCCGTCCATCTGCTTCTGGGTCCGGGCCCGTCCGGCCAGCCGGATCAGCTCCCGCAGTGCGGCGATCCGAATCGCGTCCAGGCCACTCGCCCTGATCACGTCGGTGGTGCGGTGGCCCGGCTCGACCATCACGCCGTCCCGGTCCTTGACCAGTGGCCGGACGCCCTCGTCGTCCACCTCGAAGAACCGCACCCGCTGCACTTTGGCCCCGAATTCCGGGTCGCTCTCGATGGCCACCCACCCGGCGTCCGCTTTCACGTACTCGCTCATTCCGTCACCGCCACGAGGTCTTCGACGCCGCACCCGAGAATTTCGGCGATGACGACCACCGTGTGCGAATTCGGCTGCATCCGGCCGGTTTCCCATCGCCGAATTGTGAGCGGATGGCGGTCGAGTTTCTGGGCCAGCTCCGCCCGGCTCATCTTGCGCTCGTTGCGGAGTTCTCGCATCGCGTCTTTGTTGAGCACCGAATAACCCCCTTCCTGGGATCTCCGTGATCTCTAGAACAATTCGATCATGATCGGGGAGATCCCTGGAATACCCATCCGGGATTGCGTTTCACGCAAGATGGACGCGGTCCTCCCAGGGTGGTTTTCTGGGGGTACCCAGGAAGGTGCGGAGGCCCCACCGGTTCATTTCGTCGGTGGGGCCTCTGGCTGTTTCAGACGCGCGGCGCTTCAGGCAGCCGCAAGTTTCAATATTGAAGTCCGGCCGGCACGACCGGTGACTGTTGAAAACTCGTCGTTACTGGGGCTCTGCGCCCCCGCTCCCCCGGGCCACCCACCGCTCCGGCCTGGTGTCGTCCTGGGGTCTTCGTGGCTCTCCCCGGGCCTCTGGGTGGGCCCCGGGTACTCGGTGCCGCCCGCTGGCTCTCGTGGTCTCCCGTGGGCCGTCCCGGGCCTCGGCCCCGATCAACCCACCCAAACCCCGCGCCGACCGGGCCACTGTCGCGTGCCGGTCAGCAGCGGCAACCCGCCGTGCCAGGTGTGCCATACGTGCCATATGGCGTGCGCACCGTGGTTCCGTCGCCCCGGAGCGCGCGCCCTCCTATGAGAACCAAGTACGCCGCACGAGATATGGCACGTATGGCACGCAGGGGCCTGCACCCCCTCTGGCCGGGGATGCCGTCCTCTCGCGCAGGCTCTCTCCATATGGCACGAGATATGGCACGAGATATGGCACGCCGGGGTTACACATATGGCACGCGGCTGCAACGTCGGCGCGGGGGTGGCCGCGTGCCATATGTGGTGTGCCAGATGACGGCTACTCGATCAGCGAGATTCCGGTGTAGTAGTGAACCGTCGGTTTGTTCCGGGGGCGCTCCCGGCGGTTGCTGATGGAGTTCTCGGCGGCGACCAGTTGCTTGCCGAAGGTGGAGATGCTGCCTGGCATGAACCCGCGCGCCTCGCACCACGACTTCCAGATCTCGAAGAGGTGATTCTTGGGCACCTCCAGGTCACTGCCGAGACGGCACCAGTCGTCCATGAACGCCTTGATCGGCGAGGTGGATTCCTGGAGCAGCGCACGAGCGTCGCCGGACGCCTCGGGCTCAAGGAAGTAGCCGCGCTGCGTCAGCCGATCGAGGAAGCGTGATGTTCTTGATCGCGTTGACGACGTTGTTGACGCTGGCGCTGTTGGGGTCCCAGTCCTTGATCAAGGGCTTGTCGTCCTTCTCGCTCTTGTCGAGGAACTTGGCATCCTCCAAGCGATCCTGAATCTTGCTGCTGACCCACTGGCTTTCGACGTCACGCCAGTGCGCACCGGTCCAGGACATCCAGGAGCCGCGCCAGCGGTGCAGGGTGCAAGCACCCTGGGCGGTCCAGATCTGATCGAGGCAGAGCCGGGCAACCTTCACCGGCTTGAACGGGGAAGGCACGAGGTCGAGTCCTCCTGTGGTCTCGTTGGTCATCTTGCGGCCCTCCCGGCTGTCGTGGTGCCTGCGCCAGACGCTGTTGGCGGTCTTCCGAAACGCGGTCGGGTGGTGCGGTCGGTCCGACACCTGGTCGGCCTCTTCGAGCCGAGCCCAATACGTGTCCCGGTCGCCCTCGTGAAGCCGGGCGAGGTGCCCAGCGACTTTGGTCAACCAGGCGTTGTTGCGCCCGGAGTCATCGGCAGGGAGCGCCAGCAGCTCAGCCAGGCTCGACGTGGACTTGCCGCCGGTCGGCGTCGGCCTGTGGCCCGTCCAGTGCTCGGCCTCCCGGAGCGCCTCGACCCAGTCGGCCGGAAGCCAAGGCATCTCGTCGGGTCCGGGGACGTAAGCGGCCTCCGCGCCCTCCGGGTCGTACCAGGCGTACTGCGTCCACTCGCCGGGCTCGTCGCCGGGTGCGACCGAGGGCCACACCATCGCGTATCGGTGGCCGTGCTGAATGATTTCAACGTCCTGCACCGGCTGGCCGTCGAACTTGATGCCCTTGGGCACCCGGAACCAGCAAATCCGGGCCGGTCCATCCGGGGCACGGCGGGTGCTCGACCAGGCGGCCGGAAGGGGACTCAGCCCCTCGCGCTCCGCCATCGCCCGAAGGTTCTCGGCTCCACACTTCTGTTTGCCGTCCTTGACGTACTGGTCGATGTCGATACCGATCAGGCCGTCAGGAACGCGCAGCGCGATGTTCGCCGCCTTGTACTCGCCGAGCCAGGCCGCGCACTGCGCGTCAGTCGGGAACTTGCCCGTCTCGCCCGTGAAGCCCTGCGGCGGAAAGGTCTTCTTCTTGTACGGGATCGGCAACGTGCCGAGCCATCCGGTCGAGCGGTAGAGCCCGTACGCCTCAAAGGGGTTGAGGGCCAGGTCTGACACCACTTGCTGCACGGGGAAACTGGGTGCTGTAATCGTCATGACGACAGTTCCTTTCGAGGCCCCGCCGGTTGGCAGACCGAGCGGGGCCGAACTGTGTTTGGGGTGGGGTTACTTCGGCGGCTGGGTCGGCCTGGGGCCGAACAGGAGCCGGACGAGTCGCCGACGCTCGGCGTCGGTCATGGGGCGTGCGTCCTTGGTCGTGTCCATCAGGCGGCCACCAGCTCGTGGGCAGGCCGGGTCATGAAGTCGTCCATGGACGCGTCGAGGGCGTCAGCGATGGCCGCCAGCGTCACGAGCGACGGGGCGAAGTGGCCGTTCTCGTAGCCGCTGACGTTGGTGTTGGTGCGGCCGAGCTTGGCGGCGAGCTTGACCTGTGTGACGCCACGCTCACGCCGAATCCGGCGCAGCGCGTCAGGGCTGAATGTGCGTGCAGGCATTGCGAGTCCCCGTCAGGACTGTTCGCGCCTCGGTGGGCGGCAGGCGTGGCCCCGACTCGGTCCATGCCCTCGCGACCCGTCACATGCGGCGTCGCTCCTAGGCTGTCTCCCCGCTCCCCGGTGTCAATCACCCGCCTACAGAGGCGGGGGCCGGACGGCTATGAGCCCGTTCTGCACCCAGTGGAGCACGGGATTTCAGCCGGGCACAAGGTGCGCCTTGCGGGGGTTCCCAACCTTCCCGCGGCTGTCACTTCTCGTGTCGAGATCAATCACGGGAAGTCAGGCCGGCGGAGCGACGATGTTGGCAACATGACCTCATGTCGCTGCAACCCGTAGAAGCCACTCTCATAGCCGCGTCCGTCAGCGCGGTGGTCTCGACCTTCGCCGTCATCGTGACCCACCTGCTGACGCGCAAGCGTGATCGCGTACACCGAATCTGGGACCGGCGCGCCGACGCGTACGTGGAGGTGGTCAGGTCGGCCCGCACCATGGCCTCTGGTCGGCGCGACGTCCTTCGCTCGAAGGAGCTGCCATCAGGGTCGCTTGACTCCGGCAGCGACCAGCGCACCATGCTGTTGACAGAAGCACGGCTCGACCTGTTCGGCAGCGAAGAAGTTAAGGCGCTGCATCGCGTGCGTCTGGAGTGCTTCAAGAGCTACGTCATGGCGTTGATCGAGTGGCGCGACATGTCGACCATTCCCAACGCGCAAAAGGAACCGGCTGGCCAGCGGGACATTGCCAGGAAGTGGGCCATGGTTGAGCGCCGGATCGAGGAGTTCAACGCTGCCGACGACGCGTTGGTGGAGACCATCAAGCGCGAGGCGATTTTCCGCAAGCCCAAGCGCCGAGGGTGGGCGCGGCTCGCGTTCTGGCGAGACTAGCCACGGCTCTCCGGCGCACCGCGCCGTGGCCTCCTGTGGGGTCTCCGGCGGCCTGGAGCCCCCGCCCTGGGCATCCGGCCGTGGTTGTCCGGACAAGGCCCCCGGAGGGCCGTCCCCCGCCTACGCTGCGGCAATGACCATCTCACCGGTTGCGCTCGCCCTGATCGGTATCGGGGCCACTGTGCTGGGCGCTGTCCTCGCCATGTTCAGCACCCTAATCTCAACCAGGATGACGCAGCGGGCGACCCGCGACCGCGAGAGCGACTTCAAGGTCTGGGAGCGTCGAGCCGACGCGATCGAGGAGGCGCACCGGAAGATGCTCGCCCTGGGCAATGCTCGCGACCTCGCGTGGCAGCGACGCGAGGTGCCGACCAACCTCAGCCCTCAGGGCTTCGACTCGGGGCACCAGGACGAACATTTTCGTTTGGTCGTCACGAAGTTGATGCTTTACACCACGGAGGAGCTGGTCGAGGCGTACCAGGCGTCGAACGCGGCTTTCCTCAAGTCGATAATTGCCATCCAGATGTTGCAGCTGGCGCTGGCCGAGACCGGCGGATCGCAAGCATCCGGGCGGCAGCACATCAACCTAAGAGCCCCTGTCGCGGCTCAGGCCGTCAAAGATTCGCAGGCTGCTGACGAACGCTTGGCAGCGGCATTGCGCGAATCCGCATTGCTCGGTCTGGCTCCGGAGCGTCAGCGCCGCTAGTTGCGGTCGGCGACGAAGGTGCCCAAGCCCAGCTCGGTGCGGACGACCCCAGTCGTGCGCAGGTGCGCCAACGCCTTCTGCGCGGTGGACGTGGCGACGTTGAACTCGGCGCTCAGCTCAACGATGCCCGGCACGCGGCTGCCCGGCGGATAGGTCCCGTCGGCCACGCGCGCCTCCACGATCGCGGCCACCTGCCGCCAGATCGGACGGCTTCGATCAAGATCCCGAGTCACTCCTTGACCGTAAGAGCACGCCGTTAGCCGCGCTACCGCAGTAAACTGCGATAGCGCGACATCGCGATATCGCGATACCTACTGGTCAGGACGACGAGGAGGCCACCGTGGCCGGGTTAACCATTCGGGTGTACACGTACGACCCCGCCACCAGGGAGACGCGCGAGGTGAGCGAGCGCGAGTGGTCGTTCGACTCCATGCCGGACGGGTCGCCGATCGACACCCGGTGGCCGCTGTGCATGTGCCGCCGCTGCAAGGGCGAGGGCACGCCGGGCGAGCTGCGACGCCAGCAGGCTTAGCTGCTCCCCCGGGCGATGGCGTCCCGCACGAGGTCCTCCCAGCCGAGGTCGGCGGCCACCCGCAACGCGTCCTTGGCCACCACCGTGTCACGTTCGGTTCGACGCACTTGGTGGCCGCCGGCCCCGGCTTGAATGATCAGCGATTTGAGCTTGGCGTCGTGCCCCGGCGCGAACCTGCTCTGGGTCGTCGCGACGCACCCGGTGGCCTTGCGTTGCCACACCTTGTCGCCGCTGACGTCCTCGTGCACCGGGACCTCGAATGAATAACTACCGCACACGCAGGCGGAGTTGGGGTTCCGTGTAGTCATACCGAGGATCATAAGCGCGGAATGAGTGGTTCTGTGCACTGATAGACCGGAATGGCCAGATCGCGCCCAACCCGGCCGGGCAGTAACGCAGTTACTCCTATGCCAGCCCTGCGCGTCTGCGCTAAAATGAGAACGTCCTAGAGGTCGCATGGCATCTGGACGTGGAGAGGGTCAGCGCAATGCTGACTTCAGACGCAGCGCACTCGTAGGCTTGCGGGGCCCTTCCCGGCCCGATACACGCCAAGTCGAAACCGAGAAGACGCAGCGCTGCTTCACTGCTCCAAACAGACTGTGCCAGTTCAGTCTGTCCCGAGAACATTTGCGCGTTCGTGTGTCAGCGCGGGTGTCTCGGTCCGAACCGTAGGGTTCGGATCGAGGCTGCCTGCGCACCCGATCCGACCCATGACAGGGAAGGTCAGGATCGGTGGACGACACCGTCATCATCATTCTCGCCATCGCTGGCGTGGCCTCAGTGCTGCTCTATGTGATCAAGGGATTTCTAGATCAGGTCCCTGAGGTAATCGAGTCGGCCGGACGCATCCGCGTCTCGTGGCAGCGCTTCAAGCAGCCCGAGCTACCACCCCCGGCGGACGACGAGGAGCCGCCCCTCGCCGCATAGACCGTCCCGGCCGCCGCAGCCCCGCACCTACCCCATAAGGTGCGGGGCTGCGGCGTTTCAGCAGCTCAGACGGCAAAACCCTTGTATAGGACGACAGTTCGGGCTAATGCGCTACACTTCTTCGAGTACCTGTGCCTGCGGTGGAGCTGCGAACTCCGGCAGGCGCTTGGCAACGCATCCGTTTGTCACCTCTGTGATCCGCATCCGATATGCGGGGAGTTCCAGGGGATTAGGGCCTGTCAGGCTGAGCTTTTGATGTGTGAACGTGCACTGATGGGCCGTAGCCATCCGACGCCAGGTCGCATGGCTACGGAGGCTTGCCTACCGTCTAGAAACTTCACTTAGCGTATCGATCCACCGGTCGGGCGAGAGCCTGACCGTCTGAGATACCCGGCGATGCGTCGGAAGCAGGGCTTCTCAGTTCAGCCACTTCACCGTGGCCGAGCTGACGAATGCCCTGAGCATGAGCCCTGCCTCGGTCACCGAACTGAAAGGTACCGAGACGTTGGACGGGGCCATGATTCTCGCCATCCTCGCCGTCTTCGGCGTGTTGTCGATCATGCTGTACGCCCTCAAGGGCTTCCTCGATCAGCTGCCCGAATTCTTCGCGTCGCTCCGACGCGCGTGGGAAGCGTGGCAGGAGTTGAAGCGGGCCCGGCGGAAGGCCCGCGAGCTGGAGGCAGCCCAAAGGGAGGCAGCTCGGCGCAGAGCTGCCAGGCGAGAGACAGCAGAGCAGCAGGGATCGCAGTCCCAGCCCGCTGCATAGGTCGTCCCGGCCTCCGGTGGCACCACGGAGCGCACGAGACCCCGCCACGGCCTCCCAGGCCCGGCGGGCACGCGAGAGGCCCCCGGAGATATCTCCGGGGGCCTCGTGCTGTGTGAGGGGGTGACGCTACGCCGCGATGGCCACCCGGAAGCGGATCGGAGCCAGAGCGGCACCCCCGGGAAGAGGTGTGGGCACCCCCATCGAGTAGCGGCCCAACCGTTGCGCCTGACGGGCGGTGACCAGCGAACCGCTGCGGTATTGGGCCTCGACCACCACCGTCCCCCTGGTCAGCGCGGCGATGACGCGGTTGCGCAGGATGAACCGGCTGCGGGTGGGGTGGGCGGACGGTGGCAACTCGGCCACGATGAGACCCTGTTGGGCCATCCGCCCGAGCAGCTCGGCGTGCCCGCGCGGGTAGGCGACGTCGACGCCGCAGGCCAGTACCGCCGTGGTGGCCCCGCCCGCGGCCAACGCGCCGCGGTGGGCGGCCCCGTCGACCCCGAACGCCGCCCCCGACACCACCACCCAGCCGCGCTCCGCGAGCCCGGAGCCGAGAGTTGCCGCCATGTGCGCCCCGTACGGAGTGCAGGCCCTCGCGCCGACGACCGCGACCGAGCGCAGGGACCACAGCCGCAGGTCCGGCCGCCCCCGCACCCAGAGACCGACGGGCCGCGCGTCGCCCAGGTCGTCCAGCTGGCTCGGCCACTCCCGGTCCCCCGGGCAGACGAAGCGCCCGCCCACCGCGGCGACCGCGACCAGATCACGCCCCGGCTCCGCGACGGCCGCACGCAGCCGGTAGCCCCCGAGTCGTGCGGCGGTCATCCCCGGCAGCGTCTCGGCGGAACCGTCCTCGACGGTGAGCCGCCGCAACAGCTCGACCGGGCCGGTGAGCCGGAGCCAGCGCCCGGCACGCTCGTCCCCCGGCTCCAGCACCCGCGTCAACGCGGCCCTGGCCACCCGCTCCGCCTCCTGGACCGGATCCGGAGCCCGTCCCAGGTCCGGGGGCCGTTCCAGGTCCGGAACCCGTCCCAGGTCCGGGGCCGGTTCCAGGTCTTGGGCCCGTTCCAGGTCCAGGTCAAGGTCCCGCCTGTCGCAGTCGCCACCCCGGCCCCGCCCGCGCTCCCGGTCCAAGCCGTGCTCCCGGTGTGGGCCGTGCTCCCGGTCCCGCTCGTGCTCCCGGTCCGGGCCGTACTCCGGGCCTTGGCCGTGCTTTCGGTCCGAGCCGTGCGCTCGCTCCGGGCCGTGCTCCCTGTTCCGCCCGCGCTCCCCCGTCAGCCCGGTCACCGCTCCCCCACCCCCATCGGCACCCCGCGCTGAATGCCCGTCCGCAGCTCCAGGGCGACCGCCACGTCCGAGGCGTCCGGGCGATCGGCGCCCCGTAGGTCCGCCACGGTCCACGCGACCCGCAGCACCCGGTCCAGGCCCCGGGCCGTGAGGATTCCGCGTTCCAGGTCCCGCTCCGCCGCCGCCAGCGCCCCCGGGGCCGCGAGCAGCCGGGTCCGTAGTTCATGGCCCGGCACCTCGCTGTTCGTGGCCCACGGGGTGCCGGCCAGCCGTTCCGCCGCCCGGGCCCTGGCGGCCCGCACCCGTGCGGCGACGACGGCCGTCGACTCGCCCCGGCCGCCCTGCCCCAGCAGGTCCGCGCGGTCGACCGGCTGGACCTCGACCCGCAGGTCCACCCGGTCGAGCAGCGGCCCGGACAGGCGCGCCTGGTAGCGGCGGACCACCGAGGGCGGGCACTCGCAGCCCGCGCCGGTGAGGGTGTGGCGCCCGCAGGGGCAGGGATTGGCCGCCAGCACCATCAGGAAACGGGCAGGCAGCCGCACCACCCCCGCCGCCCGGGCGACCACCACGTGTCCGGACTCCAGGGGCTGGCGCAGCGCGTCCAGCGCCTTGCCAGAGAATTCGGGGGCCTCGTCCAGGAAGAGCACCCCCCGGTGGGCCAGGGACACCGCCCCGGGCCTCGGCATCCCGTTGCCTCCGCCCACAAGGGACTGCATGGTCGCCGAGTGGTGCGGGGCGCAGTAGGGCGCCCGGGAGACGAGCGGTTCACCCGGGGGGAGGATGCCCGCCACGGAGTGGACCGCCGTCACTTCGAGGGATTCCTGCCGGGTCAGCGGCGGCAGGACGGCCGACAGCCGTTCGGCCAGCATGGTCTTGCCCGCCCCCGGTGGGCCGGTGAACAGCAGATGGTGTCCGCCGGCCGCGGCCACCTCCAGGGCCTGGCGCGGTCGCGGCTGCCCCGCGACGTCCGCCAGGTCCGGCCGGTGTCCGTCGCCCCGCGCGGCAGCCGGCGCCAGTCCCGTACCGAGGCCGGAGCCGGGGATCATGAGCCCGGCCAGCATGGCGTCGGGCCGCCCCTGGCCGTCGACGGGCTCGTCGGGCACCGGTTCGTCGCACAGGACGGCGATGAGCTGGCGCAGGCTCCGGACGCCGAGAACAGAAACCCCCGGCACCAGGGCCGCCTCCCCGGCCGTCTGCTCGGGGACGACCACCTGTTCGTACCCCGCTTCGGCGGCCGCGAGGACGGCGGGCAGCACGCCCCGCACGGGACGGACCCGGCCGTCCAGGCCCAGCTCGCCGATCATCACAACATCGGCGATCGCGGCGGGGTCGATCCGCTCCGCCGCACCGAGCACCGCGCTGGCCACGGCCAGATCGAAACCCGAACCGCTCTTCGGGACCGAGGCCGGGGAGAGCCCGACCGTGAGCTTCTTCTGCGGCCACTCGGCCCCGGAATTGACGACGGCCGCCCGCACCCGGTCCCGGCTCTCCACCAGGCTCTTGTCCGGCAGCCCGACCAGAGTGAAGGCCGCCACCCCGGGCTCCAGGTCCGCCTGGACCTCCACCACCACACCCTCGACGCCGACCAGCGCCACGGAACACGCGCGTGCGAAGCCCATCAGGACACCCCCCTGGCGTGCTCCGTGACCGGGGCTCCGCGTCGGGGCACGATCACCCCGATCAGGTCGATACGGACCCCGCCGGGCGGTGACCCGCCGTTCCGGTCGAGCCAGATCTCGGCGAGCCGTCGCAGCCGGTCGGCCTTGACCGGGCCGACCGCCGCCATGGGGTGTTCAAAAGCGTCGGATCTGCGCGTCTTCACTTCGCAGAAGACCAAGGCGTCGCCGTCCCTGGCCACGATGTCGATCTCTCCGGCGCGACAGCGCCAGTTGCGCTCGACCACCGTCATCCCGGCTTCGCCCAGCAGCCGCGCCGCCAGATCCTCGCCGTACCGCCCGAGTGCCCCCCGTGCGTTCATATCGGCACCACCTCCGGCACCGACTGTGACCCGGCCCGCCGAAAGATGTGGATCTTGGTGGACAACTCCGCGGATGTGGAAAACCCGGCCACCCACACGGGTGACCGGGCTGCTCACTGCAACGCGCGGGGTCAGCCCCCCGGAAGTTCCAGATCGCTCTTGTTGAGCTCTTCGATGTTGACGTCCTTGAAGGTCAGCACGCGGACCTGCTTGACGAACCTCGCAGGCCGGTACATGTCCCAGACCCAGGCGTCCGCCATGGACACCTCGAAGAAAACCTCACCCTGGACGGAGTGCACCTGCATCTCGTAGTCGTTGGTGAGGTAGAAGCGCCGTTCGGTCTCGATCACATATTTGAACAGACCGACGACATCGCGGTACTCCCGGTAGAGCTTCAGCTCCATCTCGGTCTCGTACTTCTCGAGGTCCTCGGCGCTCATGGCATGTTTCCCCTTCAGCCGTGCGTGCCCCCATTGTGCGTCAGCCTCCGGCGCCCCTGAACGATTAGACGATTTCGGGGGCCAGAACCAGCGGATCACGCGGGGGGCCCTCGTCGAGGAGCGTGCGCAGCAGCTCGGCGAGTCTGGTCGGGTACACCGTCTCACGCGTCGCGAGCAGTTCGGCGGAAGTCCACCACCTCAGACCGGCGACGCTGCGCAGTTCCAGGTCGGTGAGGCCCTGCGGGGCCGTCGCGGTCCGCGTCGTACGGGCCAGGTAGTACCACTCGTCCTGGTCCCAGCGGCGTCCGTCGAAGGGGAAGGAACACATCCGGGTCCAGAGCAGCGGGCCCAGCTCGATCTCCGTGATCCCGGTCTCCTCGGCGAGCTCGCGGCGGGCCGCCTGCTCCCGGGTCTCGTCGCCCTCCAGGCCGCCGCCCGGGGTGAACCACCAGGTGTCGGCGGGGTCGTCCGGCTCATGGCCGTGCAGGAGCAGTACGCGGTCGTCGGGGTCCAGGAGGACCACGCGGGCGACCTTGCGGGCCACGGCGGTCACCGGGCCGCTCCGGTCGTCGTCCCGCGACGGCCCAGGCGCGCCGCCACGGGCCCGTACACCGCCCCGAAGAGGATCAGCGCCACCCCCACCAGGATCGCTCCCAGCTGGAGCGGAAGGGGGCCTGCGGCGGACACCCCGCCGGGCAGCGCGGCGAACGAGGCCGGGCGGCCGATCATGCCGTCCATCGGCCAGGCCACCGCGTCCACCCGGGCCTGCACGGCGCTCAGCGGTACGGAGCCCTCGCCGGCGTCCTGGAGGTGGACCCGGGAGTCCAGGGAGGTGGCCCGTTCGTCGCCGAGCAGGAAGATCTGGCCCCGGGGCACGGTGGCGGAGAAGTCCTGGGGCGAGGCGGACGCCTTCCCGCCCGCGGCGGCCGAGCCGCGGTCGAGGTACGGCTCGTCGACGGGGGTTCCGTTGACGGTGAGCCGGCCCTCCCGGTCGCAACAGGCGACCTTGTCGCCGCCGACCCCGACGACCCGCTTCACCATCGGTGTGGCGCCCCAGACCTGGTCGGTGAAGACCACCACGTCACCGCGCCGGACGTCGGCGCCGTCTATCCGCTCGGCGAGCACCCGGTCGCCGGGGCTCACCGTGGGTGACATGGAGTCGGTCGGGATCGTGTACGGCTGGTAGACCACCGCCGCCCAGGCGAAACCGCCGAGGAAGAGCACACAGCCGACGGCCACGGCGAGGCCCGACACCATGGCGCCGAGCCGGCCGCGGCCGTCTTCCCTGCTTCCTGTACCGCTCATCCCAGCGCTCCCCCGTCGGAGATCGACAATCGCTGATCCGAGTCGGCACCCTACCCGGCGGTACGCCCGGCGGTCAGCCTCCGGCGGCGCCACAACACGAGGGGCACCGCTCCGGCTACGCCCAGTGCCGCCGGCGCCATCGCGGCGGCCGCGTTCAGACCGGGCTGGTCGAAGGTGTCGGGGACCGGAAGGGTCGCCCAGCGGCCCAGCGGCCAGGCGACGACGATCGCGCGGCCGACGACCTCGTCGTTGGAGACCGTGCCCTGCCCCGGGAGCTCCTGGTGGTAGCGCGAGTCCAGGGAGTTCTGCCGGTGGTCGCCCATGACGAAGATCCGGCCCTCGGGCACCTTGATCGGGCCGAAGGGCTTGTCGTTGCACGGGGTGTTCCCGGGGAAGATGAACGACTTCTCGTCCAGGCTCTTCCCGTTGACCGTGACCGGCCCGTTCTCCTTGCACTCCACGGTGTCGCCGCCGACCGCGATGACCCGCTTGATCAGGTCCTTCTCCTCGGAGGACGGCATCAGGCCGATGAAGCTCAGGAACTTCTGCACCGCGTTGGGCTCCGGCGTCACGGTGTCCTCCAGCCAGCCGCCCGGGTCGTGGAAGACCACGACCTCGCCGCGCTCCGGCTCCGAACCGAACCACGGGGTCAGCTTGTCGACCAGCACCCGGTCGCCCCGCTGCAGGGTGTTCTGCATGGAGTCCGAGGGGATCGAGAACGCCTGGACCAGGAACGTCTTGATCAGCAGCGCCAGGATCAGGGCGATACCGACGAGCAGCGGCAGCTCCACCCAGAAAGATCGCTGCTTCTTGCCCTTCGGGGGCGTGCCACCGCCCGCGGCGTCGCCCTCATTCTCCGGCGGGACCGCCGCCCCGCCCGCGGGAGACTCGTCGCGCTCCGGCCGGTCCTCGGGTTCGTCGTGTCCGGATCGTGCGCCGACCGCCAAATCCCCCACATCCACTCCTCAGTACGTGCCACTGCCCACGCCCCATCAGACGCAGGCCCACCACTCCCATAACGAGCGGGAGTTCCGCAGGGGTCGGGAGCCGGACCATTCCATCGCGATCCGGAGGTGCCACACTATTCGACGGGGCCGGAGCAGCTGCGTCCGATGTGCGCGAGTCCGGGACGGCGGTGAAGGCGTCCCGCTCCTCCAGGGTGCTCCAGTGGCCGAACGGCCAGGCGATCACGACGGCCCGCCCCACGACCTCCTCCTCGGAGACCGTGCCCCGGTCGGGTTCGTCGAGGTGGAAGCGGGAGTCGGCGGAGTCGGACCGGTGGTCCCCCATCACGAAGAGCCGCCCCTCGGGGACCTTCACCTCGAACGAGATGGTCGAGGGCCGGTCGTCGGGGTGGAGGTACGTCTCGGCGAGCGGTACGCCGTTGACGGTGACCCGGCCGTCCTCGCCGCAGCACTTCACGGTGTCGCCGCCCACCGCGATGACCCGCTTGATCAGGTCCTGCTCGTCGTCGGACGGCAGCAGCCCGATGAAGGTCAGCAGCTCGGTCGCCTGTTTCACCCCGACCGGTGGGTCCTTCTTCTGCCCGGGGCTCTCCTGCTGGAGCCAGCCGCCGGGGTCCTTGAAGACCACGACGTCGCCGCGCTCGGGCTTCGATCCGAACCACGGGGTCAGCTTGTCGACCAGCACCCGGTCGCCGATCCGGATGGTCTGTTCCATCGACCCGGACGGGATGACGAACGCCTGGACCAGGAACGTCTTCAGCACGAGCGCGATCAGCAGCGCCACGACGACGAGGACGGGTATCTCCTTCACCGCGGACCTGCGGCGCTTGCGCCGGACCTTCTTGGCGAGCTTGCGACGCTCCGCCCGGGTGGGCAGCGAGCGCGGCGCGGTCGGCCTGGTCCCGGTCGGCAGGGACGCGCGGGGGTCGGACGCGCCGCGCGGGCGTCCGCGGTTACCCATGCGCAGCGCCAGGCGCCCGTACGTCACCGAAGGCGCCGGTCCCGGTCAGCGAGCCGACCCGGGCGGGCGGCCAGCCCAGCCAGTCCACCCGGCCGGTCACCCGCTCGACGGGGACCATCCCGCCGCCGGGCGATCCGAGGTGGTCCCGGGAGTCGCTGGAGCGGCTGCGGTGGTCGCCCATCATCCACAGGGCGTCGGCGGACACCACGATGTCGAAGGGCACCCGGGAAGCGGTGTCACCGGGGTGGAGATACGGCTCGTCCACCACGGTCCCGTTGACCGCGAGCCTCCCCCGCGCGTCGCAGCAGACCACGCGGTCGCCGCCCACACCGACCACCCGCTTCACGAAGTCGGTGTCGGCGGGCTCCGCGAGCCCCAGGGAGGCCGCCGCCCCGCGCACCAGCCCGGCCAGGGGGTTCGCGTCGAGGTCCTCCCGTACGAATGATCCCGTGCCGTCGAAGACCACCACGTCGCCGCGCTCGGGCTCGGCGCCGAAACGGTACGCCAGCTTGTTCACCAGCACCCGGTCACCGACCTGCAGCGTGGGCTCCATCGAGCGGCTGGGGATCAGGAAGGGCTGGACCACGTAGGAGCTGAACAGCAGCAGCGCGACCGTGGCCAGGACCGCCCCGGTCAGCACCCGCCGCCAGGTCAGCACGGAGGCGACGCGGTCCCGCGTACGCGAAAAGCGCGACCCCTCCCCGGACCCCGCGTCGGGTTCCGAGGAGCGGTCGCGCTCCGAGTGCTGTGCTTGCGTGTCCATCGCGGCCGAAGCTTATCCGGCCACGCTGTGGACGGGTCACCCGCAGGGGGATGACCGGGCGACAGCTCAGTTGTCGCGCTTCTCCTTGATCTTCGCGGCCTTGCCGCGCAGCTCACGGAGGAAGTACAGCTTGGCGCGACGGACGTCACCGCGGGTGACGAGCTCGATCTTCTCGAAGATCGGGCTGTGCACCGGGAAGGTGCGCTCGACGCCGACGGAGAACGAGACCTTGCGGACCGTGAAGGTCTCGCTGACGCCCGCGCCCTGGCGGCGGATGACAACACCCTTGAACTGCTGGATACGGGAGCGGTTGCCCTCGATCACTCGCACGTGGACGTTGACGGTGTCACCGGGGCGGAACGCCGGGACGTCCGAACGGAGGGTGGCGGCATTGACGCCATCGAGC
This sequence comes from Streptomyces durocortorensis, assembly GCF_016901035.1. Lineage (GTDB taxonomy): Bacteria > Actinomycetota > Actinomycetes > Streptomycetales > Streptomycetaceae > Streptomyces > Streptomyces durocortorensis. The sequence goes on from NZ_JAFEUF010000002.1 coordinate 62,151, forward strand.
AGGGAAGCCATGGTTTCTGCTTTCTTCGCCGATGCCACAGGTCATCGACGGGAATGTCGTTGAAGAGTTCGGAGTGCTGATCGCGTCGGGCGGACGTCTTTCCCCCTGTGGCAGGGGCGCACACCGGACGTACAGCAGCGGCCTATTCTTCCACGGCGGTGGGCCTGCGCCAAAATCGGCCGCCGGGCTCCGGTGCGAAGCCGAGGATGGAGAGGATCTCGCGGTCCTTCTTGTCGAAGGCGCCCGCCTCGCACCGCTCGATCAGATCGGGCCGGTTGAGGGCGGTACGGGCGAAGGCCTGGTCCCGCCGCCAGCGCGCGATCTTCCCGTGGTGGCCGCTGAGCAGGACGTCCGGGATGGACCGGCCGCGCCACTCCGGCGGCTTGGTGTAGACGGGGCCCTCCAGGAGGTTGGCCATCGCGCCCGGGGCGAAGGAGTCGTCCCGGTGGGATTCGGCGTTGCCGAGGACACCGGGCAGCAGCCGGGCCACCGCCTCCGTGATCACCAGGACGGCCGCTTCCCCGCCGGCCAGTACGTAGTCCCCGATGGAGACCTCGACGACCCGCAGCCGGGTGGCGTACTCGTCGATCACCCGGCGGTCGATGCCCTCGTAGCGGGCCGGAGTGAAGAGCAGCCAGGGCTCGGCGGAGAGTTCGACGGCCAGTTCCTGCGTGAACGGCCGGCCGCTCGGCGTGGGCACGACGAGGACCGGGGAGTGCGCTCCGGCCTCGTAGCCGTCGGCGAGGGACTCGTCCAGGGCGTCGCCCCAGGGCTCGGTCTTCATGACCATGCCGGGTCCGCCGCCGTAGGGGGTGTCGTCGACCGTGTTGTGCCGGTCGTACGTCCACTCCCGCAGGTCGTGGACATGGACGTCCAGCACGCCGCGGGCGCGGGCCTTCCCGACGAGGGAGACGTTCAGCGGTTCCAGGTACTCCGGGAAGATCGTGACGACGTCGAGCCGCATCAGGCGTCGCCCTTCGGCGCCTCGGCCGCATCACCGGAGGCCGCATCGCCGGAGGCCGCATCGCCAGAGGCCGTCTCGCCGGTCTCCTCGTCGCGGGAGGAGGCGATCACGGCCTCGCTCTCGTCGATCAGGCCGGGCGGCGGGGTGATGACCGCGCGCTGCTCCTCCAGGTCAATCTCGGTGACGATCTCCTCGACGAAGGGGATCATCACCTCGCTGCCGTCGGGGCGCTCCACGATGAACAGGTCCTGGGAGGGCAGGTGGGAGATCTCGGTGATCCGGCCGATCTCGGTGCCGTCGGCGAGCACCACGTCGAGGTCGATCAGCTGGTGGTCGTAGAACTCGTCCTCCTCCTCGGGCAGTTCCTCCGGGTCCACCTCGGCGATCAGCAGAGTGTTCCGCAGGGCCTCGGCGGCGGTGCGATCGCGTACGCCCTCGAAGCGCAGCAGGAGCCTGCCGCTGTGGACCCGGCCCGTCTCGATCGTCAGCGGACCCGTCTCCGCCGGTTCGGTGGCCAGGACGGCGCCGGGTCCGAGCCGCAGTTCGGGCTCGTCCGTTCGTACCTCGACGGTGACCTCGCCCTTGATGCCGTGGGCACGGCCGATCCGCGCGACTACCAACTGCACGCTGTTCTCCGATTGATGGGGTGCGGGCGGGGAGGGGGAGACGTCCGGGTGGCCGACGACAAAGGCCGGGGACGGCCCGAAGGCCCTCCCCGGCCCTGGCCGGTGTTCAACTCGCTGATCAGCGAACCTGGTCCACATCGACGAGGTCGACACGGATACCGCGGCCGCCGATGGCACCCACGACCGTACGCAGAGCGCGAGCGGTGCGGCCGTTACGGCCGATCACCTTGCCGAGGTCGTCGGGGTGGACCCGGACCTCCAGCACGCGCCCGCGACGCAGGGTGCGCTCGGCAACCTGCACGTCGTCGGGGTTGTCGACGATGCCCTTCACGAGGTGCTCGAGAGCCTCCTCGAGCATGCTCAGGCCTCGGTCGACTCGGTGGACGCGGCAGCGTCAGCCGCCTCGTCCGCCTTCTTGTCGGACTTCTTGGCCTTGGGGGTGATGGCCTCACCCTTGGCCTCGTCGCCGTCCGAGGACAGCGCCTCGAACAGCGCGCGCTTGTCAGCCTTGGGCTCCGGCTGCAGCAGCGGCGCGGGGGCCGGGAGGCCCTTGTGGGCCTGCCAGTCACCGGTGAGCTTCAGGATCGCGAGGACCGGCTCGGTCGGCTGGGCGCCGACGGACAGCCAGTACTGCGCACGCTCCGAGTTGACCTCGATGCGCGAGGGGTTCTGCACCGGGTGGTACAGGCCGATCTCCTCGATGGCCCGGCCGTCACGGCGGGTACGGGAGTCGGCGACGACGATGCGGTAGTGAGGCGAACGGATCTTGCCCAGACGCTTCAGCTTGATCTTGACTGCCACGGAAGTGGTGTCTCCTGGTCTCTGACGTGGTTGGGCACAACTAGATGCCACGTGGGGTTGCGGTACTCGGAGTGCCCGATGGACGCGTCAGCCGGAGGAGAGAGGGGTCCTGTGCGACTGTCGAGTACAGCTAGCCATTGTGCCACACGCCATCGGCTCACCCCACCGCGACCGCTTCCGGGATCCGGAACGGCTTGCCGCAGCCGCCGCAGACGATCGGCGCCTGCGCCAGGACCGACGGGACGACGCGGACGTTGCGTCCGCAGTCGCAGACGGCCTTGACCCGCACGCCGCCTCCGGAGGAACCGTGCCGGGCGGCAGGTCCGCGGAAGGAGCGCTTGGTGTCGGCGGCGGTGGCGACGGTGTGCGCCTTGAGGGCGCGCTGCAGCCGTTCGGTGGTCGGACGGTACCGGCGCTTGGCTTCCGGATTCAGCGTGACCAGCGAGAATCCGCTGCTGGGGTGGGGTTCCTCGGCATGATCGAGGCCCAGCTCCTCGGCGATCGCGAGGAAGCGTCGGTTGTGGTAGCGGCCGGCACGGGAGGTGTCTCGGACTCCTCTCGCGGCGGCGATGCCGTGGACTGCCTCGTGGAGCAGTCGCTCGAAGGAGAGCTCGGCGCCACAGGCGGACGAGGACTCTCCGATCAGGGACTCGGGCGCGGCAAGATCGGGCAGCTCGGGGTGGTACCGCTGAATGTCGGCCCACGCCTGTGCCAGCTCTGCGGCAAGTACAGGTGGTGTCGTGCTCACGTCGTGACAACGAGCCCGAGTGCTCCGGTGTTCCTATTCCGGGGCATCCCAAATAATTTGCACGTACCAGTCAGTTGCCCTTGATGCGTCCGGACGAGGGCGGGTACGCAGAACTGCGGAGAAGGCGCACAGCTCGCACCAAGGTGGTGCACAGCGTGCGGTACGCCCGGCGGCCGCCGATGTGAGGAGCGCGGGCGGCCCGTGGCCCTGACGAATCCGCCGGGAAGACTACCCTCCCCTCCGCTCGACGTGCCCGGCGCGGGGTGTCGGGTAAGACTGGTCGGAGAGCAGACGTGGGACGGGGCGCACGACCGGGGCACGCAAGCACTGTTCCACAACCCCTGGACGGAACGGCGGATGCGCAGTTCTCTGGCTACGGGGTGCGGAACACTCGCACACGGGGGACGTCCACTCGGGAACGACCGACCTCTTGGCGGATTGGGGCACTTTCCATGACACCAACGCTCGTCCGGAACCAGCTGGGCGCGGACGCCTCCGCGCCGGCGGACGCCGGTACCCTCGCACGCGACTGGGCCGAGATCCAGGAACGCATGCTCGCGCCGCTCTACGAGGCGGTGTACGACCGGATGGAAGTGGGGGCCGCCACCCGGATGCTGTCCCTCGGCTGCGGTTCGGGCCTCGCGATGCTCGTCGCGGCGGCCCGGGGGGCGCATGTCACGGGTGTGGACTCCGACCGGGAGCGCCTGGCCCTGGCCCGGGCGCGGCTGCTGCCCGACGCCGGCTGGGACGACACGCCCGCGCACTCCCCGCACCCTGCCCGCCGTCGGGCCCGGCTGCTGGAGGACGGGCGGCCCGCGCCCGCCGGCGCGGACGGCGCTCCGTACAACCTGATCACGGTCTTCGAGCCGATCGGCTGCGCGGCCGGGGACTCCGAGGGGCTGGTACCGGCGCTGCGATCGGCCGTGCCGCTGGCCGTGCGGGGCGCCTCGGTGGTGCTGACGAGCTGGGGTCCGCCGGAGCGGTGCGCCACGGCCGCGGTGCTGCGGGTGGCCGCGCGGCTCGCGGAGTCCGCGCGTCCGCCGCGTACGGAACAACAGGGCAGGTGGAGGCCGACGCTCCGGGACGACCTGGAGGACGTGGCGGCGCGGGCCGGGCTGAAGCCGGACGGTTCGGGGCGGGTGTCCTGCCCGTTCGGTTACGCGGACGTGGGCAGCGCGGTGCGCGGGCTGCTGTCCACCGGCCTCTTCGACGCCGCCGTACGGGCCACGGACCGCTCCCAGGTGGAGAAGGAGGTCGCGGAGGCCCTGCATCCGTATCAGCGGGAGGACGGCACGGTGTGGATGCCGAACGTCTTCCGCTATCTGGTCTGCGTCACCTGAGCGGGCCTTCCTCAGGACATGCGTAAGGGGCGCCCCTTCTCAAGGGCGCCCCTTACGCGTACTGACCGGGTCTCGTTACATGAACTTCTTGAACTCGTCCGGCAGCTCGAAGTTCTTGTCGTCCTGGGCGGGCAGGCCGAACGCGCCGCCCTGGGCCGCCTGCTCGCGGCGCTCCGCGGCGGCTGCCTCCTCGGCCTTGCGCTTCATGGGGTTGCCGCTCTTGCGCTTGCCCTTGGCCTGCTTGACCTGCTTCTTCTGACGGCCGGGGCCGCCGCCCATCCCGGGCATCCCCGGCATCCCGGGCATGCCGCCGCCCTGGGCCATCTTCGACATCATCTTGCGGGCCTCGAAGAAGCGCTCCACCAGGCTCTTGACCGCGGAGACCTCGACGCCCGAACCCTTGGCGATACGGGCCCGGCGCGAGCCGTTGATGAGCGTCGGCTCGGCGCGCTCCTTGGGGGTCATCGACTTGATGATCGCGGCGGTGCGGTCGATGTCGCGCTCGTCGATGTTGTTGATCTGGTCCTTGATCTGCCCCATGCCGGGCAGCATCCCGAGCAGCTTGGAGATGGAGCCCATCTTGCGGACCTGCTCCATCTGGGCCAGGAAGTCGTCGAGGGTGAAGTCCTTCCCGCCCTTGCTCGACTGGAGCTTCGAGGCCATTTTGGCGGCCTCTTCCTGGCTGAACGTCTTCTCCGCCTGCTCGATCAGGGTGAGCAGGTCACCCATGTCGAGGATGCGGGAGGCCATCCGGTCCGGGTGGAACGCGTCGAAGTCCTCCAGCTTCTCGCCGTTCGACGCGAACATGACCTGCTTGCCCGTGACGTGGGCGATCGACAGGGCCGCGCCACCGCGGGCGTCGCCGTCGAGCTTGGAGAGGACCACGCCGTCGAAGCCGACGCCGTCGCGGAAGGCCTCGGCGGTGTTGACCGCGTCCTGACCGATCATCGCGTCGACGACGAAGAGGATCTCGTCGGGGCTGACGGCGTCGCGGATGTCCGCGGCCTGCTGCATCAGCTCCTGGTCGATGCCGAGGCGTCCCGCGGTGTCGACGATGACGATGTCGTGGACCTTGGCCTTGGCGAACTCGATGGAGTCCTTGGCGACCTGGACCGGGTCGCCGACGCCGTTGCCCGGCTCGGGGGCGTACACCGCGACGCCGGCGCGCTCGGCGACGACGCTCAGCTGGTTGACGGCGTTGGGGCGCTGGAGGTCACAGGCGACGAGCAGCGGGGAGTGGCCCTGGCCCTTGAGCCAGAGGCCGAGCTTGCCGGCGAGCGTCGTCTTACCGGCGCCCTGGAGGCCGGCGAGCATGATCACGGTGGGGGCGGTCTTGGCGAACCGCAGCCGCCGGGTCTCGCCGCCGAGGATGGAGACGAGCTCCTCGTTGACGATCTTGACGACCTGCTGGGCGGGGTTCAGCGCCTGGGAGACCTCGACGCCGCGCGCCCGCTCCTTGACGTTGGCGATGAAGGCCCGGACCACGGGCAGGGCGACGTCGGCTTCCAGCAGGGCGATACGGATCTCGCGTGCCGTGGCGTCGATGTCCGCCTCGGACAAGCGGCCCTTGCCCCTGAGGTTCTTGAAAGTCGCGCTAAGGCGGTCGGAGAGAGTATCGAACACGGCGCTCGTCGGTCCTCAGGGTCGGGGTCGGGGGCTGGTCAATCGCCCTCCAGGGTATCGGTCCCCCGGAGAACACCAAGCCCTCGCCCGGATACGGAGCCGGGCGAGGGCTGGACAAAAGCGTCGTACGTGTCAGCCGAGGGCCTTCTCGACCTCCCGGGCGACCTCGGCGGCCCGGCCCGGGGACAGCGGTTCGCCGTCGGTTCCGGTGACGTAGAAGGCGTCCACGGCGTTGGCGCCGAGGGTGGAGACATGGGCGCTCCGCACCCGTACGGCACTGCCTTCCAGGGCGTTTCCGATCCGGTGCAGCAGGCCCGGGGCGTCCTGGGCGCGGACCTCGATGACGGTGGCGCGGCGGGAGCCGGCTGCGGCGACGGTGACCCGGGGCGGCGGGGCCTTCACGCCTCGCCTGCGCGGATAGGCGGCCTCGCGCTCGGCGAGACGGGCCCGGATGTCCAGGGAACCGTCCAGGGCGCGTACGAGGTCGGCGCGGAGGCGGGCGGCCTGCGGGAGAGAGCCGTACTCGGCGGCGACCCGCCAGCTGAGCAGCAGCAGGTCCGCCTTCTCCCCCAGCTCGTTGGGCAGCTCCACCGCGCGCAGGTCGGCGGCGCGCACGGTGAGGCGGTGCAGGGCGAGGACTCCGGCGGCGGCGGGCAGGACGCCGGGGCGGTCGGGCAGGGCGATGAGGAGTTCGACGCCGACGGGTTCCACCTCGCCGTCCCCGGCGGGCTCCTCGGGCTGGGTGTGCAGGGCGAGGACGGGTTCGCCGGTGCGCAGGGCCTCGATGGTGAGGCGTTCGTGCTCGGCGCTGGGCGCTTCTTCCTCGGGTTCATCGGGGAACTCCCCGGCGAGGACGGCTCCGACCCGTTTGACCAGGTCGGCGACGAGGGAGGCGCGCCAGGCGGACCAGGCTGCGGGCCCGGTGGCGAGGGCGTCGGCCTCGGTGAGGGCGTGCAGCAGCTCCAGCGTGGAGGCGGTGGAGACGGCTGCGGCGACGGACTGCACGGTGGCGGGGTCGTCGAGGTCGCGCCGGGTGGCGGTGTCGACGAGCAGGAGATGGTGGCGTACGAGGGTGGCGATGACGCCCACGTCGTGCTTGTCGAAGCCGATCCGGGTGGCCATGTCCCGGGCGATGACCTCACCGGCCACCGAGTGGTCGCCGGGCCAGCCCTTGCCGATGTCGTGCAGGAGGGCCGCGACCAGGAGGAGGTCGGGGCGGTGGACGCGGCGGGTGAGGGAGGCGGCACGGACGGCGGTCTCCACGAGGTGCCGGTCGACGGTCCAGGTGTGGACGGGGTTGCGCTGGGGGCGGCAGTGGACGCGTTCCCAGTCGGGCAGCAGCCGGGTGACGATCCCTTCCGCTTCGAGCGCCTCCCAGACGCCGACGGTGGCCTCCCCCGCGCCGAGCAGGGTGACGAGTTCCTCGCGGGCCTCGGGGGGCCACGGGAGCGGCAGCGGCCGGGCGGTGGTCGCCAGGTGGCGTACGAGGTGGCGGGAGAGCGGGAGTCCGGCCTCGGCGGCGTCCTCGACGGCGCGCAGGGTGAGGATCGGGTCGCGTTCGGGGCGGGCGGCGCGGGCGAGGACCACTTCGCCGTCCGCGTCCACCACGCCGTCGGCGAGCGGGGTGCGCTCGGGGGTGGGTTTGGTGCCGAGGCCGCCGCTGAGCAGGGCGCGGAGCTTCGGGCGGGCCGAGCGGGCGCGGAGCACCCGGTTGACCTCGCGCCAGGTGACGTCGGTGGCGTACGAGACCGTCCGCGCGGCCTCGTAGACCTGGCGCAGCAGGGTGTCGGCGTCGAGGAGGCCGAGGGCCTGGGCGACCTGGTCCTGTTCCTGGAGGGCGAGGCGGTCGGTGGCGCGCCCGGTGGTGAGGTGGAGGGCGTCGCGGGCGTCGAGGAGGGTGCGGCGGGCCCGGTCGAGCCCTTCGCGGGGGGCGTCGGCGACCCAGGAGGCGGCCACCGCGCGCAGGGCGGTGGCGTCGCGGAGACCGCCGCGGGCCTCCTTGAGGTCGGGTTCCAGGAGGAACTGGAGCTCGCCCATCCGCTCCGCGCGTTCCTGGCACAGCTCGTGGAGGGCGGGGAGGCGTTTCGGGGCCTGGTTGCGCCAGTCGGCGAGGATCGCGGTGCGCAGCGAGGCGACGAGGCCGAGGTCGCCTGCGACCGGGCGGGCGTCCAGCAGGCCGAGCTGGACCTTGAGGTCCTCGCCGGCCGTCTTCCGGGCTTCGCCGGGGGTGCGTACGGAGTGGTCGAGGGCCAGGCCCAGGTCCCAGACGGGGTACCAGATGGCGTCGGCGAGGGCGGCGAGGGCCGCCGCGTCGGCGCTGCCGTCGTGGAGGAGGAGCAGATCGAGGTCGCTGCGCGGGGAGAGCTCGCCGCGACCGTAGCCGCCGACGGCGACGAGGGCGGCGCCGCGTACCCCGGTACGGGTGGTGGCGGCGGTGAACAGGCCGGTGAGCCAGTCGTCGGTGAGGCGGGCGAGGGCCGCACGGCGCGGGGGGGGGGGCCGCGCCTCCTGCTGGAGGAGGCGCAGCCGGGCCGCCGCGTAGCCGCTGGGTTCCGAGCCTTCGGTTTCGGTGGTCACTTCGGTAGTCGTCACCCAGATGCCTTCCGTTCGTGGGCCGTCGGTCAGAGGGCGTCCGGGCCGCGTTCGCCGGTCCGTACCCGGACGGCGGTGTCGACCGGAACACTCCAGACCTTGCCGTCTCCGATCTTGCCGGTACGGGCGGCCTTGACGACGACCTCGATGAGCTGTTCGGCGTCCTCGTCCTCGACGAGGACCTCGATACGGATCTTGGGGACCAGGTCGACGGTGTACTCGGCGCCCCGGTAGACCTCGGTGTGGCCGCGCTGCCGCCCGTAACCGCTGGCCTCGGTGACGGTGAGCCCCTGGACGCCGAAGGCCTGGAGGGCCTCCTTGATCTCGTCCAGCCGGTGGGGCTTCACGACCGCGGTGATGAGCTTCATGCGTCCACCTTCTTTGCCTTCGGTGCTGCCGTCGTGTCGGGGGCGGGGGCGGTGGTGCGGGAGACCGAGCCGCCGCCGGTGCCGCTGAAGTCGTACGCCGTCTCGGCGTGTTCGACCTGGTCGATGCCGGAGACCTCGTCGTCCTCGGAGACCCGCATCCCGATCGTCTTGTGGATCGCCAGGGCGATGACCGCGGAGACGACGAGAGAGTACGCGAGGACCGCGACGACGCCGACGACCTGCTTGCCGAGCTGTTCCACACCGCCGCCGTAGAAGAGGCCTGCGGCGTCGGACTGGACGCCTCCGGTGGCGAAGAAGCCGACCAGGATGGAGCCGATGATGCCGCCGACGAGGTGGACGCCGACGACGTCCAGGGAGTCGTCGTAGCCGAACTTGTACTTCAGGCCGACCGCCATGGCGCACAGGACACCGGCGATGGCGCCGATCGCGATCGCGCCGAGCGGGGAGACGGAGCCGCCCGCCGGGGTGATGGCGACGAGGCCGGCGACCGCGCCGGAGGCGGCGCCCAGGGTGGTGAAGGAGCCGTGGCGCAGCTTCTCGTAGACGAGCCAGCCGAGGACCGCGGCGGCGGTGGCGACCTGGGTGTTCAGGAACATGACCGCGCCGACGCCGTCGTCGTTGCCGAGCCAGGATCCGGCGTTGAAGCCGAACCAGCCGAACCACAGGAGGGCCGCGCCGAGCATGACGAGCGGCAGGCTGTGCGGCCGCATCGGGTCCTTCTTGAAGCCGATGCGCTTGCCGATCACCAGGATGACGCCGAGGGCGGCGGCACCGGCGTTGATGTGGACGGCCGTACCGCCGGCGAAGTCGATGACGCCCATCTCGAAGAGCCAGCCGCCGGAGCCCCAGACCCAGTGGGCGACGGGGAAGTAGACGACGGTGACCCACAGGACGATGAACAGCGCCCACGCGGTGAACTTCACGCGGTCGGCGAGCGCTCCGCTGATCAGGGCCGGGGTGAGGACGGCGAACATCAGCTGGAAGGCGGCGAAGACGTACACCGGGATGGTGTAGCCGTCCCAGAGTTCGGTGACGCCGATTCCGCTGAGGCCGACGTACTCGGAGCTCCAGCCGATGACCGAGCCGACGTCGGAGCCGAAGGCCAGGCTGAATCCGTAGAGCACCCACAGGACCGTGACGATCCCGAGGCTGATGAAGCTCATCATCAGCATGTTGAGGGTGCTCTTGACGCGGACCATGCCTCCGTAGAAGAAGGCCAGGCCGGGGGTCATGAGCATCACCAGGGCCGAGCAGATCAGCATGAACCCGGTGTTGGCGGCAGACAGCTCAGGGGCGTCTGCGGCAAGCGTCGTGATGCCTGGGGGCATCGGCGTCTCCTCGTCGTCGGTGCGGCCGCGGCGTGCGGGGGAATGCTGCGGGACCACTGGGAACAGGTGCGGGCCGGTTATGAGCCACGAGGTTGACGGAGGGCCGTTTCATGGGATGCCGCACGATGTTTCGCGAGCGTGACGAAGAGGGATCGCGTGTTACGGCCGAATGAATCCGGGGTGGCGCGTCCGGTGCGCTGCCTACCATGCAGCGCACGCCGCATACGGTGCGGTTGAAACGCCCGAGGGGCCGTTCCTGGGCCCGGAAAGCACGAAACCGGCCACGGCGACCCTCCGTGTGACCAGGCGATGGGGGAGCCGAGTCGGGGTGTACGGAAGGGGCGCCGCGGCCGGGGCCTCGGGTGCCGGTCAGACCGCTTCGGCGGTCTCCGGCAGCTGTTCGTGGAGCAGCTCGGTGAGCCGGGCGACGTCGGCGACATCGCCGAAGTCCCTGGCTGCGGTGTCGACGGTCTTGCGCAGGCGGGTGTTGACCCGCTCGGAGCGGACCTTCTTGGCGATCTTCAGGGCCTGCCCGGCGAGCACGGTGGACTGCTCCGGCTCGCGCTGGAGGAGATGGACGGTGGCCATGCCGATGAGGTTGAGCGCGTAGGAGCGCTGGTGCTCGTCGTCCTCGCCGAACAGCTCGACGGCCTTCTCCATGACGGGCTCGCTGAGCGAGGCGTAGGTGGGGCTGCGGCCGGCGACATAGGCCAGGTCGCGGTAGGAGTGGGCGTTCTCGCCGTTCAGCTCGGCCTCGGAGAAGAAGCGGATCCAGTCGGGCTCGGGCTCGCCGTCGAGTCCGGCGTCCAGGAAGGTGTCCTCGGCCATCCGGACGGCCCGCTTGCACTTGCTGGGCTGGCCCATGTTGGCGTAGGCGCGGGCCTCCATCGCATACAGCATGGCCTGGGTCCGCGAGGTGGCGCAGTCGCGGCTGCCGTACTGCGCGAGGTGGATCAGCTCCAGGGCGTCGTCGGGGCGGCCCAGGTGGATCATCTGGCGGCTCATGCTGGAGAGGATGTAGCTGCCGAGCGGCTTGTCCCCGGCCTCCTTGGCGGCGTGCAGGGCGAGCACGAAGTATTTCTGGGCGGTGGGCTGGAGGCCGACGTCGTAGCTCATCCAGCCCGCCAGCTCGGCAAGCTCAGCGGCGCAGCGGAAGAGCCGCTGGGCGGTGGGGCCGGGCTGGGGCTCCTGGAGCAGGTCGGTGACCTCGTGCAGCTGTCCGACGACGGCCTTGCGGCGCAGCCCGCCGCCGCACTGGGCGTCCCACTGCCGGAACATCGCAGTGGTCGACTCCAGCAGGTCCAGCTCGGGCCGCGAGAGTTTGGAGGGGCGGTGGTCGGCGGCCGGGGCCTCCGGTTCGCCGGTCCCCTGTACGGGCACGGGCACCAGCCAGCGCTGCATCGGCTCGATGAGCGCGGGCCCCGCGGCCAGCGCCAGCGAGCTGCCGAGGAAGCCGCGCCGGGCGAGCATCAGGTCACTGCGGGAGAACTCGCTGAGCAGGGCGACGGTCTGCGGTCCGGCCCAGGGCAGGTCGACCCCGGCCACCGAGGGTGACTGGTGAGCGGTGCGCAGCCCGAGCTGTTCGACGGCGACGACGGCTCCGAAGCGCTCCGAGAACAGCTCGGAGAGGATGCGGGGAATCGGCTCCCGCGGCTGCTCGCCGTCGAGCCAGCGCCGCACCCGGGAGGTGTCGGTGCTGATGTGGTGGGCGCCCATCTGCCGCGCCCGTCGGTTCACCTGGCGCGCCAGCTCGCCCTTGGACCAGCCACTACGCACGAACCACGACCCCAACTGCCCGTTGGGACGCTTGCCCGCATCCGTGTCGCCTGCGCCGCTGCCACTCACTGGAACGCCCCCATCCCGCTGAAACCTCATCGCGCGAACCATTATCAGAATGCCGTGCATCGGTGCTGTCCGTACGGGAGTTGGACACCCTCGAACAGGAAATCGGGTTGCCTGCGGCATACCCGTGGGTGCACATACTCCCAGGGTTCGTGTACCGACGGTAATCCTACGATCACCCCTCCCGCGAGGGGAATTGAAGAAACGCCACCATTCGCCACCCCTTCGAATGAACCCGACTGCCGCTGCACGCGCTTGACTTGAGGGATCAGGGCCGAGGGCGAGCGGACGGAAGCACTCGGGGGCGCGTACACCGTATTGCACTCCCTTTCGCACTACCGCGCACGCCACTCGATCGAGTTGCAGCGACGGAGGGTTACCCGAGCGACGCGGGTCGTAACCACCGGCGAGCCGGACCCGTTGGAGGGGGCATGGGCTTCACGATCGGCGGCATCCGGGAGATGCGATCCGGTGCGCGGCGACGCCACCGCGGCACCGAGGGCACGGCGGTGGCCGAGTACACAGGACTGTGGGGCTGGGCGGTGACGCCCGGAGCACGGGCCGAGGCCGGCGCCTGCTCGTGCGGCGACCCGGTGTGCCCCTCCCCCGGCGCCCACCCCTTGGGTTTCGCCGGGGAGGTCCCGGCGGGCACCGGCCTGGACCGCGCGGCGGACGCCTGGGCGCAGACGCCGGGCGCCGCGATGCTGCTGCCGGTGGGCCGTTCCTTCGACGTCCTGGACGTCGCGGAGCAGGCCGGGCGGCGGGCGCTGGTGCGGATGGAGCGGATGGGGCTGCCGCTGGGCCCGGTCACGGTGACGCCGACCGGGCGGGCGCAGTTCTTCGTCGCCCCCGGGGCCGCCGCCGAGCTGCCCGAGCTGCTCTACCGGATGGGCTGGGACGACGCGGGCCTCGACCTGCGCGCCCTGGGCCCGGGGACGCACATCACCGCCCCGCCGTCCGACCTCGGCGGCCTCGGCCCGGTCCGCTGGCTGCGGCCCCCGGTGCTGGACACGGCGGCCGCTCCCCCGCAGGCGCGGCTGCTGCTGGGGACATTGGCGTACGTCTGCCACCGCTCGTAGCCCCCTGACCTGCCACCGCTCGTACCCCTGAGCGGAAACGGGGGGGGGGGGGGGGGGGGGGCGGGGGGGCCCCCCCCCCCCCCCCCCCCCCCCCCCCCCCCCCGTACCGGATGCGGGCCGTTTCAGTCGCCGATCAGTGCGTCCACGAAGGCGCCCGGCTCGAACGGGGCAAGGTCGTCCGCCCCTTCACCGAGGCCGATCAGCTTCACCGGTACGCCCAGCTCGCGCTGGACCGCGATGACGATGCCGCCCTTGGCGGTGCCGTCGAGCTTGGTGAGGACGATGCCGGTGATGTCCACGACCTCCGCGAACACCCGGGCCTGGACGAGACCGTTCTGTCCGGTGGTGGCGTCGAGGACGAGCAGGACCTCGTCCAGCGGGCCGTGCTTCTCCACGACGCGCTTGACCTTGCCCAGCTCGTCCATGAGACCGGTCTTGGTGTGCAGTCGGCCCGCGGTGTCGATGAGGACGACGTCCGCGCCCTCGGCGATGCCCTCCTTGACCGCGTCGTAGGCGATCGACGCCGGGTCGCCGCCCTCGGGGCCCCGGACCGTACGGGCTCCGACGCGCTCGCCCCAGGTCTGGAGCTGGTCGGCGGCGGCGGCGCGGAAGGTGTCGGCCGCGCCGAGCACCACACTGCGGCCGTCGGCGACGAGCACCCGGGCCAGCTTGCCGGTGGTGGTGGTCTTGCCGGTGCCGTTGACGCCGACGACCATGACGACGCCGGGGGTCTCCGCCCCACCCTCGGTCTTGACCTCGCGGTCGAAGTCCGGGCCGAGCAGGGTGATCAGCTCCTCACGGAGCAGGGTGCGCAGGTCGTCCGGGGTGCGGGTGCCGAGCACCCGGACGCGCTCGCGGAGCCGCTCGACCAGTTCCTGGGTGGGGGCGACGCCGACATCGGCGGTGAGGAGGGTGTCCTCGATCTCCTCCCAGGTGTCCTCGTCGAGGTTGTCCCGGGAGAGCAGGGTGAGGAGCCCCTTGCCCAGGGAGTTCTGCGAGCGGGCGAGCCGGGCCCGCAGGCGGACGAGCCGGCCGGCGGTGGGCTCGGGGACCTCCAGTGCGGGGGCCTCGGCGACCGGGGCCTCCTCCACGGGCGCGGTGGCGTCCGGGAGGCCGACTTCGTCGATGGTGCGCCGCGCTTCGTCGCGCGGCGCCTCGGCCTCCTCGCCGACCTGCGGTTCGGCGGGAGGGGTGATGGTCGGCGTGGACGGCGGCGGGGGCGGCAGCTGCTTCTTCTTGCGGCTGCCGACCACGAGCCCGCCGACCAGGCCGACAGCGACCAGGGCGATGACTACAGCGAGGATGACGATTTCCATAACCCGTCCAGTATCGGCCACGGCCGCGCCGCGGGCGCGGTCCCGGCTGACCCCCCGGCGATCCGGCCGATCCCTATGCACCTTTTGGCCGCAATACGGACACCGCCCCCTACTCTTCTGATACTTCGTCAGGTACGGTGCGGCCGCCTGCCCTGCCCGCCCGGCGAAGGGACGCCCCTGATGGCCTTCACAGTGGTCCGGTTCAATCTCGTCGAACCCGACGCCACCCCCGTATCGCTCTCGGCCCGCTACCGCACCGCCCTGGAGATGGCGGCGTACGCGGACGAGCACGGTGTCGACACGGTGCAGACCGAGGAGCACCACGGGGTGGCGAACTCCTGGCTGCCCTCCCCGTTCACCTTCGCCGGAGCCGTCCTGGGCGCCACCCGCCGGATCGCGGTGACCGTCTCGGCGATCATCGGGCCGCTGCACGATCCGCTGCGGCTGGCGGAGGACATCGCGGTCCTGGACCTGCTGAGCGCGGGCCGGCTGGTGACGGTCGCGGGCATCGGCTACCGCCCGGAGGAGTACGAACGGGCCGGGGTCGAGTGGGGCCGGCGCGGCAGGCTCCAGGACGAGCTGCTGGAGACGCTGCTGGCGGCGTGGACCGGGGAGCCGTTCCCGTACCGGGGCCGTACGGTACGCGTCACCCCGCGCCCGTACACGCGCCCGCACCCGATGCTGCTGGTCGGCGGCAGCTCACGGGCCGCGGCGCGGCGGGCGGCCCGGCTGGGGCTGCCGCTGTTCCCAAGCGCGCACCTGCCGGAGCTGGAGGCGTACTACCGCGAGCAGTGCGCGGCCCACGGGACGGAGGGTTTCTGCATGATGCCCGCGGCCGAGACGCCGCTGCTGCACGTGTCCGAGGATCCGGACCGTACGTGGGCGGAGTACGGCGAGCACTTCCTGCACGAGGCGCGGACGTACGCCTCCTGGCAGTCCAAGGACATCCGCTCGGCGGTGCGCTCGGCGGCGACGACGGTGGCGGAGCTGCGCGAGGAAGGGGTGTACCGGATCATCACGCCGGACGAGCTGGCGGGTCTGGAGGCGGATTCGCTGGTGCTGCATCCGCTGTGCGGCGGGATGCCGGTGGAGGAGGGGTGGCGGAGTCTGCGGCTGTTCTGCGGGGCCCTGGCCCGGGAAAGGCCGGCGGCCCCGGCTCAAGGGTGAGCCGGGGCCGCCGGTGAAGAGGAGAGGGGCAGCGGGGGGTGGCCCGTCTCCTCCAGCCAGGGGGGGGTCAGCCCATCTCCTCCAGCGTCTTGCCCTTCGTCTCCTTCACGAACTTGAGCACGAAGGGGATCGAGAGCACGGCGAAGCAGGCGTAGATGATGTACGTCCCCGAGAGGTTCCAGTCGGAGAGGCTCGGGAAGCTGGCGGTGATCGCCCAGTTGGCGATCCACTGCGCGAACACGGCGACGCCGAGGGCGGCGGCGCGCAGGCGGTTCGGGAACATCTCGCCCAGGAAGACCCAGACGACGACGCCCCACGACAGCGCGAAGAAGAGCACGAACACATGGGCGGCGATGAGGGCGACGGCGCCCTGGGTCTCGGGCAGCTTGCCGTCGACCAGGTCGGCGGAGAAGGCCCAGGCCTCGACGGCGAGCGCGACCGCCATGCCGATGGAGCCGACGAGGGCGAGCGGCCTGCGGCCGACCCGGTCCACCAGCACCATCGCGATCACCGTGCCGATGATGTTGATGATCGAGGTGGTGAAGGAGTAGAAGAACGAGTCGGTCGGGTCGATGCCGACGGACTGCCACAGCGTCGCCGAGTAGTAGAACGCGACGTTGATGCCCACGAGCTGCTGGAACATCGAGAGGCCGATGCCGACCCAGACGATGGGCAGGAAGAAGAAGCGGTTGCCGAGCAGGTCCTTGAAGGAGGACTTGTGCTCGCTGTGCATGGCGGTCTCGATCTCGGTCACGCGTGCGTCGAGGTCGATCTTGTCGCCCTCGACCTCTTCGAGGATCTTGCGGGCCTCGGCCTTCCGGCCGACCGAGATGAGGAAGCGCGGGGACTCGGGGATGGCGAAGGACAGCAGCCCGTACAGGATGGCCGGGACGACCATCACGCCGAGCATCCACTGCCAGGCCTCCAGGCCGAGAATCTCGCCGCGCTGGTCGCCGTCGGCGATCTGCAGGACGGCGTAGTTGACCAGCTGGGAGATGGCGATGCCGATGACGATCGCGGCCTGCTGGAAGGAGCCGAGCCGGCCGCGGTAGGCGGGCGGGGAGACCTCGGCGATGTAGGCCGGGCCGATCACGGAGGCCATGCCGATGGCGAAGCCGCCGATGATGCGCCACATCGCCAGGTCCCAGAGTGCGAACGGCAGTGCGGAGCCGATCGCGCTGGCCGTGAAGAGCACCGAGGCGATCTGCATGCAGCGGATGCGGCCGATCCGGTCCGCGATCCGGCCGGCGGTGGCGGCGCCGATCGCACAGCCGATCAGCGCGATGGCGATGACCTGGGCGAGCGTTCCGGAGCCGATGTCGTACCGGTCGCGGATCGCCTCGACGGCGCCGTTGATGACGGAGCTGTCGTATCCGAAGAGGAAGCCGCCCATCGCCGCGGCCGCGGTGATGAAGATGACATGGCCGAGGTGGTCCGGGTGGGCCGCCCTCGCCCCGGACTCGGGTCCGTTCGCTGTGCTGCTGGTCACGTGAACTCCTGATGCCTGGCCGGGGGTCAGACGTGGGGTGTGAGCCTTCCCAGTGGCGCACACGATCCGGCCCGCCACCACTTGAAGGCGAAATCAACTTCGCAGAGGGTATGCCTTCAAGAATCGAAGTCAAACAGTGGGTCCTCGCCCGTCTACCCAGGAGTGCGCGACACGTGCCTTGAACTTCTGATGATTCGGTAAAGAGTCAGCGCAGCCGCTGGCTGATGACCTTCGATACCCCGTCGCCCTGCATGGACACCCCGTACAGCGCGTCGGCGACCTCCATCGTCCGCTTCTGGTGCGTGATCACGATCAGCTGGGAGCTCTCCTGGAGCTCCTCCATGATCCGGATCAGCCGCTGGAGGTTGGTGTCGTCGAGCGCGGCCTCGACCTCGTCCATCACGTAGAACGGACTGGGCCGGGCCTTGAAGATCGAGACCAGCAACGCCACCGCCGTCAGGGACCGCTCGCCGCCCGACAGCAGGGAGAGCCGCTTCACCTTCTTGCCCGGCGGGCGGGCCTCGACGTCCACGCCGGTGGTCAGCATGTTGTCCGGGTCGGTGAGGATGAGCCGGCCCTCGCCGCCGGGGAAGAGCCGCGAGAAGACGCCCTCGAACTGCCGGGCGGTGTCGTGGTAGGCCTCGGTGAAGACCTGCTCGACCCGTTCGTCGACCTCCTTGATCACCTGGAGCAGATCGGCCCGGGTCTTCTTCAGGTCTTCAAGCTGCTCGGACAGGAACTTGTGCCGCTCCTCCAGCGCGGAGAACTCCTCCAGCGCGAGCGGATTCACCTTCCCGAGTTGCTGGTACGCCCGTTCGGCCGACCGCAGCCGCTTCTCCTGCTCGGGCCGCCGGTACGGCTTCGGCTGGTTGCGCGGGTCCTCCGGATCCTCCGGCAGCTCCTCGCCCTCGGCAGGCGGCGACGGCGGTACGAGCTGGTCGGGCCCGTACTCGGAGACCAGCCCCGCGGGCTCCACGCCCAGCTCCTCCAGAGCCTTCGTCTCCAGCTGCTCGATCCGCAGCCGCTTCTCGGCCCCCAGCACCTCGCCCCGGTGGACCGAGTCGGTGAGCTTGTCCAGCTCGCCTTTCAGTTCCCGGCCCCGGTCGCGTTCGACGGCCAGCTCACGCTCCCGCTCGCCCTTCGCCGCCTCGGCCGACGTCCGCTCCTCGTCGGCCCGTACGAGGGACACCTCCACGTGCGCCAGCAGCTGACGGGCGCCCGAGGCGACGGCGGAGGCGACCTCGGCCTCGTACCGCAGCCGGGCCCGGCGCTGTTCGGCACGGGCGCGGGCCTCCCGTTCGGTCCGGGCGGCCCGGTCCAGCGAGTCGGCCCGCCCGGCCAGCGCCTTGACCCGCTCCTCGTGCGTACGTGCCTGGAGCCGGGCCTCCATCTCGGTCTGGCGCGCGTTGGCACCGTCAGCGGCGAGCCGGTCCCGCACGGAGGTGTCGGGCTCCTCCTCGGCCGGCGTCTCCTCGGCGACCAGCAGCCGTTCGGCCAGCTCCTCGGCCTCCTCGGTCGCCCGCTCCAGGGCTTCCTGGGCGCGGGCGGCGGAGGCGGTCATCCGCTCTGCCTCGCCCGCCGCGCTCCGGGCCGTCCCGGCGAGCCGCCCGAGCTGCTGGGCGAAGCCGGACCTCTCCCGGTCGGCCGCCCGGCGGCGCTCCCCCAACTCCTCGACGAGCGCGGCCTGCTCCGTGCGCCGCTCCCCCGCCAGGCGCTGGGCCCCGGCCAGCTCCTCGCACCGTACGGCCAGCTCGGCCAGCTCGGCGGCGGCCTCGTCGACGGAGGCCTGGACCTCCAGCAGACTGGGCGCCCCGGCCGACCCGCCGTGCGCGAAGTGGGCGGAGAGTACGTCCCCCTCCCCGGTCACCGCGGTCAGCCCGGGGTGCGCGGCAACCAGTTCCTCGGCCTCCTCCAGCGTCCCGACGACCACCATGTCCGGTACGAGACGGCGTACGGCCCCGAGCAGGGCGGCGGGCCCGCGCACGAGGTCGGCGACGGCGGGCGGGGTGAGGACGGTGGCCTGCTCTGCCGCGCGACCGTGCGGGAGGGGGACGACGGCAGCCGGGCCGACGGGCGAAGACGCGGACACGGAACCGCCGGGGTCGCCGCCCTGTCCGGGCAACACGGCCGGGGCGGGACGAGGAGCCTCTTCCCGTACGGGCACCGGCTCACCGGACCGCTCCCGTACCGGTACCGGCTCACCGGACCGCCCCTGTACGGACACCGGCTCACCGGACTGCTCCGGTACGTGACCGGGCCGCGCCTCCGCGGCGGCCGGGGCGGGCGCGGAGGCCGCGGCCGGCCCGGAGACTGCGGTGGGCCCGGCGGGCGCGGCGGGCGCGGCGGGCGCGGCGGGCGCCGGCTCCCCTCCCAGCAGCACCGCCGCCCGCCCCGCGTCCCGCACGCGGAGCAGCCGGATCGCGTCGGCGGCCGTGGCCGGGTCCGTGACGGCCACGGCGTTCGCCGCCGACCCGAGGGCGGCCGCCACCGGGATCTCGTACCCGGGCTCGACCGTGAGCAGTTCGGCGGCCGGCCCGAGGATGCCGGCGAGCCGGTCCCGGGCCCCGAGCAGCGCCCCCGTACCGTCCTTGCGGCGCAGCCCCAGGGCCAGCGCCTCGTGCCGGGCCGCGACCGCCGCCCGCCTGCGCTCGGCGGCGGTGGCCTCGTCGCGGGCCGTGCTGTGGGCGGCCTGCGCCTCGGCGAGGGCCTGCTTGGCCTCCTCGTGGCGGGCGGTCAGCTCCTCGTCGACCCCGTCCAGCCCTTCGACCTCCGCCTTGAGCTGCTCGTACTCCTCCTGGGCGGCGACCGCGCGCTCCTGCGCCTCGTCGCGGGAGGCTGCCAGCCGGTCGATCTCGGCCTGGGCCGAACCGGCCCGGCTGCGGGCAGCGTTGACCTGGCCGTTCAGCCGGGCGAGCCCTTCGCGCCGGTCGGCGATGGCCCGGGCCGCGTCCTTGAGCCGGCGCTCCTCGACGGCCAGCTCGCGTTCCAGGTCGGCGCGGTGGGCGACGGTGTCCTCCAGCGCGTTCTCGGCCGCTTCCAGGGCCGCCGTCAGCTCCGCCTCCTGCTCGCGGATCCGGGCGGCCTCGCGCTCCAGGTCCTCGGGGTCGCGGCCCCGGCGCTCCTCGCTGGGCGCCTGAGACGCGCTGCGGACCCGGGCGTCGGCCAGGGAGATGGTGCCGCGGACCCGTTCGGCCAGTTGTGACAGCTCGTACCAGGTCTGCTGGGCACGCTGGAGCCGGGGCGCGAGCCGGCGGACCTCGCCCTCCAGCTCGGCCTCGCGGAAGAGGGCCGTCTTCAGCTCGGCCTCGGCCGCGTCCTTGCGCTTCTTCAACTCCGCCTCGTCGGCGATCTCGTCGCGCAGCGCGTCCCGCAGGGTGACCAGGTCGTCCGCGAGGAGCCGGAGCCGGGCATCGCGCAGGTCGGCCTGGATGACGGCGGCCCGGCGGGCGACGGCGGCCTGCCGGCCGAGCGGCTTGAGCTGGCGGCGCAGTTCGTCGGTGAGGTCCTGGACCCGGGCCAGGTTGGCGCCCATCGCGTCCAGCTTCCGCAGCGCCTTCTCTTTCCGCTTGCGGTGCTTGAGCACGCCCGCGGCCTCCTCGATGAAGGCCCGGCGGCCCATCGGGTCGGCGTGCAGGACGGAATCCAACTGCCCCTGCCCGACGATGACGTGCATCTCGCGGCCGATGCCGGAGTCGGAGAGGAGTTCCTGGATGTCGAGCAGCCGACAGGTGTCGCCGTTGAGCTGGTATTCGCTGCCGCCATTGCGGAACATGATCCGAGTGATCGTCACTTCGGCGTACTCGATGGGCAATGCGCCGTCGGAATTGTCGATGGTCAGCGACACTTCCGCGCGGCCGAGCGGTGGCCGCCCGGTCGTCCCGGCGAAGATCACGTCTTCCATCTTGCCGCCGCGCAGGGATTTGGCCCCTTGTTCCCCCATGACCCAGGAGAGCGCGTCCACCACATTGGATTTGCCGGATCCATTCGGTCCGACGACGCAGGTGATCCCCGGTTCGAACCGCAGGGTGGTGGCGGACGCGAACGATTTGAAACCACGCAGGGTCAGGGCCTTGAGGTGCACGCCGCCGGACTCTACCTTTCGCTCTCGGTTTCGCTGATGAAGGTGCAGGGCACATCAGACGGTAAGCGAAGGCCGGTAGGTCCGGGGTGGGGGTCGGGCAAAGAAAAAGGGACGCCGAAGCGTCCCTGTGAATCTTGCCGGCAACTGTGCATCCGGACATCCAGCGTCCGGATGACTCTGTGAATCCAGCTGTCGGTCCCGCGCGGTGCATCGCAGAACGACCGGACAACGGCGTCCCCGGCGATGCGGGAACCCCGGCGTTCGGGGACGGCGATCCGTGACGCAGGACGGATCAGAGATGTTCCGAGGCTACTGAGCGCGCCCGGCCCGACCGGCCCGAGAGGGCCGTGATGGTCAGGTCAGTGCAGGCTCGCCCTGGGGTACGTCGATGTCGATGCTGTCGAGCAGCGACTCCTGGTGCTGGGCGGCGGCGTTGAGCGCGTCGTTCTCGTCCTGGATCCGGGTGAGCTCGGATTCCAGGTCCTGGACGCGCTGCTGGAGCCGTCGCATCTCGGCGAGGAGTCGCGGGTCGGAACCGCCGACGTAACCGAGAAGCGCCTTTGCCATGATGGATGGTCCTCCACAATGAGTGACCGACCGATGCGGTGTGGGTCGTCAGGGGATCGCACCCGCGGTGCTCGGCAGGGCTCTGTCACCACTGCGGTTCTGCTGCTAATCAGCTCTACCGAACAGCTAAGGTGCGCGGGGTTTTCAGCGTCTCACCAAAAAGTTTGACGGTCAACACGATCACACCCTGTGTACCCGGGCGTCCCGGGGTCGCGCGGCCGGACGATCATGCGGCGCGACTCTCCTGCAGGACCCCGAGGGGTGTGCGGATCTTCGTCAATGCCGCAGCCTTGCACGACATCCCGCATCTGGCAACCATCGGCCGCCACCGCGTCCCGTCGCAGGTCATTTCGGGTGCGGGGCCCGAGCGGGCGGTCCCGTGACCGTTCGACGCACCGCGTTCACGGAGCGGATCCGGAGGGGTCGCGCGGGAGGGGGTCAGCGGATGGCGAATCCGTCGTACCCACCGCGCGGGGTGTCCCAGATCTCAGTGACTCCGTCCACGCGCCCGGGTGTGTCGTCGGACCGCAGCCAGTCCAGCAGACGGTGGCAATTGTCACGCCGTCCTTCGGCCACGATCTGCACCCGGCCGTCGTCGAGATTGAGGGCGAACCCGATGAGCCCGCCGATCTCCAAAGCGTTTGCCCTGGTGAACCAGCGGAAGCCTACTTGCTGTACTCGGCCGCGTACCCAGACGACGAGGCGTGCTTCTTCGTTCATGCCCGAACGCTAACCGGCCAATTGCTCTCGAAGCACGTCGCCCCCTTTCGCCCATGGGCTACAGTCCCGTCGCAACAGCCTCACTCGATCGGGTGAGAATCGGACGCGCATCGACGGAAAGTCGATCAAGCGGCATTCGCTCGCTCCGCGTGCGACCGAATTCGATCAACGAGCAATCGAGCAACGGGGCAGTCGAGTGACGTCGCCACGACGTCCGGAGTATCAGGAAGGCACAGCGCATGGGACGCCACCGACGATCCGCCGCAGGCCCCGCCGCTGAAGAACCTGCGGCCGGGGCCGCTTCCCGGCACCGGGGCACGCGCCGCAAGAAGTCCGGCGTGCCGATCCGGACCGGGCTCCTCGGCGTCTCGGCGGCCGTGGCCGTCGGCGCGGTGGCCGTCGCCTCGGGTCTGATCCCCGGCGGCGACACCTACACCTCGGGCAACACCACCGCCGCCGACCAGGTGCGCACGGGCGGCGCGCCGGACCTGCTGACGCAGGGCGGCAGCTCCACCGCGCCGGCCGACCGGTCCTCCTCCCCCACCAGCCGGGGCAGCGAGCGCCCGGAGGCTCCGAGCAAGACTCCGTCGAAGACGCCGTCCAAGACCCCGTCGCCCTCGAAGACCTCCAAGGCGCCGTCGAAGTCGGCCGCGCCCTCCACGTCGAAGAAGCCGGCCGCCCCCCCGTCGAAGAAGTCGAAGGCGCCCACCGCGGCCCCGGAGAAGAGCAGCGCCCCGGCGAGCAGGGCCCCGGCGCCGCCGAACACCTCCGCGGCCCCGCCGCCCAGCAAGAAGCCGAGCCCTTCCCCGACCGACGCCTCCGCACGCAGCGAGGTGCTGGCCCTGGTGAACCAGGAGCGCGCCAAGGTCGGCTGCTCCCCGCTGTCCACCAGCGCCCCGCTGACCTCGCTCGCGCAGAACTTCAGCGAGGACATGGCGGCCCGCGGCTTCTTCGACCACACCGACCCGGACGGCGACACCCCCTGGGACCGTGCCGCGCAGGCCGGCGTGCAGGGGCTCGGCGCGGAGAACATCGCCCGCGGCCAGGCGGACGCCCAGGCCGTGATGGAGGCCTGGATGAACAGCGAAGGCCACCGCGAGAACATTCTCAACTGCGACTACAAGACCATCGGCATCGGCGTCCACGAGGGCTCCGGCGGCCCGTGGTGGGTCCAGAACTTCGGCTTCTGACCGGCCCCCGCCAGGTCCCCTTACTCCCGTACAGCGCTCCCTCGGGGTGAGCACTGTGCGGGAGTAGGCTTTTGGTATGGCCAGCGATGCACATACGTATACGGATACAGACACGGACGGCTTCGACGGCCTCGCGTTCGACGTCTTCTCCCGCGCGTGCCCCTCACGCTCGACGCTGGAACACGTCACCGGGCGCTGGGGCGGTCTGACGATCGGCGCACTGTACGAGGAGAGCCTCCGCTTCAACGAGCTGCGCCGCCGGGTCGACGGGGTCAGCGAGAAGATGCTCTCCCAGACCCTGCACGCCCTGGAGCGGGACGGGCTCGTCCTGCGGGAGGCTCAGCCGGTCAATCCGCCCCGGGTCGACTACGAGCTCACCCCGTTCGGCCGCGAGGTCGCGGAGAAGCTCCTCGGGCTCATCCACTGCGTCGAAGGGCGGATGGACGAGGTCCTGGCCTCCCGGGCGCGTTACGACGAGGCGCGCGGCGGGCGCTGACAGCGCGGGCAGTAGTAGCTGGAGCGGTTCATCCAGGCGCGGCGGCGCATCGGGGTGGAGCACCGGTTGCAGGGCTCGCCCTCCCGGCCGTACGCGTCGAGCGACCGGTCGAAGTAGCCGGACTCGCCGTTCACGTTGACGTACAGGCTGTCGAAGCTGGTGCCGCCCTGGGCGAGGGCCGCGTTCATGACGTCGCGGGCGTGGCCGAGCAGTTCGGCGGACTTGGGGCGGGTCAGGGTCGCGGTCGGCCGGTCGTAGTGCAGCTTGGCGCGCCAGAGCGCCTCGTCGGCGTAGATGTTGCCGACGCCGCTGATCAGCGACTGGTCCAGGAGCGCCCGCTTGACCGTCGTACGGCGCAGGCGCAGCGCGGTGTGGAACGCGGCCTCGTCGAAGAGCGGGTCGAGGGGATCCCGGGCGATGTGCGCGATGGTGTCCGGCAGGCCGTCGGGGGTGTTGTCGTGCAGCGAGAGCCCGCCGAAGGTCCGCTGGTCGACGAAGCGCAGCTCGGTGCCGAGCGCGTCGTCGAACCGCATCCGGATCCGCAGGTGCTTCTCGTCGGGCGCGTCCGCGGGCTGCACCAGCAGCTGTCCGCTCATGCCGAGGTGGCCCAGCAGCGAGGAGGCCGCCTCCTCGACCGGCACCCAGAGGTACTTGCCGCGGCGCATCGCCGTCCCGAAGCGGGCCCCGCGCAGCCGGGCGGCGAAGTCGACGCCGCCCGCGAGGTGCCGGCGGACCGAGCGCGGGTGCAGGACCTCGACCTCGGTGACGGTGCGGCCGCTGACCCAGCGCTCCAGGCCTCGGCGGACCACTTCGACCTCGGGCAGCTCGGGCACGGTGCACCACTCCAGACACATCGACGGTAGTACGGGGGCGGGGCGGGCGGAAACGCGAAGACCGCGGGAGCCGCAGTGACCGCGGGGCCGCCCTCCGGACAGGGAAAACCCCTCGGTGCTCATGGCACCGAGGGGTTCCGTTGTGCTTCAGGCCGGAGCGGCGTCCGTGTTCGGCGACGGGTCGGCAGGGGTGTCGGCGGCCCCTCCGTCGGCCGCGGACTTCTCCGCGGCCTGCCGTGCCTCTGCGGCGGCGCTGATCTCGCGCCAGGCGGACTCGGCCGCCTGCTGCTCCGCTTCCTTCTTGCTACGGCCGGTGCCGGTGCCGTACGAGACACCACCGACGCGAGCGGCAGCAGTGAAGGTCTTCTCGTGATCCGGGCCGGTCTCCGTGACGAGGTACTCGGGGACTCCGAGGCTCTCGCTCGCGGTGAGTTCCTGGAGACTGGTCTTCCAGTCCAGGCCGGCGCCGAGGTTCGAGGACCTGTCGATCAGCGGGTCGAAGAGCCGGTGGACCAGCTCCGAGGCCGCGCCGAGGCCCTGGTCGAGATAGACCGCGCCGATCACTGCTTCCAGTGTGTCGGCGAGGATGGAAGCCTTGTCCCGGCCGCCCGTGCCCTCTTCACCGCGGCCGAGCCGGATGAAGGAGCCGAGTTCGAGGCCGCGGCCCACTTCCGCAAGCGCACGCGAGTTGACCACCGCGGCCCGCAACTTGGCCAGCTGGCCTTCGGGCAGGTCGGGGTGGGTGCGGTACAGCGTGTCCGTGACCACCAGGCCGAGCACCGAATCCCCGAGGAATTCGAGCCGCTCGTTGGTGGGCAGGCCGCCGTTCTCGTATGCGTACGAGCGGTGGGTCAGCGCACGCACCAGAAGGGCGGACTCGAGGTGATACCCGAGCCGCCCTTCCAGAAGCGTGTGGGACGAGGCTGTGTTGACGTTGTCTGCCTGCTTCTTGGCGCTGGACAACTCAGACATCGGGCCTCTCACCAGCCGCTCAGACCTCGAGGACCTGGCGCTTGTTGTAGGTGCCGCAGCTCGGGCACGCAATGTGCTGGAGCTTGGGCTCCTGGCAACGCTCGCACGAAACCAGGGTGGGGACCGCAGCCTTCCACTGCGACCGGCGGTGGCGCGTGTTGCTGCGCGACATCTTCCGCTTCGGAACAGCCACGGCTACTTCTCCTGCTTCTCGTCGACGCCCGGTTCGGCGCCGCCCATGTTGTCCTTCTCGCCGTCCTGAACGGTCTCGGCGAGTCCTTGCAGTGCCGCCCAACGAATGTCGACGGCGTCGTGGTGGTGGCCCGGATTCTCGTCCAGCCTGATTCCGCATTCGGAACACAGACCGGCGCAGGTCTCCTTGCACACCGGCTGCATGGGCAGTGCGAGCACTACCGCGTCACGCAGCATTGACTCGAGGTCGAACAAGCCGTCCTCGAGAAAGAACCTGTCCTCGTCGTCCTCGGCGTCGTCGGCCGGTTCCGCAGCAGTGCTGCGACCCCGGTCATCGGCGTCAGGGTACGAGAACATCTCCTGGAAGTCCGCGTCGACCTCTACGGTCAGCGGCTCCAGACACCTTACGCACTCCCCCTCGGCGGTCGCACGGGCGGTGCCTGTGACAAGCACCCCTTCCATGACCGATTCGAGGCGGAGGTCCAGCTCCACGGGTGCGCCTTCCGGCACGCCGATGACGCCGTCGATGCCCAGGACCGGTGAACCGGGTGCTTCCACCGAGCGGGACAGCCGCTTCATGGCACCGGGACGCCGGCCCAGCTCGTGCGTATCGAACACGAGAGGGTTGCGGTGGTCGAGGTGGCCGTTCAGGGCTTTTCCTGCTTTCGAATCATGGGTGTCGCGCTGCGAAGGGAAGGTCGGTCGTCGGTGGCCCGGGGACCGACCGCCTTCGTTTCTGAGGCGAAACGGGCAGCCGGGATCGCGGACCTATGTGCGACCGAGGATTCAGGATACTGGACGGACCGCTCAGCACCCAATCGGGGCAACCCCGACCGGGGGTCAGCGGCCCTGCTCGTACCGGCGGAGCTGCTCCAGGTCGATCATGCTGGTGTCGAAGAGGCTGGTCTCCTCCAGCGCGCCGCCGCCCTGCTGGTCGGACGTCCGGCCCTGCCCCTGTGCGTGCCCCTGCTCGTGCTGCTGGGGCTGCTGGGGCTGCTGCTGCCAGCCGTAGTCGGGCTGGCCGGTGGGCTGGGGCGGGTAACCGTTCGGGTCGTAGCCCCCCTGCTGCTGGTACGCCGCGTACGGGTCGGGCTGCTGCTGATAGCCGTACGCGTCCTGGCCGCCCTGCTGGAGCGGCTGCTCCTGGTAGCCGTAGGCCGCCTGCGCGTAGCTCGGCTCGGCCTGCGGCTGCTGCGCCGGGTAGGCGGGCTGCGGGGGCTGCTGGGGCGCCTGTTGCGGCTGCGGGGTGGCGAGCTCGGCGAGACCGGCCAGATAGTCGGCGTCACTGGTGTGGCCCTGGCCGGCCGCGGCGTCCTGGGCGGCGATGTGCGCGCCGAGGTCATCGGTGGCGACCCGGCCGTGCAGCTTCTGCCGGCCGCGGCCGACCGCCTCCAGGGTCTTGGCGAGGACGGCCTCGAAGGCGCCGAACTTGGCGTCCACGTAGGCGTCGGCCCGCTGCTTCAGCGTCTCCGGGTCGGCGCTGCGCTCGGGAGCTTCGGTGAAGTCGGGGTCCTCGTAGCCCTGCTCGTCCAGGCCCTGGCCCCGGCCGAGGAGCTTCTCGCGGCCCCGGTCCACGGAGCCGATGGTCTTGGTGAGGACGACCTCGAAGTTGGCGAGCTTGCTGTCGACGTAGTCGTCGGCCTCGGCCCGGACCTCCTCGGCCTCGCGGCGGGCCTCGGACAGGATCCGGTCGGCCTCGGCCTGCGACTGGCGGGCGATCTCGGTGTCGGAGATCAGCGAGGCGCGCTGGGCGTGGGCGGACTCGACGATCCGCTCGGCCTCCTGGCGGGCCTGCTCGGCGAACTGCTCGTGGCCGCCGATCAGCTCCTGGGCCTGGGCGAGGGAGCCGGGCAGGGCCTGGCGCACCTCTTCGAGCATGGCGAGCAGCTCGGCGCGGTTGACCACGCACGAGGCCGACATGGGCATGGATCGGGCGCTCCCGACCGCTTCGACGATCTCGTCGAGCTTCTTCTGCACGTCCACCGTGTGCTCGCCACTCTCTGCTGCTCTGTTGAAGCTGCTGCTCCGTTGGAGACGGACGGGACGACTGTAAGGCCAGTCGGCCGCCGCCCGACACCTGGTGACGGCCCGTCAGTGCCTCAGCGTTCGCCGAGCCGCTTCACGAGCGCCTCGTGGACGGCCGGCGGCAGCAGGTGGGAGACGTCGCCTCCCCAGGTCGCCACCTCCTTGACCAGCGAGGACGACAGGAAGCTGTACGTCGGGTTGGTCGGCACGAAGAGCGTCTCGACGCCGGAGAGGCCGTTGTTCATCTGGGCCATCTGCAGCTCGTAGTCGAAGTCGCTGACGGCCCGCAGGCCCTTCACGATCGCCGGGATCTCCCGCTGCTTGCAGAAGTCGACCAGCAGGCCGTGGAAGGACTCCACCTCGACGTTGCCGAAGTCGGCGGTGACCTCGCGGATCAGCTCGATCCGCTCGTCGACGGTGAACAGCCCCTTCTTGGACTGGTTGATCATCACCGCCACGTGCACCACGTCGTACAGCTTCGAGGCTCGTCCGATGATGTCGAGATGTCCGTTGGTGATGGGGTCGAACGACCCCGGACAGACGGCGCGGCGCACTGTGATTCCCTCGCTCTCCGGTCCGGTCATCGTGCGTCTTCGCACGTAGCGGCGGCGCGACCGTACCAAAGCGTTCCCTCGCCGTAGCGACGGGACCGCAGTGGCTCGAATCCGGCGGGCCAGCCGAATTCTCCGCCCCGGGTGCTGCGTTCCACGGTGACGAGCGCTTCGGCGGTGAGCCACCCCTGGGCACGGAGTGTGAGCAGGATCTCGCGAAGATCGTCATCGGTGACGACGTACGGCGGGTCCAGGAAGACGATGTCGTACGGGTCGGCGGGCGCCGGGCCCGTCACGATCTGTTCGGCTTTGCCGGTACGGACCTCGGCGCCCGGGAGGCCGAGGGTGCGGACGTTGTCGCGGACGGTGCGGACCGCCTTCGGGTCGGCCTCCACGAGCAGGGCGTGGACCGCGCCCCGGGAGAGCGCTTCGAGGCCGACAGCCCCGGATCCGGCATACAGATCGGCGACGCGGCTGCCTTCGAGGGTGCCGAGCAACGCCTGCCAGGTGGAGAAGAGGCCCTCGCGCGCACGGTCGGAGGTGGGGCGGGTGCCGGTGCCGGGCGGGACGGCCAGGCGGCGTCCGCCGGCCGAGCCGGCGATCACGCGGGTCATGGGTGTCGGGTCCTCGGGGTCGGGGGCGTGCGGAGGGGCTCGCGTACGGGCGCGTGCCGTGCGTCCACGATATGGCGTACGGCCCGCACCGGCAGGACGGCCCGGGGCTCGTGCACCGGCAGGACGCCCCCGTGTGCTCACCCCTTGTCGAGATACTCCTCCCGGTCCTTGTCCAGCAGGGCGGCCAGCACGGTGCGCAGCTCCGGCAGGTGCTCCAGCTCCGGGTCGGCGGCGACGATCGCGACGGCCTCCTCGCGGGCGGCGGCGATGACCTCCTCGTCGTCGATGACGGTGAGCATCCGCAGCGAGGAGCGCACCCCGGACTGGGCCTGGCCCAGCACGTCGCCCTCGCGGCGCTGCTCCAGGTCGATCCGGGAGAGCTCGAAGCCGTCGAGGGTGGCGGCGACGGCGGAGAGCCGGGCGCGGGCGGGGCTCGCCTCGTGGGCCTCGCTGACCAGCAGGCAGAGCCCGGGGGCCGAGCCACGGCCGACGCGGCCGCGCAGCTGGTGCAGCTGGGAGACGCCGAAGCGGTCGGCGTCCATGATCACCATGGCGGTGGCGTTGGGGACGTTGACCCCGACCTCGATGACGGTGGTGGCGACCAGGACGTCGACGTCCCCGGCGGCGAACCGGCGCATGACGTCGTCCTTCTCGTCGGGGTGCATCCGTCCGTGCAGCACCTCGACGCTCAGCCCGGCGAGTGCGCCCTTGCGCAGCTCGTCGGCGATCTCCAGGACGGCGAGCGGCGGCCGCTTCTCGGGGTCCTCCTCGGCGGCCTTCTTCTTGGCCTTGCCCTGCTTCCCCTCCTCCTCCGCGTCGTCGCCGATGCGGGGGCAGACCACGTACGCCTGGTGGCCGTTCTCGACCTCCTCGCGGACGCGTTCCCAGGCGCGGGCGAGGAAGTGGGGCTTGTCCTTGGCGGGGACGACATGGCTGGCGATCGGGGAGCGGCCGGCCGGGAGCTGGTCCAGGACGGAGGTCTCCAGGTCGCCGAAGACCGTCATCGCGACCGTACGAGGGATGGGGGTGGCGGTCATGACGAGGAGGTGGGGCGGCTGCTTCCCCTTGGACCGGAGGGCGTCGCGCTGTTCCACGCCGAAGCGGTGCTGCTCGTCCACGACGACCAGGCCCAGGTCGTGGAACTGGACCTTGTCCTCGATGAGGGCGTGGGTGCCGATGACGATCCCGGCCTCGCCGGTGACCAGGTCGAGCAGGGCCTGTCGGCGGGCGGCCGTGCCCATGGAACCGGTGAGCAGGACGACCTTGGTGCCCCGGTCCGAGCCGCCGAGCATGCCGCCCTCGGCCAGCTCGCCCATCATCTCGGTGATCGAGCGGTGGTGCTGCTGGGCGAGCACCTCGGTGGGAGCAAGCATCGCGGCCTGGCCGCCAGCGTCGACCACGGTGAGCATGGCGCGCAGGGCCACCATCGTCTTTCCGCTGCCCACCTCGCCCTGGAGGAGCCGGTGCATCGGGTGCTCGGTGGCGAGGTCGTCGAAGATCTCCTTGCTGACCTTCTCCTGGCCCTCGGTGAGGGTGAAGGGCAGCTTGGCGTCGAACGCGTCCAGCAGGCCGTCCGCGACGGGGCGGCGGGCGACGGCGGGGAGCTGGGTGTCGGCGTAGCGACGGCGGGCCAGGGCGACCTGGAGGACGAACGCCTCGTCCCACTTGAGCCGGGCCTTCGCGTCCTCGATGTCCGCCTTCGTCTGCGGCCGGTGCACCTTGAGCAGGGCCTCGGGCAGCGGGGTGAAGCCGCGCCCCTCGCGCAGGGCGGCGGGCAGCGGGTCCACCACGTCCTGGGCGCTGGGCAGCACGGCGTCCACGGCCTTCGCGATCCGCCAGGAGTCGAGCTGCTTGCAGGCCGGGTAGATCGGCAGCAGCCGTCCGGCGAAGGCGTCCACGGCCTCGGTGGCCTCGTCGGCGTCGGAGGCGTCGAGCAGCTGGTACGTGGGGTGGGCCAGCTGCATCTTGCGGTTGAAGACGGAGACCTTGCCCGCGAACATCGCCTGGCGGCCCGGCAGCAGCTCCTTGTGCGGCTTGTGGACGCCGTGGCCGAAGAAGACCAGCTGGAGGCGGCCGCTGCCATCGGTGAGGGTGACCTCCAGGCGTTTGCCCCGGCCGTTGTTGAACATCAGGATCCGGGCGTCGGCGACCTGGGCGACGACCGTGACGTGCTCGTCCAGCGGGAGGTCGGCCAGCGCGGTCAGCTTGCCGCGCTCCTCGTACCGCCGCGGGTAGTGGTGCAGCAGATCACCGACCGTGTGCAGGTCGAGGTGTTCGGCCATCACCTTCGCGGTGGCTCCGCCGAGCAGCTTCTTGAGAGGTTCATCGAACGAGGACACGCGATCCATTGCACACCACGGCACTGACAGCTGTCCGCCGGGCACGCACGGCCCGGCGATACCACTCGCCGCTACTCGACGCCGATCAGCAGCGGTGCGCGCTGGTGGCCGCCCCGGTAGACCACCGTGTCCACGGCGAGATGCCCCTCCCGTACGTGCTCCTCCAGCGCGTCGGCCAGCGAGTCGGGCACGTCCTCACCGAGGACGAGGGTGACCAGTTCGCCGCCCGCCGCCAGCATCCGGTCGAGCACGGTGCGGGCGGTGTGCGGGACGTCGGCGCCGATCACGGCCACGTCGCCGTCGATCAGTCCGAGGATGTCCCCGGCCTGGCAGATGCCCGCCATGGTCCACGACTGGCGTTCCGCGACGGCCAGTTCGGCGTAGCGGGTGGCCCCGGCGGCGGCGGTCATGGCGACCACGTCCTCGTCGAAGCCCCGGTCCGGCTCGTGGACGGCGAGCGCGGCGATGCCCTGGACGGCGGCGCGGGTGGGGACGAGCGCGACCCGGACCCCCTCGGTCCTTGCCTGTTCGGCGGCGGCGGCCGCGGTGTGGCGCAGGGCCGCGTCGTTGGGCAGCAGGACCACCTCGCGGGCGTGGGCGCGGCGGATGGCGTCGACCAGTTCGCCACTGGCGGGCGGTTCGCCGGGGCGGGCGATGACGGTGGTGGCGCCGGCCTCGGTGCAGAGCCCCGCGAGTCCGTCGCCGGGGACCACGACGACGACGGCGCGCTGGGCGGGTTCGGCCTGGACGCGGACGTCGTGGCCGCTCTCGGTGGCGAAGTGGGTGATCCGGATCCGGTACGGCCGCCCGGCCTCGACGCCCGCCTCCACGGCGGCCCCGGCGTCGTCGACATGGACGTGGACGTGCCAGAGCCCGTCGCCGCCCACCACGACCAGGGAGTCGCCCAGCGCGTCGAGCCGGGTGCGCAGCCGGGCCACCTGCTCGTCCCCGGCCTCCAGGAGGTAGATCACCTCGAACGCGGGCCCCGTATCGCCGTCCTCGGGGCAGTCGAGCGGGCCCTCCACGGGAAGGCCCCCCGCCGCGAAGCCCCCCTCCGTCACGCCCTCCACCGGGGTGCCGCCCACCGGCAGCCCCACCACGGACCCCCCGTCCACGGTCACGGGGGCCTTCGCGGCGTTCCCGGAAGCGGTACGGGGTCCTCGTACCGGAGCCTGCCCGGTCACGGTCTCGACCAGCGCGCCCAGGACCGCGACCAGCCCCCGGCCCCCCGCGTCGACCACGCCGGCCCGGCCGAGGACGGCGAGCTGTTCCGGGGTCCGGGCGAGGGCGGCGAGCGCCCCCTCGTAGGCGGCGCCCACCACCGCGCGCAACTCCCGCTCATCGCCCTGCGCGGCCTCGGCGGCCGCTGCGGCGACGGTGAGCACGGTGCCCTCGACGGGGTGGGCGACGGCCTGGCGGGCGGCGTCGGCGGCGCTGGTGAGGGCGAGGCGCAGATGGGCCGCGTCGCCGGCGTCGGCCAGCACCCCGGCCATACCGCGCAGCAGCTGGGCCAGGATCGTGCCGGAGTTCCCGCGGGCGCCGATCAGGGCGCCGTGCGCCATGGCGCGTACGGCGTCGGCGGTGGCGGGTGTGCTCGTGCCGGTCTCATGGGCGGCGAAGACCGCTTCGACGGCGGCCGCGGCGGACTCGACGGTCAGGTAGAGGTTGGTGCCGGTGTCGCCGTCCGCGATGGGGTAGACGTTGATCGCGTCGATCTCCGCGCGTTCCCGGCCCAGGGCCTCCAGGGCCAGTGAGCACCATGTGCGTACCGCGACGGCGTCCAGGTCGTCGGGGAGCTGCGGCACCGATGGTCCTCCTTGAAGCGGCCGTGGCAACGGGCTGCACCGCAGGTTAGCCCGCTCGGCGGAGCCCCGGCCCGGACAGGGGGGCGGGAGGACGGAGGGCTGACCCGTGGTAGTTTCGTATCTCCGAAGCAGGCGTTGTATGCTGCTCCGGTTGCCCGATGAGAGTCGGGCCATTCCTCCGGTACCGCCACTTCAGTCAAATGATTCCGGCGCGCCGGAATTCACTGTAAGTGCATCTGAAGTCTTTGGAGTGACCCGTGGCTGCCAACTGCGACGTTTGCGGCAAGGGGCCGAGCTTCGGCAACAACATTTCGCACTCGCACCGCCGTACGTCCCGTCGCTGGAATCCCAACATCCAGCGCGTGCGTGCCGTGGTCGGTCGGACGCCGAAGCGGCTCAACGTCTGCACCTCGTGCATCAAGGCCGGCAAGGTCGCGCGCTGACGTCCCCGTCGTAGCGCAGCCTTCCGGTTGCCCAAAAAAGCCGGTCCACCTCGGTGGACCGGCTTTTTGCTGTGCCCGGCGGCCGGGCGGGCCGGCCGGTCAGACGGACGGGCGGGCCAGCCAGCCGTGGTCGACCGGGCCGATGCCGCCGCCGAGCGGGAAGCCTGCCTCGATCGCGCCGGTGACGTAGGTCTTCGCGCCCCGTACCGCCGTGGGCACGTCCTGACCGAGCGCGAGCCCGGAGGCGATGGCGGACGCCAGGGTGCAGCCGGTGCCGTGGGTGTGGCGGTTGTCGTGCCGGGGGGCGCGCAGCCAGTGTTCCGCGCTCCCGTCGGTGAGCAGGTCCACCGCCTCGCCGGGCAGGTGGCCGCCCTTGATCACGACCCAGCGCGGTCCGAAGCCGAGGACCTCCTCGGCGGCCCGGCGCATTCCGCTCTCGTCGGTGACCCGGACGCCGGTGAGCTGGGCCACTTCGTCGAGGTTCGGGGTGGCGACCGTGGCGACGGGCAGCAGCTTCGTCCGTACGGAGTCGAGGGCCTCGGCGGCGAGCAGCGGGTCGCCGTGCTTGGAGACGCCGACCGGGTCGACGACGACGGGGACGTCGGTGGCGGCGAGGAGTTCGGCGACGGTCTCCACGAGGACGGCGGAGGCGAGCATTCCGGTCTTCACGGCCTGGACGCCGATGTCGTCGACGACGCTGCGGTACTGGGCGCGTACGGCGTCCACCGGAAGCTCCCACGCGCCCTGGACGCCGAGGGAGTTCTGTGCGGTGACGGCGGTGAGCACGCTCATGCCGTGCACACCGAGAGCGAGCATGGTCTTCAGATCGGCCTGGATCCCCGCACCGCCGCCGGAGTCGGATCCGGCGACGGTGAGCACACGGGGCAAGGCAGCGGTACGTATGGGCATACGCAGCAATCTAATGCTCAGGCGCGCGGCGGAGTGTCCTCGATGGCGCCGAAGTGGTCCCAGCCGCCCCTGCTGGTCCAGGGCGCGCCGTCGACGGTGACCTGGGGCAGCGCGGAGGGGTTGAGGACCTCGCCGATCACCTTCCAGCGGGCGGGCAGTTTCACGTCGGGCGGGAAGGTCGCCACGATCGCGTGGTCCTCTCCCCCGGTCAGCACCCACTGGAGCGGGTCGACGCCGACGGCCTGGCCGATGTCGGACATCTGCGAGGGGATGTCGATGAGCCCGGAGCGCAGGTCGATACGGCACTTGCTGGCCTCCGCGATGTGGCCGAGGTCCGCGACGAGGCCGTCGCTGACGTCGGTCATCGCGGTGGCGCCGAGCCCGGCGGCCGCGGGGCCCGCGTGGTACGGCGGTTCGGGGCGGCGGTGCGCCTCGACGAAGGCGCGGGGCGAGCGGAAACCGCGGGAGAGCACGGCGTAACCGGCCGCCGACCAGCCGAGCCAGCCGGTGACCGCGACGACGTCGCCGGGGCGGGCGCCGGCGCGGGTGACCGGTTCGTGGTTGCGCAGGTCGCCGAGTGCGGTGATGGCCACGGTGATCGTGTCGCCGCCGACCACATCACCGCCGACCACGGCCGCGCCCGCCACCTGGCATTCGTCGCGGAGCCCGTCCATCAGCTCGGCGGCCCAGGTGACGGGGAGGTCGGCGGGGACGACGAGGCCGAGGAGCAGCGCGGTGGGCACGGCGCCCATCGCCGCGATGTCGGCGAGGTTCTGGGCGGCGGCCTTGCGGCCGACGTCGTACGCCGTCGACCAGTCGCGGCGGAAGTGCCGCCCTTCCAGCAGGATGTCCGTACTGGCCACGACCCTGCGGTCGGGGGCGGCCACGACCGCGGCGTCGTCGCCGGGCCCCAGCCGTACCGCCGGAGTGGTGGTGAGCCGGGACGTGAGCTCTCTGATGAGCCCGAACTCCCCCAACTCGCCCACGGTTCCCTTCACCGAGTCTCACCTCTCCTTTATCGCCCCGGACACCCGTCCGGGCCCCCGGTCGCGAGCCGTCTGTGCTGTCGGTACCGTCAAGAGATACGTCAACTTCTGCGCCCTGTACGCCACGCTGTCGACGTCATCCGGCCCGTAGGTCTCCCCGCGGCCCGCGGCAACGCGATAACGTGGCGTCCCTTTCCCCCACATGATCCTCGTGGCCGCCCTGGAGGTTCCGTGGTACAGGCGTACATCCTCATCCAGACCGAGGTGGGCAAGGCGTCGATCGTCGCCGACACCATCTCCAAGATTCCGGGAGTGATCCAGGCAGAGGACGTCACCGGTCCGTACGACGTGATCGTGCGGGCCCAGGCAGACACGGTCGACGAGCTCGGCCGCATGGTGGTCGCCAAAGTGCAGCAGGTGGACGGCATCACACGGACCCTGACCTGTCCGGTCGTCCACCTCTGACCCCCGTTTAGGCTGGGCCGGTGACGTCATCCGCCCGCCGTTCTCCCCGCTCGATATTCCTCGGTCTGTCCGCTGCCGTGCTCGTCCTGGCCGCGGCGGGCTGTTCCCTCAGCGACGCGCAGCCCTCGATCACGGTTCCCACACCGTCGGCGGAGGCCGCCGCGTACTGCGAGGCCCTGCACGAGGAACTGCCGAAGACCGTCCTCGAACTGGAACGCAGCGACCCCTCCCCGGATTCGGAGCTGACCGCCGGCTGGGGGGACGGGGCGATCGTACTGCGCTGCGGGGTTCCCCGGCCCGCGAAGATGGACGACCCTCAGTCGGAGGGCGTCGAGGCGGACGGGGTGCAGTGGATGCTGGAGGAGCGCGATGGCTCCGGTCCGCGGTTCACCACCACGTACCGCAAGGCGTACGTCGAGGTCACGCTGGATTCGACGTACGCCCACGACATCACGCCGCTGGCCTCGTTCGCCGGCCCCGTCTCGAAGACGGTCCCCGGAAAATTCTGAGTGCCGCTCGCGGCTTCGTCAGCGCAGTCCGGTGGAACGGGTCAACGCGGCCTGGATCAGCCGGTCGACCAGCTCCGGGTAGCTCACACCGCTCTCCTGCCACATGCGCGGGTACATGGAGATCGGGGTGAAGCCCGGCAGGGTGTTGATCTCGTTGATGACGAAGGTGCCGTCCTCGGTGAGGAAGAAGTCGGCGCGCACCAGGCCCTCGCAGGAGACGGCGTCGAAGGCGGCGACAGCGAGCCGCTGCACCTCTGCGGTCTCCTCCTCGGTGAGCGGTGCGGGAACCAGACCCGTGGCCGAGTCGATGTACTTCGCCTCGAAGTCGTAGAAGTCGTGCGCGGTGACCGGCGGGATCTCGGCGGGCACGCTGGCGCGCGGGCCGTCCTCGAACTCCAGCACCCCGCACTCGATCTCCCGGCCGCGCAGCAGCGACTCGACGAGGAACTTCGGGTCGTGGCGGCGGGCCTCCTCGATCGCCTCGTCGAGGCCCTCGACGCCGTCGACCTTGGTGATGCCCATCGAGGAGCCGCCCCGGGCGGGCTTGATGAACAGCGGCCAGCCGTGCTCGCCGGCGAAGTCCACGATCCGCTTGCGGGCGGCGGCGGGGTTGCTGTCCCACTCCCGGGGGCGGACGACCTCGTACGGTCCGACGGGCAGGCCGAAGGAGAGGAAGACGCGCTTCATGTACTCCTTGTCCTGGCCGACGGCGGAGGCGAGGACGCCCGCGCCGACGTAGGGCACACCGGAGAGTTCGAGGAGCCCCTGGAGGGTGCCGTCCTCGCCGTACGGGCCGTGCAGCACGGGGAAGACGACGTCGACCTCGCCCAGCGCCTTGGGCACCGAACCGGGCTCGGTGTAGACGACCTCGCGGCTGCCCGGGTCCACGGAGAGCACGACGCTGCCCTCGGCGGACTCGGCGAGCCGGTCCACGTCGGGGACCTTGCGGTCGGCGATGGCCATGCGTTCGGGCTCGTCGGCGGTGAGCGCCCAGCGGCCGTCCGTCGTGATGCCGATCGGCAGGACGTCGTACTTCGTCCGGTCGATGGCCTTCATGACGGCGCCGGCCGTGACGACCGAGATGCCGTGTTCGGAGCTGCGGCCGCCGAACACGACAGCCACACGGGGCTTGCGGCGCTGCGCCTGCGGGCTGTCGGCGCGCTCAGGGCTCTGGGGGAGGTTCTCGCTGCTCATATCGCGATGAGCGTACCTGCTGGTAAGAGAGACGTCAGCGTCGCTCGGCCTTGGCGCTGCGCGACATCAGCTCCTTGACGGCGACGACCGGGGACTTGCCCTCGTGGACGATCGAGACGACGGTCTCGGTGATGGGCATGTCGACCCCGTGCCTGCGTGCCAGGTCGAGGACCGATTCGCAGGACTTGACGCCCTCGGCGGTCTGCTTGGTGACGGCGATCGTCTCCTGGAGCGTCATGCCGCGGCCGAGGTTGGTGCCGAAGGTGTGGTTGCGCGAGAGCGGCGAGGAGCAGGTGGCCACCAGGTCGCCCAGGCCCGCGAGTCCGGAGAACGTCAGCGGGTCCGCGCCCATGGCCAGGCCCAGTCGGGTGGTCTCGGCGAGGCCGCGGGTGATGAGGGAGCCCTTGGTGTTGTCGCCGAGACCCATGCCGTCCGCGATGCCGACGGCGAGGCCGATGACGTTCTTCACCGCGCCGCCGAGCTCGCAGCCGACCACGTCGGTGTTGGTGTACGGGCGGAAGTACGGGGTGTGGCAGGCGGCCTGGAGGCGCTGGGCGACGGACTCGTCGGCGCAGGCGACGACGGCGGCGGCGGGGCGGCGCTCGGCGATCTCCTTGGCCAGGTTGGGCCCCGAGACGACGGCGATGCGGTCGGCGGAGACCTTGGTGACGTCGGCGATCACCTCGCTCATCAGCTCGGCGGTGCCCAGTTCGACGCCCTTCATCAGGGAGACCAGGACGGTGTGCGGCTCCAGGTGCGGGGCCCAGTCGGCGAGGTTGGCGCGCAGCGTCTGGGAGGGCACGACCAGGAAGGCGAACTCCGCCCCGCGCAGGGCCTCGGCGGCGTCGGTGGTGGCGTGGATGGAGTCGGGGAGCGCGATGCCCGGGAGGTAGTCCGGGTTGGTGCGGGTGGTGTTGATGGTCTCGGCGACCTCGGCGCGGCGGCCCCAGAGGGTGACCTCACAGCCGGCGTCGGCGAGGATCACGGCGAACGCCGTACCCCATGAGCCGGTTCCGAAGACGGCTGCTTTTACGGGGTGCGTCACGTAGATCCCTTTCCCTGGGCCCTGCGCCGTTGCTCAGCACGGGCTTTGCGGTGGTCGTAGAGCTCTGCGGGGGCCTTCTCCCCGCGCAGGTCCTCCAGCTCGCGGGTGATCGCGGCCATGATGACCTCGGTCGCCTGGCGCAGCACGTCGGGCGTCGGCTCGACATCGTAGAAGCGGCTGAGGTCGACGGGCGGACCGGCCTGCACCGCCAGCGTCTTGCGGGGGAACAGCCGCAGCTTGTTGTCCTTGGCGTACGGCGGCATCGCAAGGTTGGCGCCCCACTGGGCGACCGGGATGACCGGGGCCCGGGTCATCAGGGCGACCCGGGCGGCCCCGGTCTTCCCGGCCATCGGCCACATGTCGGGATCCCGGGTGAGAGTGCCCTCGGGGTAGAAGGCGACGCACTCACCGCGCTCGATGGCGTCGACGGCGGCGCGGAACGCGTCCAGGGCGTCGGTCGTCTCACGGTAGACGGGGATCTGGCCGGTGCCTCGCAGCATCATCCCGACGAAGGGGGTGCGGAAGAGACCGGCCTTCGCCAGGAGGCGCGGCACGCGTCCGGTGTTGTACTGGAAGTGCGCGTAGGAGAGCGGGTCCAGATAGGAGTTGTGGTTGACGGCGGTGATGAAACCGCCGTCGGCCGGAATGTGTTCCGTCCCCCGCCAGTCGCGCTTGAACAGAACCACCAATGGCGGCTTGGCGATGACCGCCGCCAGGCGGTACCAAAAGCCGATTCTGCGGCGGGACACTTGGATACCTTCCTTAAGGATTTCAACCTGCTGCCTGGTTACTGACGGTCAAGTCTCGCCCCAGACCCCTGCGCTGTCGAGAACACCGTACGCCTCACGGTCGGTAGCGGGCCTCCGGGTTGTCGTACCGGCAGGCGAGAATAAGTCCTGACGCGTACGGAGGGGGAGATCGCCACGAACACCGATCCGGCCGGGCCCTGGTCCCTGGTCGTTCCGCTGAAGCCGCTCGCCCGGGCCAAGAGCCGCCTGGGGCCGGCGGCGGGTGAGGAGGCGCGGCCCCGGCTGGCCCTGGCCTTCGCCCAGGACACGGTGGCCGCGGCGCTGGCCTGTCCCCGGGTGCGGGATGTGGTGGTCGTCACGGACGACGTCGTGGCCGCGGCGGCTCTTTCCGCGCTCGGCGCGCGGATCGTGCCGGACGCTCCGGGGGCCGGGCTCAACGCGGCGCTGGCACACGGGGCGCGCTCCGTGCGGGCCCTGCGGCCCGCCGCCGCGGTCGCCGCGCTCAACGCGGATCTGCCGGCACTGCGACCCGGCGAATTGGCGCGGGTGCTCGATTTTGCCTCCGCTTTTCCCAGCGCATTTCTCCGGGACGCGGCGGGAATCGGAACGACATTTCTCACCGCTGCGGGGGGTGCGGAATTCCGTCCGGTTTTCGGTGGTCCGTCCGGGGCCCGGCACCTGGCGTCGGGTGCGGTGGAAATAGCGCTGCCCGGTGTCGACTCGGTGCGCCGGGACGTGGATACGGGCGAGGACCTGCGGGTCGCCCTGGCCCTGGGGGTGGGGCCGCACACGGCGCGGATCGCGGCCGTGTGCGCCCCGGTCCGTGACCGATAGGCTGCCGCCCATGCAGGCGACCTCGTACACGTACGACCCCGAGACCCGTGGCGGCAGTGTGCTGCTGGACGACGGCACCCCGGTGGAGTTCGACGCCGCGGCCTTCGACGCGGGCGGCCTGCTGCTGCTGCGTCCGGGGCAGCGGGTGCGGATCGAGGGCGAGGGCGAGGGGGCGGCTCTGCGGATCACGCTGGTGACGCTGCAGACGTTCTAGAAGTGGTTCGCTAGGGCCTGTCCGACCATTCCCGTCGTCGCCCGCAGGGGGGCCGCGCGGCGTCTGGTGCGTGCGATCGGCGTGCTGGCCCCAGGCCCTCGTACTGGACGTACTTGGGCCTGGGGCCAGTGCGGCGAGAGTGCGTGCACGGCGTCGTGAGGCAGACGGGAATGGTCGGACAGGCCCTAGGCCGAACGGGGCCCGGCGCGTTGTGAGGGGCGAGCGGGTCGCCCGGTCTCACTTCTTGCGTGCGGTGGCCTTCTTGGCCGTGGTCTTGCGCGCCGTGGTCTTCTTCGCGGGCGCCTTCTTCGCCGTGGTCTTCTTGGCGGGCGCGGTCTTGCTGGCGACCGTCTTCTTGGCGGTCGTGGCCGTCTTCTTGGCCGGGGTCGCCTTCTTCGCGGCCGCGGACGCCTTCTTCGCCGTCGCGGTCGTCTTCTTGGCGGTGGCCTTCTTGGCGGCGGCGGTCTTCGCCGGGGTCGCCTTCTTGGCGGTGGTCTTCTTCGCGGTGGCCTTCTTGGCGGCCGACTTCTTGGCGGCGGCGGCCTTCACCGTCGTACGGGCGGCGGAAGATCCGCCCGAGAGGCTGCCCTTGGGGGCCTTCTTGACGGCCACGTCGTTCTTGGGGAGCTTCTTGGAGCCGCTCACCAGGTCCTTGAACCCCTG
Source organism: Streptomyces durocortorensis (assembly GCF_016901035.1). Classification (GTDB taxonomy): domain Bacteria; phylum Actinomycetota; class Actinomycetes; order Streptomycetales; family Streptomycetaceae; genus Streptomyces; species Streptomyces durocortorensis. Next base: position 103,851 of record NZ_JAFEUF010000002.1, read on the forward strand.
GCCCGCGCGGAAGCGGGGCACCGAGGTCTTCTTGACCCGGACGCGCTCACCCGTCTGCGGGTTGCGGGCGTACCGGGCGGGGCGGTCGACCTTCTCGAACGAACCGAAGCCGGTGACCGAGACACGGTCCCCGGCGACAACGGCACGGACGATCGCGTCGAGTACCGCGTCGACAGCGTCTGCGGCCTGCTGGCGGCCGCCGACCTTGTCGGCAATCGCTTCTACGAGCTGCGCCTTGTTCACGTCTTCCCCTTCGGAGACATTGCCAGAACGAAAGTGTTCAAGCTTTTTCGCACGTTAGGCAGATATATACCGCAAATCAAACACGAAACGGGCTAATCACCCTAGTGCCGCAACGAAGTCGACCGATGCGCAGTTCCACGTGTCAGTCACCTTCGGGGAATCGGCCCTCATCGAGGTCCTTCATCAACCGGTCCAGACGCCTTGCCGCGTCCGGGAGATCGTGCTTCGCCGCGGCCGTGACGACCAGCAGCTTCCGGGTCAGCGCCATCCGTACGCTCTCCGGGACTTGCAGTGCACGCACCTTCGCGTGCGCTTCCTTCAATCGGTCGGCGACTTGGCCATAGAGCTTGAGTTGGCTGTCGCGTTCCATGCACCGATTGTGCCATCTGGGGCGAGTTGTCGCCCGACGGGGTCTCAACAAGCGACTGCGCCCCCAGCCGGGAGGCAGGGGGCGCAGTCCTGGAAAAGCGCTGCTCAGGCGGCAATGGTACGCGGCTTGAAGGCGGGCCTGGACGCCTCGTACGCGGCGATGTCCGCTTCGTTCTGAAGGGTGAGGCTGATGTCGTCGAGGCCGTTGAGCAACCGCCAGCGGGCGTTCTCGTCGAGCTCGAAGTCGGCCGTGATGCCCTCGGCGCGGACCTGGCGGGCCTCCAGATCGACGGTCACCTCGGCGGTCGGGTCGGCCTCCGTCAGCTCCCAGAGGGCGTCGACCACCTTCTGCTCCAGAACCACCGTGAGCAGGCCGTTCTTCAGCGAGTTGCCGCGGAAGATGTCGGCGAAGCGGGAGGAGACGACGGCCTTGAAGCCGAAGTTCTGCAGGGCCCAGACCGCGTGTTCGCGGGAGGAGCCCGTACCGAAGTCGGGACCGGCGACCAGGACCGAGGCGCCCTGGCGCTCGGGGCGGTTGAGGACGAAGTTCTCGTCCTTGCGCCAGGCTTCGAAGAGCCCGTCCTCGAACCCGTCGCGGGTGACCTTCTTCAGCCAGTGCGCGGGGATGATCTGGTCGGTGTCGACGTTGCTGCGGCGCAGCGGAACGGCTCGGCCGGTGTGCGTGGTGAAGGCTTCCATGGCTATCGGACTCCGGCGGGGGTACGGGCGTCGGACAGGTCGGCGGGCGAGGCCAGATGGCCCAGCACCGCGGTGGCGGCGGCGACCTGGGGCGAGACCAGGTGGGTGCGGCCGCCCTTGCCCTGCCTGCCCTCGAAGTTGCGGTTCGAGGTGGAGGCGGAGCGCTCGCCGGGGGCCAGCTGGTCGGGGTTCATACCGAGGCACATCGAGCAACCCGCGTGCCGCCATTCGGCGCCGGCCTCGGTGAAGACCTTGTCCAGGCCCTCGGAGACGGCCTGGAGCGCGACCCGGACGGAGCCGGGGACGACCAGCATCCGTACGCCGTCGGCGACTTTGCGGCCGTCCAGGATCGAGGCCGCGTTGCGCAGGTCCTCGATGCGGCCGTTGGTGCACGAACCTACGAAGACGGTGTCGACGCTGATGTCGCGCAGCGCCTGCCCGGCGGTCAACCCCATGTACTCCAGGGCCTTTTCGGCGGCGTGGCGCTCCGAGGCGTCCTCGTACGAAGCGGGGTCGGGGACGTTGGCCGACAGGGGCGCGCCCTGACCGGGGTTGGTGCCCCAGGTGACGAACGGCGCCAGTTCGGCGGCGTCGATGACGACCTCGGCGTCGAACACGGCGTCGTCGTCGGAGCGCAGGGTGTTCCAGTACGCGACGGCGGCGTCCCAGTCCTCGCCCTCGGGGGCGTGGTCGCGGCCCTTGAGGTAGTCGAAGGTGGTGGCGTCCGGGGCGATCATGCCCGCGCGGGCGCCGGCCTCGATCGACATGTTGCAGATGGTCATCCGGGCCTCCATCGAGAGCTTCTCGATGGCGGAGCCGCGGTATTCGAGGATGTAGCCCTGGCCGCCGCCGGTGCCGATCCGGGCGATGATCGCCAGGATCAGGTCCTTCGCGGTGACCTCGTCGGGCAGTTCGCCCTCGACCGTGATGGCCATGGTCTTCGGGCGGGCCAGCGGCAGCGTCTGGGTGGCCAGGACGTGCTCCACCTGGCTGGTGCCGATGCCGAACGCCAGCGCGCCGAACGCGCCGTGCGTGGAGGTGTGGGAGTCGCCGCAGACCACGGTGGTGCCCGGCTGGGTCAGCCCCAGCTGCGGTCCCACCACGTGGACGACGCCCTGCTCGACGTCGCCGAGCGGGTGCAGCCGGACGCCGAAGTCCGCGCAGTTCTTGCGCAGGGTCTCCAGCTGGGCGCGCGAGACGGGGTCCGCGATCGGCTTGTCGATGTCGAGGGTCGGGGTGTTGTGGTCCTCGGTGGCGATGGTGAGGTCGAGGCGCCGCACCGGGCGTCCGGCCTGCCGCAGTCCGTCGAAGGCCTGCGGGCTGGTCACCTCGTGCAGCAGGTGCAGATCGATGAAGAGAAGGTCGGGCTCGCCCTCAGCGCGCCGGACGACATGGTCGTCCCAGACCTTCTCCGCGAGTGTCCTACCCATCGCTTTCCCTCCGGCCGGCGTCTTCGCCGGCCCAACTAGAGATCGGTGCGCCTCCGTCCGGACCCCCGTGCGGGGCGGTGGCTACGAGCCGTTGTGCGGCCGCCCCTACAGGTTCGCAACTTCCGCCGGAAATTGAACTTGCGTTTCACAGAGTGAGACGGGAGTATCGTCGTATGGACAACTCTAGCGGCGTCGGCGTTCTCGACAAGGCAGCTCTGGTATTGAGCGCCCTGGAGTCCGGTCCGGCCACCCTCGCCGGGCTGGTCGCGGCGACCGGGCTCGCACGGCCCACGGCCCACCGACTGGCCGTGGCACTGGAACACCACCGGATGGTGGCGAGGGATATGCAGGGCCGGTTCATTCTCGGCCCCCGGCTGTCGGAACTGGCAGCCGCGGCGGGCGAGGACCGCCTGCTGGCCACGGCCGGACCGGTGCTCACCCACCTGCGCGACATCACCGGCGAGAGCGCGCAGCTCTACCGCCGGCAGGGCGACATGCGCATCTGCGTGGCAGCGGCGGAACGGCTGTCCGGACTCCGGGACACGGTGCCGGTCGGCTCGACCCTCACGATGAAGGCGGGTTCCTCCGCGCAGATCCTGATGGCCTGGGAGGAGCCGGAGCGCCTGCACCGGGGCCTCCAGGGCGCCCGGTTCACGGCGACGGCGCTCTCCGGCGTACGGCGGCGGGGCTGGGCCCAGTCGATCGGCGAGCGGGAGCCGGGCGTCGCCTCGGTCTCGGCTCCGGTGCGCGGCCCGTCGAACCGGGTGGTCGCCGCGGTCTCGATCTCCGGGCCCATCGAACGGCTGACCCGCCACCCGGGCCGGATGCACGCCCAGGCGGTCATCGACTCGGCCGCACGGCTGAGCGAGGCCCTGCGCCGCTCGGGCTGACGGATCGCCCCAACCCCTTTGCCCCTCTGTTCCGGAAGGCCGCCCCAGCGCCGTGGCGGCCCTTTTTCTTCTCCGCCCCCACTCGAACTGCCGTGGGGCGTAGGGGTGTTGCCTGCTCCGAGGCAACGAAGAAGGCCCTTCACCGAGGTGAAGGGCCTTTCCGTACTGCTCTGTTGTACCCCCGACCGGATTCGAACCGGCGCTACTGCCGTGAGAGGGCAGCGTGCTAGGCCGCTACACAACGGGGGCGTGGTTACTGCTGACTTGCGCTGGGCTACCAGGACTCGAACCTAGAATGACGGTACCAGAAACCGTAGTGTTGCCAATTACACCATAGCCCATGGTGTGACAAGTACCCCCGACCGGATTCGAACCGGCGCTACTGCCGTGAGAGGGCAGCGTGCTAGGCCGCTACACAACGGGGGCCCTAGCGATCCTGCATCGAGAGCGATGGGTGCGACCCATGATGTTCTCGCGGGAAGGATCTGTACCCCCGACCGGATTCGAACCGGCGCTACTGCCGTGAGAGGGCAGCGTGCTAGGCCGCTACACAACGGGGGCTTGTCCTGCTGGTCTTGCTCGTACTGCTGGATCTTGCGCTGGGCTACCAGGACTCGAACCTAGAATGACGGTACCAGAAACCGTAGTGTTGCCAATTACACCATAGCCC
>NZ_JAFEUF010000002.1:108249-122725 GCF_016901035.1 Streptomyces durocortorensis
CCACTGAAATGCAACCCCTGGTGGGGGCTTCACTTCTGTCTGCGCTTCCCGGCCGGATCTTTCGGCCCGCTCGGGCGGCGCAGAAAGAACATTACCTGAAGGTGTCCGGCGCTCCAAAACGGGTATCGCCTGCCAGCAGGCCGGGGAGCTGGTCGAGCCCGGTGATCCTCACGAGATCGGAGCGGCCGCCCCTGCCCCGCCGGTCGAGCCAGATGCCCGTCAGTCCGGCGGCCACGGCCCCGCTCGCGTCGATGTCCGGCTCGTCCCCGACGTACGCCACCTCGTGCGGCTCCAGCGCGAGCGCCTCGCAGGCCGCGTGGAAGGCGCCGGCCTCCGGCTTGGAGATGCCGAGCTCGACCGCGCAGACCATCGCCTCGAACCGGTCCCGGACGCCGAGCGCGGTGAGCTTGCGGTGCTGGTTGTGGCTGCTGGAGTTGGAGAGGATCGCGTGGCGGTAGGTCGGCACCAGCCGGTCCAGGACCGGCAGCACGTCGGGGAAGAGCGCCCAGGCGGCCTCGAAATGGACCAGGTGGCCGGCAAACCAGTCGTCGGCCTCGGCGTCCGTCATCGGCCGCCCCAGGAACTCCCGCACCCGGTCCCGGCGCTGGCCGAGGAAGTCCGTCTCCCCGGCGGCCACGCGCGCCCAGTGCACGGCGGTGATCGCCTTCCAGGCGGCGAGGGCCTCGTCGACCGTCACGTACGCCACGGGCAGGCCCACGGTCTCCAGGTGGAGCCGCATGCCGGTGTGGTCGGCGCCCGCGTAGTCGAAGATCGTGTCGTCGATGTCCCAGAGAACGGCGCGGATCGGCATGTACGTCACCGTAGCCGCCCGCGCCGGACCGCGGCGGGGGAAGAAGAAAGGAAGGAGGGCCGCAGCCGGTCGGCCGCGACCCTCCTCGGGGTTTCCTGTCGCGTTACGCGGTCAGCTTCGCCAGCGCCGCGTCCACGCGGGCCAGGCTCTTGTCGCGGCCCAGGATCTCCAGGGACTCGAAGAGCGGCAGGCCGACCGTGCGGCCGGTGACGGCGACGCGGACCGGGGCCTGGGCCTTGCCGAGCTTGAGGCCGTGGGCCTCGCCGGCGGTCAGGACGGCGTTCTTCAGCGACTCCGGGTCGCTCCAGTCGGCCGCCTCCAGGTTGGCGCGGGCGGTGGTGAGCAGGGCCACCGGGTCGCCCTTCATCGCCTTGGTCCAAGAGGCCTCGTCCTCCACCGGCTCGTCGAGGAAGAGGAAGTCGACGTTGTCGGTGATGTCGGAGAGCACCGTGACCCGGGTCTGGGCGTACGGGGCGATCCGGGTCCACTTCTCCGCGTCGAAGGCCTCCGGGGCCCAAGGCGCGAAGGGGGCCTTCAGCCAGGGGCCGCAGGCCTCGGTGAAGGTCTTCACGTCGAGCATGCGGATGTGCTCGGCGTTGATGTGCTCGGCCTTCTTGAGGTCGAAGCGGGCCGGGTTGGCGTTGACGTCCTTGATGTCGAACGCGGCGACCAGCTCGTCCATCGAGAAGATGTCGCGGTCCTCGGCGATCGACCAGCCGAGCAGCGAGAGGTAGTTCAGCAGGCCCTCGGGGAGGAAGCCGCGCTCCCGGTAGAGGTTGAGGGAGGCCTGTGGGTCGCGCTTGGAGAGCTTCTTGTTGCCCTCGCCCATGACGTACGGCAGGTGGCCGAAGGCGGGGGTGTCCTTGGCGATGCCCAGCTCGATGAGCGCCCGGTACAGGGCGATCTGGCGCGGGGTGGAGGAGAGCAGGTCCTCGCCGCGCAGGACGTGGGTGATCTCCATCAGGGCGTCGTCGACCGGGTTGACCAGGGTGTAGAGCGGGGCCCCGTTGGCGCGGACGATGCCGTAGTCCGGGACGTTCTCCGGCTGGACGGTGATCTCGCCGCGGACCAGGTCGGTGAAGGTGATGGCCTCGTCGGGCATCCGGAAGCGGACGATCGAGGTGCGGCCCTCGGCCTCGTACGCCGCCTTCTGCTCGGCGGTGAGGTCGCGGCAGTGGCCGTCGTAACCGGACGGCTTGCCTGCGGCGCGGGCGGCGTCGCGGCGGGTGTCCAGCTCCTCCGTGGTGCAGTAGCAGGGGTAGGCGTACCCGGCGGCGAGCAGCTTCTCTGCGACGTCCTTGTACAGGTCCATCCGCTGCGACTGGCGGTAGGGCGCGTGCGGGCCGCCGACCTCGGGGCCCTCGTCCCAGTCCAGGCCGAGCCAGCGCATCGAGTCGAGCAGCTGCTGGTAGGACTCCTCGGAGTCGCGCGCGGCGTCGGTGTCTTCGATCCGGAAGACCAGGGTGCTCTGGTGGTGCCGGGCGAAGGCCCAGTTGAAGAGCGCCGTCCGGACCAGGCCCACGTGCGGGTTGCCGGTCGGGGAGGGACAGAAACGTACACGGACTGGTGCGTTAGCCACGCTTGATCACCTTGTTGGTGAGAGTGCCGATGCCTTCGATGGTGACGGCGACCTCGTCGCCGACGTGCAGGGGTCCGACCCCTGCGGGGGTGCCCGTGAGGATGACGTCGCCCGGGAGGAGGGTCATGGCCTCCGTGATGTGGACGACCAGGTCCTCGATGGAGCGGACCATGTCGCTCGTGCGGCCGAGCTGCCGCTGCTCGCCGTTGACCGTCGCCTGGATGGTGAGGTCGTGGGGGTCCACGTCGGTCTCCACCCAGGGGCCCAGCGGGCAGGAGGTGTCGAAGCCCTTGGCGCGGGCCCACTGCTTCTCGCGCTTCTGCACATCGCGGGCGGTGACGTCGTTGGCGCAGGTGTAGCCGAGGATGACGTCGCGCACGCGCTCGCGGGGGACCTCGCGGCACATGCGGCCGATGACCACGGCCAGCTCGGCCTCGTGGTGCAGCTCTTCGGAGAAGGAGGGGTACTCGATCGCGTCGCCGGAGCCGATCACCGAGGTGGTGGGCTTGAAGAAGGTGATCGGCGCTTCGGGGACCTCGTGGCCGAGTTCGGCGGCGTGCTCCGCGTAGTTGCGGCCGATGGCCACGACCTTGTTGGGGAGCACGGGGGGCAGCAGCCGGACCTTGTTCAGCGGGACCTTGGTGCCCGAGAGCTCGAAGTCGGCGTACGGAATGCCCTTGATGATGTCGAGGACGAGGTCACCGGATTCCACGGTGCCCTGTCCCTCGACGGCGCCGAAGGCGACATTGCCGTCGATGGAGAACCTGGCGATGCGCACGGGATGCTGTCGCCCCTCACTTGCTGGCTGGCTGAAGACTGACGCTCCAGGCTAACTCTGTGGGAGGGGCACAGCTCGCGTATGCCGGCGGTGGCTACGGGGCGACCGCGACCGGGGCGTCCATGAGGATGGTGCGGCGCGGGTTGGCCGTGACGTTCGGCAGGTCGGCGGCGTGCTCCGGCGTCAGGGGCGTCTGCAGCGCTTCGGCGTCCTTGAGGTGCGCCAGCGTGGTGCGCCGGGGGTTGGCAATGTTGCGGAACATCGTCGTCGTCTTCATCTGCCGTCAGGACCCTGTCGGTGAGGGCGTCGCTCGTCGCGGCGCCGGCTTGTCGGATTCGCCATCCCTGTAAAGCGTCAGGCTAAACATCCGATTCCCCGCCGGAGCCGGGATGAGGCGACGATCATCATGTGAGTTTGCTCACGAACTAATCGACATTTGACCCATTCCGGGCAGGCGGCCGTGATCCAGAAAACGGACATTGCATCACTGAATCCACCATTCCGCTCCTGATCATCGCGACTGGGACACCCCCCACCCCTAGGTAAGTCCTCCATAAAAGTCCGCTTTACTCACGATCACTCTCCACTGCTTGTTACTCGTTCATCACAACGTGTCACGCAGGTCACAGCCCGGTACATGGGCCTTGTTGGAGATCCTGCACTGTGCTGGAATTCCACGCACCGCCGCGGGTTTCAGGCCGGCGCGCAGGGGCGCAACGCAGCGCCGAGTGGCGGCGGGAGGGGGAAGTACGCCGGTCACTCACACGACCACCCATGGGGCGCGTCCAGCGCCCCACGACGCCGACACCGTCTCCGTCCGCACACGCGGGCGGGACGCCTGGTCCAGAGGTTGCGACGCTAGTGCAGGGACGTTTCAAGAGGGATGGCAGCGCTCCGGCGGAACAGGAGCCGCGCGGCGGGACCGACCGCGGTTCCTCGCCCCAGCACGCCCAGAGCCCCGGGCCGGCCGCTGCCGGCGACAACAGCGACCGTGCGCAGCGCCCGGGCTCCACGACGAGCACCGGCGCGGAGCCGAACACGCCCGCACAGTCGCGTGGCCCGGTCGACACGGGCTCGCGAATAGCGCTCCGCAACTGGCGCATCAGCACGCGACTTGTCTCGCTCCTCGCCCTCCCGGTGGTCGCCGCGACCAGCCTCGGCGGTCTGCGGATCCAGGAGTCGATGACCGACATGCAGCAGCTGGAGCACATGCAGCTGCTGACGAAGATGACCAAGCAGGCGACCTCCCTCGCCCAGGCGCTCCAGGTGGAGCGCGACCAGTCGGCCGGTCCGCTGTCGAACAAGTCCAAGCCCACCGACTACAAGGTCACCGGGCCCCGGGACAAGACCGACCGCGCCAAGAACGCCTTCCTCGACGAGACCGACTCGATCGGTGACTCCGAGGGCGACGACTCGCTGGAGAGCATCCACGCGAGCATCTCGTCGATCGCCTCCCAGCTCGGCACCATCCGTACGATCCGCAAGACGGCGTACGAAGAGGGCTCGCCGAGTCTCAACACGGTCGACCAGTACAGCCAGCTGATCACCTCGCTGCTGAGCCTCTCGCAGGACATGGCGCAGGCGACCAGCAACCCGGACATGATCAAGCGGACCCGGGCGCTGGCGGCGTTCTCCTCCGCCAAGGAGTACGCCTCGGTCCAGCGCGCGATCATCGCCGCGGCGCTGCCCGGCGGTTCGGTCAAGGAACCGCACCTGAACCAGAACGACCGGCAGTTCGGCTCCAACGCGCTCGCCAAGGAGTCCCGGGCCCTCACCTCGTTCAAGCAGATCTACGCGACGACCGGGCAGAGCGCCGAGGAACTGATGGCGCCCCTGGACAACGGCAACCCGGAGATCAACGCCGGGAACATGTACGCCAAGCGGATCCTGGACACCACGAACGCGATCGAGGGCAAGCAGGTCCGGTCGTACCTGGACTGGTACGACCAGAGCACCATCAAGATCAAGGCCATGGAGACGATCGAGGCCACCCTCCTCAGCGACATGGAGGCCAAGGCCCGCGAACTGCGCCAGGCCTCCCAGCGCGACGCGATCATCAACGGTGCGGTCATCTTCATCGTGCTCGGCGTCTCGCTCGTCGGCGCCTTCGTCGTGGCCCGCTCCATGATCCGCTCGCTGCGCCGCCTCCAGGACACCGCCACCCGGGTCGCCCAGGACCGGCTGCCCGAGCTCGTCAAGCAGCTCTCCGAGACCGACCCGCAGGACGTCGACACCTCCGTCGAGTCGGTCGGCGTGCACTCCCGGGACGAGATCGGCCAGGTGGCCGCGGCCTTCGACGACGTGCACCGCGAGGCCGTCCGCCTCGCCGCCGAGCAGGCCCTCCTCCGGGGCAACGTCAACGCGATGTTCACCAACCTCTCGCGCCGCTCGCAGGGCCTCATCCAGCGCCAGCTCTCGCTCATCTCCGAGCTGGAGTCACGCGAGGCCGACCCGGACCAGCTGTCCTCGCTCTTCAAGCTCGACCACCTCGCGACCCGTATGCGCCGGAACGGCGAGAACCTCCTCGTCCTCGCGGGCGAGGAGCCGGGCCGCCGGTGGACCCGCCCCGTCCCGCTGGTCGACGTGCTCCGTGCCGCCGCCTCCGAGGTGGAGCAGTACGAGCGCATCGAACTCTCCGCGGTGCCCGCCACCGAGGTCGCGGGCCGCGTCGTCAACGACCTCGTGCACCTGCTCGCCGAGCTGCTGGAGAACGCGACGTCGTTCTCCTCGCCGCAGACGAAGGTCAAGGTCACCGGTCACGCGCTGCCCGACGGTCGGGTCCTCGTCGAGATCCACGACACCGGCATCGGCCTCTCCCCCGAGGACCTCGCCGCGATCAACGAGCGGCTCGCGCAGCCGCCGACGGTGGACGTCTCCGTCTCCCGCCGCATGGGTCTGTTCGTGGTCGGCCGTCTTTCGCTGCGTCACGGCATCCGGATCCAGCTGCGTCCCTCCGACTCCGGCGGTACGACCGCGCTGGTCATGCTGCCCGTCGACGTCGCGCACGGCGGCAAGCAGCCGCCGTCCAAGCAGGGCCCCGGGCAGCAGTCCGGCACCCCGGGCGGTCTGCTCGCGGGCAACGGGAACGGCGCGGGCAACGGCCAGCGCGCGGGTCTCGGCAGCGGTCCGGGCAGTCAGGGCGGCGCCAAGAGCCTCGGCGGCGGTCCGGGCGGTCAGCGCGGCCAGGTCGGCGCGGGCGCCGGCCCCCGGGCGGCACTGCCGGCCCGGGACGGCTCCGCGGGCCGGCCGCAGGGACCGCAGGGCGGCGGCCAGCCGAGCAACGGCGGCCCCGGCCAGGACTTCCCGGGCCAGGGCCCGGCCCCGCAGCGCCAGGGCGGCGGCCTCTCCGGCGCCTTCGGCAACAGCGCCCGGATCGGCGCCCGCGGCCCCCAGGGCGATGCGCCCGGCCGCGGCGACGGGGCGCAGCCCAACCTGTTCGGGCACGGCGCTCCGCCCTCCCCCGGGCAGAACGGCCGCCCGGGCCAGTTCGCCCCGCAGAACCAGCAGGCCCCGTCCGGCTGGCAGAACCAGCAGGGCCAGCAGGGCCCCGGGGCGCAGCAGCCCCAGGCCAGGCAGGAGCAGGGCGGTCTCGCCCAGGGCGGTTTCCAGCAGCCCGGCGGCCCCGGCCGTCAGCTGCCGCCGCCCGGTGGACCGCGTGCCGAGCTGCCCGGCGGCAACCCGCAGCCGCAGCGTCCGGCGACCACCAGCTGGGGCGCCGACACCCCGCGCGGTCACGAGGAGCACGACGCGACCGGGCAGTTCGCCCGGCCGGCGGGCCCCGGCCAGGACCCGTTCAACGCGCCGCTGAACCAGCGGCCCTCCGACGACCACCAGGGCCCCGGCGCGACCTCCGAGTTCGCCCGGCCCGACTTCTCGGGTCCGGCGGCTCCCCAGGACCGGTCGTACCAGCAGCAGGCTCCGCAGGGCCAGGACCCGGCGAGCACCGCGCAGTTCGCCCGGCCCGACTTCGGTGTCCCGCACCAGCCCCAGCAGGGCCAGGGCCGGCCGGATCAGGGTCAGCAGCTGCCCGCGCCGCGTGGCAACGACTTCGGTGCGCCGCGTCCGTCCGCCTCCCCGGCGGGCGAGGCTCCGTACCGTCCGGCGCTCCCCCAGCAGCCGGAGTCCCTGCCGCCGGCCGGTCCGGGGGACGGGCGTACGCCGCTGTACGACACCCTGGAGACGAACTGGTTCCACGGTCCGGGCCAGGGCGGCCAGCAGCCGCCCGCCGAACCGCAGGAGCCGGCCGCTCCGGATGCAGCCGGTGTGCCGGTCCCGCCCATGCCGCAGCGTGGTGCGGCCGACACCTCGGTCACCAGTTCCTGGCGGGCCTCGCCCAACGACGAACTCGTACGCCAGGCCGAGCGGGTCAAGAAGCCCGCCGCCGGCGGGGTCACCACTTCCGGGCTGCCCCGCCGTGTTCCCCGCGCCAATTTGGTACCGGGGACCGCGCAGCAGCAGAATCACCAGTCCGGACCTCAGGTTTCGCGTGCGCCCGATGACGTGCGCGGTCGTCTGACCAATCTCCGCCGGGGCATCCAGCAGGGTCGGCAGGCCAACAACGGCCAGCAGACCGGCAGTATCCATCTCGGCCCCACTCACCAGCAGGAGCGTTAGTTGAGCCCCATGAGTCAGGCCGCGCAGAATCTGAACTGGCTGATCACCAACTTCGTGGACAACACCCCAGGGGTGTCCCACACGGTGGTGGTCTCCGCGGATGGCCTGCTGCTGGCGATGTCCGAAGGATTCCCGCGCGACCGCGCCGACCAGCTCGCCGCTGTCGCGTCGGGTCTCACCTCGCTGACCGCGGGTGCGTCCCGGATCTTCGAGGGAGGCGCCGTCAGTCAGACGGTTGTGGAGATGGAGCGGGGATTCCTCTTCCTCATGTCCATCTCCGACGGCTCGTCCCTGGCCGTCCTCGCCCACCCGGACGCCGACATCGGTCTGGTCGGGTACGAGATGGCCCTCCTGGTCGACCGCGCAGGCACCGTCCTCACGCCCGATCTCCGCGCCGAGCTCCAAGGCAGTCTGCTCCACTAGACGGCCGTCCAGCGGACTCCCGACACGATCCCCCCAGGTAATGCCCACAACCCTCACCCGACAGGCCGCTTTAGTCCCCTCACCGGCCCCTTGCAGACGGCAAGCCGAGAACCTGCTGTCACGCCCGGAGGATTCATGACCCCGCCACCCGCCTCACCCGATCCGTACGGCGCACTGCACCACGCGTCGTACGACGGGGAAGGCGACCAGCCGCTGGTTCGCCCCTACGCCATGACCGGCGGCCGGACCCGGCCGCGCTACCAGCTCGCGATAGAGGCTCTGGTCAGCACGACGGCAGACCCCGCTCATCTGGGGACCCTGCTCCCCGAGCACCAGCGGATCTGCCACCTCTGCCGTGAGGTCAAGTCGGTGGCGGAGGTGTCGGCGCTGCTGTCGATGCCGCTCGGCGTCGCCCGGATCCTGGTGGCGGACCTGGCGGAAGCCGGCATGGTGGCCATCCACCAGCCGGGCAACGGAGAGGCCGGCGGCGCGCCGGATGTGACACTGCTCGAAAGGGTGCTCAGTGGACTTCGCAAGCTCTAGCGGCGGTACGGGCCGCGCCACCACCTCGGCGAAGATCGTGGTGGCGGGCGGCTTCGGCGTGGGCAAGACCACGTTCGTCGGGGCCGTGTCGGAGATCAACCCGCTGCGCACCGAGGCCGTCATGACGTCCGCGTCCGCGGGCATCGACGATCTGACCCACACCGGGGACAAGACGACGACCACCGTCGCCATGGACTTCGGCCGCATCACGCTCGACCAGGACCTGATCCTGTACCTGTTCGGTACGCCCGGGCAGGACCGCTTCTGGTTCATGTGGGACGACCTGGTCCGCGGCGCCATCGGCGCCGTCGTGCTCGTCGACACCCGCCGTCTCGCCGACTGCTTCCCCGCCGTCGACTACTTCGAGAACAGCGGACTCCCCTTCGTCATCGCCCTCAACGGCTTCGACGGACACCAGCCCTACACCCCCGACGAGGTCCGCGAAGCGCTCCAGATCGGGCCGGACACCCCGATCCTGACGACGGACGCCCGCCACCGCGCGGACGCCAAGAGCGCGCTCATCACGCTGGTCGAGCACGCTCTGATGGCACGCCTGAAGTAGTTCTTCCACCAGGCGTAAGTCGATATCGCCATACGGAAGTTGCAGTAGTCACGCGGGGGCGGCCTGTGTCGTTTGACACGATCCGCCCCCGCGTTCATAACGTTTCGACAGAGAATTGACTCCGCACCGCCACCCGATGCATCCAATCGGTGCCACTGCGCTCACATGAGCCCCGCCTTTTGACGGGGCTCGCTCTTTATGCCCGTTTTATCTGAGGCCTGGGCCACTCGGAATCGGCGATTCCGAGTGTTTGGAACGGGGCCGGTCCTCGTGCTGCAATTCGACGAACTCCCCAGTAGTACGGCCCTGAACGAAATAATCCGGCACAACGTAGGTGCCGACGCCGAGAGGTTGTTGGTCGAGTGAGGCGAAGCAACGAGGGCTCCGCGGCGCAGCCCGAGCGGGGCAACTTCACCCCGCCGTCGCGCGCTGTGGCGTCCCCTGCGACTGTGTCCGGCCCGGAGCCCGCCGATGGCGGCAGCACCAGTCGACTGTCCCCCCGCAACTGGCGGGTGGCCACCCGGCTGAACGCGATCCTCCTGATCCCGGTGCTGATCGGCCTGGTCATGGGCGGCTTCCAGGTGAAGGGCTCCATCGATACATGGGGCGAGGCCCAGGACGCCGAGAAGATCGCCGTCGTCGTGCGCGCCGCGTCCGACTACGGGCAGGCGCTGCTGAACGAGCGGGACCTCACCGCCCAGCCGCTGCTCTCGGGCGACCGTGACGCCGATGTGGTCGAGCAGACCCGGGCCACCACGGACGAGGCCGCGCGGAAGTTCGACGCCGCGGTGAAGGACATGCCGTCCAAGCCCGGTCTGGAACGCCGCCTGAAGCTCTTCAAGGGCGAGGAGCCCAAGCTTCCCGAGCTGCGCAAGGCCGCCTATTCGCAGGCCCTGGACCCGGTGAGGACCGAAGAGGGCTACGTCCAGGTCCAGCACTCGCTGATGGAGTTCTCCAACGAGCTCGGCCTCGGCACCGGCAACATCACCAGCTACGGCCGTACCGTCTACGCGATCGAGCTGTCCAAGGCTGCAGAATCGCTTCAGCGCTCGATCGGCATGCACCTCCTGGTGCGCCCGAGCAAGAAGCCCGCCACCTACGACGCCCAGGTCAAGGCCTTCGGCTCGTACAACTACCTGGAGCAGATCGCGCTCGGCGAGTTCAACTCCGGCGGCACCCAGGCCGACGTCGACCGCCTCAAGCAGGTCATGGCCGGCAAGGCCGCCGAGGGCGCCAGGCAGCTGAAGGCCGCTGAGGAGCAGGCCGAGGCCGCGGGCGAGCCCTTCGTGGCGCCGCCGAGCATCGACGGCTCGGTCTTCGACGGCATGGCCCAGGAGATCGGCAAGGGGCAGGACCCGGCGGAGCTGGCGAAGAAGGGCATCACGCCCGAGACGTGGATGGCCGCGGCGACCGCGAAGTTCGAGGGGTACGCCACCGTCGAGGACGAGCTGGTCACCAAGGCGGTGGACGAGGCCGCGAACATCTCCTCCGACGCCAAGACCGACGCCATCGTCAACGGCCTCATCGTCGTCATCGCGCTGCTGGCCGCGTTCATCCTGGCCGGGCTCATGGCACGCCAGATGAGCCGCTCGATGCGCCAGCTGCGTACCGCCGCCTTCGGCATCGCCGAGCAGCGGCTGCCCTCCCTCGTCGACCAGCTCTCGCGCACCGACCCGGGCCGGGTCGACACCCGGGTCCAGCCGATCCCGATCACCACGCAGGACGAGATCGGCGAGGTCGCCCGCGCCTTCGACCAGGTGCACCGCGAGGCCGTCCGGCTCGCCGCCGAGCAGGCCATGCTGCGGGGCAACGTCAACGCGATCTTCACCAACCTCTCGCGCCGCAACCAGTCGCTCATCGAGGGCCAGCTGACCCTGATCACCGACCTGGAGAACAACGAGGCCGACCCGGACCAGCTGGAGAGCCTCTTCAAGCTGGACCACCTGGCGACCCGTATGCGCCGCAACGGCGAGAACCTCCTCGTCCTCGCGGGCGAGGAGCCCGGCCGCCGATGGAACCAGCCGGTGCCGCTGGTGGACGTCCTGCGGGCCGCCTCCTCCGAGGTGGAGTCCTACGAGCGCATCCAGCTGACCGGCGTGCCGGAGAGCGAGATCCACGGCCAGGCCGTGACCGACCTCGTGCACCTGCTCGCCGAGCTGCTGGAGAACGCCACGACGTTCTCCTCCCCGCAGACCAAGGTCAAGGTCACCGCGACGCGGCTGCCCGACGGCCGGGTCATGGTCGAGATCCACGACAAGGGCATCGGCCTCACCGCCGAGGACTTCGCCGACATCAACCACAAGCTGGCCAACCCGCCGACCGTGGACGCCGCGGTGTCCCAGCGCATGGGCCTGTTCGTGGTCGGCCGGCTGGCCGACCGGCACGGGATCCGGGTCCAGCTGCGCCCCTCGGGCGAGCAGGCCGGGACCACTTCGCTGGTCATGCTGCCGGACGCCATCACCCACGGTGGCGGTGGCGAACCGGGCGGCTCCCAGGACGACTTCACCGTCTCCTCGATCATCCCCGAGCAGCAGACGGCCTTCGAGCCGGCGCCGCAGCAGCAGGCCCCGATGCGTACGGCGGCGGAGCTCGGCTTCGACGACTCGCGCTACGAGATCGCGGCGGACCCGGGCCAGCTGGACCCGGTCAACCGTTCGCTGATGCGCGAGGAGCGCAGGGCGGCCCTGGAGGCCCAGACGGGCGCAAGCAGCCCGTACGGGGACAATTCCCAGGAGCAGCAGGGCTACGCGCCGGAGTCGTACGCGGGCGACCCGTACGGCGACCAGCAGCAGCCGCAGCAGCAGGGGTACGCCGACGAGCAGTACGGCCAGGACCAGTACGGGCAGCAGGCGCAGCAGCAGTACCAGGGGTCGTACGAGCAACAGCAGTACGGCGCCGAGAACGGCTACGCGCAGCAGGACCAGCAGGCGCAGCAGGCGCAGCAGGCGCAGCAGGCGCAGCAGGCGCAGCAGCAAGACGGTTACGCGGAGTCGGCATATGCCGTTCCGGAGGGCCGACAGGGTCGGTTCGCCGATCCGTACGCGGGCTCGGCGGACCAGTCCCACCAGGATGACTGGCCTGTTCAGAGCGGTTTCCCCACCGCATATGAGCCGATTGCCCCCGCCGAACCGGAATCTGTTCCGAGCACGCCCGCGGAGCCTTCGGAGCGCGTAGGCTTCGACCGTCCGGGGCCCACCCCGAACGTCGGCCACGAACTGACCGAAGCAGGTCTGCCGCGCCGCGGCGGTCAGCAGCACTGGCAGCCCGGCCCCGGGGGCCGCGGCAACGACCAGCCCGCTCCGGCTCCTCAGCGGCAGCCGCAGCAGGAGCAGCGGCAGGACCCGCAGACGGACGGGGACGGCACCGACGACTGGCGCTCGACGAACGACGAACGCTGGGAGCGGGCCGAGAAGCTCCGTGAGCCGAAGGCGGGCGGAATTACCCCCTCCGGTCTCCCCCGGCGCGTGCCCAAGGCCAACCTGGTCGAGGGCACGGCGGAGCAGACCCAGCAGGGCGGCCCACAGGTCTCCCGCGCTCCCGAGGACGTCCGCGGCAGGTTGAGCAACCTGCGGCGGGGGATCCAGCGGGGACGCAACGCGGGGTCGGACACCAGTACCACCTACAACCAGGAGCGTTAGTGTGAGCCCGATGAGCCAGGCGGCGCAGAATCTCAACTGGTTGATCACCAATTTCGTGGACAACACCCCCGGGGTGTCGCACACGGTGGTGGTCTCCGCCGACGGACTCCTGCTGGCGATGTCCGAAGGTTTCCCGCGCGACCGCGCCGACCAGCTGGCGGCCGTCGCCTCCGGTCTGACGTCGCTGACCGCGGGTGCCTCGCGGATCTTCGAGGGCGGCGCCGTGAATCAGACCGTTGTGGAGATGGAGCGGGGATTCCTCTTCCTCATGTCCATCTCCGACGGATCTTCGCTCGCCGTTCTGGCCCACCCGGACGCCGATATCGGTCTGGTCGGGTACGAAATGGCCCTTCTGGTGGACCGCGCGGGCAGTGTCCTGACTCCGGACCTCCGCGCCGAACTTCAGGGAAGTCTTCTTAACTAGTAGACAGACAGTGCGTTTCTCGCCACCGCACCATAAAGTGCGGTGGCGCGGCCCCACTGGGATCGGCGACCGGCAGTCGGAGGAGGAAACGTGGCAACACCCACAGGCGGGCACTCATACAACGGTGACCAGAGGGTTCCGGGTGAGCACGGTGACAACCGTTTCGGCTTCCCCGCCGCAGCCGGTGGTCAAGGACCCGGGCAGTATCAGCCATACCAGCAGCCGCAGCACCAGCAAGGTGCTCAGGGCGGCCAGGGGTCCGAGTGGCCCCCGCAGCAGCCGGGGTCGGGGTGGCCGCAGCAACCGCAGCCGCCCCACCGGTTCGACGCGCCCCAGCAGCCGCGCATCCAGCCGGTGCAGCAGCGGCGGGCTCCCGAGCCCGACAGCCCCGCCGCGCACAACCCGCTGGTCCGTCCGTACGCCATGACCGGCGGCCGGACCCGACCGCGCTACCAGCTCGCCATCGAGGCGCTGGTCAGCACCACGGCCGATCCGGCCCGGCTGCAAGGGCAGTTGCCCGAGCATCAGCGGATCTGCCGGCTCTGCATCGAGATCAAGTCGGTCGCCGAGATCTCGGCCCTTCTCTCGATCCCCCTCGGCGTTGCCCGGATCCTCGTCGCCGACCTGGCCGAGGCCGGACTCGTCGCTATCCATCAGCCCGGCGGCGACGAGGCCGCCGGCGGCCAGCCAGATGTGACACTGCTCGAAAGGGTGCTCAGTGGACTTCGCAAGCTCTAGCGGCGGAGCGGCCCGCTCCACTACCTCGGCGAAGATCGTGGTGGCAGGGGGCTTCGGCGTGGGTAAGACCACGTTTGTCGGTGCCGTTTCGGAGATCAACCCGCTGCGCACCGAAGCCGTGATGACGTCCGCCTCGGCGGGCATCGACGACCTGACCCACACCGGGGACAAGACCACCACGACGGTGGCCATGGACTTCGGGCGTATCACCCTGGACCAGGACCTGATCCTGTACCTGTTCGGTACGCCCGGGCAGGACCGCTTCTGGTTCATGTGGGACGACCTGGTCCGCGGCGCCATCGGCGCCGTCGTGCTCGTCGACACCCGCCGTCTCGCCGACTGCTTCCCCGCCGTCGACTACTTCGA
>NZ_JAFEUF010000291.1 GCF_016901035.1 Streptomyces durocortorensis
GACGACGAACACGCCGTGTCCACCGTCACAGCAGGCCCTTCCAGCCCGAACGAGTACGCCACCCGGCCCGAGATGACACTGTTGGAACCGCCCGCCAGCACATGCCCCTCCGCGCTGGTGAAGAGGTCGGTGCCCTGGCCGTAGCCGGATGTGGAGGCGCCGATGAGTACGCCGGTGCGGGTGTGGTTCTGCGAGAGCGGGTCGATGCCGGCGTGTTCGAAGGCCTCCCAGGCCGCTTCCAGCAGGAGCCGCTGCTGGGGGTCCATCGCCAGCGCCTCGCGGGGTGATATCCCGAAGAGCGCCGCGTCGAACTCCGTTGCTCCGTCGACGAATCCGCCGCGGCGGGCGTAGTCGCCGTCGCCGCCCTCGGGCCAGCCGCGGTCGGTGGGGAAGTCGGAGACGACGTCGCGGCCCGAGGCCACCACGTCCCACAGTTGGCCTGCGGAGTTGGCTCCGCCGGGGTAGCGGCAGCTCATGCCGACGATCACGATGGGTTCTTCGGTGGTCGTGGCGGTGCGCGCGGAGGTCGCGGCGGCGGCCACGGTGGTGTCGCCGAAGAGCCGGCCGAGGAGGTGGCCGGTCAACTCGATCGGCGTGGGGTGGTCGAAGACCAGGGTGGCCGGCAGGGGCAGCCCGGTCTCGGAGGTGAGCACGTTGCGCAGTTCGACCGCGGTCAGCGAGTCGAACCCGAGGTCGCGGAAGGCGCGACGGGGCTCCACCACGGCGGCGCTCGTATGCCCCAGTACCAGCGCGGTGCGGGCGCGGACCGCGTCCAGCAGCAGCCGGTGCCGCTCGGACTCGGGAGCGGCGGTGAGCGCGTCGCGGAGTTCGGTGGACGGGGTGTCGCTGTCGGTGGTCTCCGTGAGCGGTTGCTGTGCGTCGGGGAGTTCGGCGAGCAGGGGGCTCGGGCGCGCGGAGACGAACGCCGGGGTGAACAGCTTCCAGTCGACGTCGGCGATGCTCACGGGGGTCTCGTCGTGGTCGACGGCGGTCGCGAGTGCCCGGAGGGCGACGTTGCGGTCCATCACCGACAGGCCGCGGCGCCGCAGGAAGTCGGCGACCTCGTCGTCGGCGGCCATGCCGACCTCGGCCCACGGTCCCCAGGCGATCGCGGTTCCGGCCAGGCCCTGGGAGCGGCGGTGCTCCACCAGGGCGTCGAGGAAGGCGTTTCCGGCGGCGTAGGCTCCCTGGCCGCCGCTGCCCCAGGTCGCGGCGATGGAGGAGAAGACGACGAACAGGTCGAGTTCGTCGGTGAGTTCGTCGAGGAGCGCGGCGCCGGTGACCTTGGCGCGCATCACCTCGGCGACCGCCTTCTCGTCGGTGTCCAGCAGCTGGGCCGACACTCCGAGGCCGGCGGTGTGCACCACACCGGTGAGGGGAAATTCGGCGGGTACGGCGGCCAGTGCCGCGGTGAGTGACTCACGGTCGGCCACGTCGCAGCCGACGACGGTCACCCGGGTGCCCGACGCTTCGAGTTCGGCGGTGAGTTCACTCGCGCCGGGTGCGTCCGTGCCGCGACGGCTCAGCAGCAGCAGGTGGGGCGCTCCGCGCTGGGCGAGCCATCGGGCGACGTCACCGCCCAGCCCTCCGGTACCGCCGGTGACCAGTACGGTGCCGGTGGCCGTCCAGTGGGGTGCGGAGCCCCGCGGCAGTGGGGCGCGTACGACGCGGCGGCCGTAGGCCTTGCCGTCGCGGAGCGCGACCTGGTCCTCCTGGGTCGTGCCACCGAGCAGCGCGGCCAGCCAGTGGCCGGTGGTGGTGTCGCTGTGGGCCGGCAGGTCGATCAGTCCGCCCCAGGTGGCGGGGCGCTCCAGTGCGGCGACCCGGCCGAGCCCCCACACGGGTGCCTGTTCCGGGTGGAGCAGCGGGTCGCTGTCGCCGGTGGACACCGCGCCGCGGGTCAGGCACCACAGGGGGGCGGCGAGCTCGGTGTCGGCCAGCGCCTGGTAGGTGCGGAGCAGCGGTGCGAGTCCGGTGGGGTCCGAGGGTCGTGGGCTGGTGCCGCCCAGGAGGGTCACGACGCCGTCGGGGGCGGCGGCGGTCAGCCGCTCGGTGAGGGTGGCCCGGTCGTCGTCAGGGGTGAGGGTGAGTTCGGTGACCTCGGCTCCGGCGGCGCGCAGGGCGTCGGCCACGTCGTGGGCGGGGTCGCTGTCGTCGGCGGTGACGAGGAGCCAGGTTCCGGTGAGGGAGCCGCCGGGGGTGACGGTCAGGGGGTTCCATCGCGTCCGGTAGCGCCAGGATTCGAGGGTGGATTCCTGGCGCAGGGACTGTCGCCAGGACGACAGGGCAGGGACGAGGTTCGTCAGGGTTTCGGGGTCGTCGCGCAGCTGGAGGGTGTCGGCGAGTTCGGTGAGGTCCGCGCGTTCCACCGCCTCCCAGAACCGGTCATCGTCCGGGGAGGTGGACGGTTTCGTGGTGTGCGCGTCGGGCGTGGCCTCGGGCCAGTAGCGGCGGCGCTGGAAGGCGTAGGTGGGCAGGTCGATCCTGCGGCCTTCAGGGAGCAGGGTGCGCCAGTCGACCTCGGCGCCGGAGGTCCAGAGCCGGGCGAGCGCGGTCAGCGCGGTAGTGGTGTCGTCCCGGTCCTTGCGCAGTACGGGTGCGAACACGGCGTCGGCGGCGGTCTGCTGGGCCATGGCGCAGAGCACTCCGTCGGGGCCCAGTTCCACGAAGCGGGACACGCCCTGTTCCTGCAGTCGTGCCACTCCGTCGGCGAACCGGACCGCGTGCCGTACCTGCCGCACCCAGTATTCCGGGGTGGACATCAGTCCGGGCTCGGCCACGTCGCCGGTGAGGTTGGACACGAGGGGGATGACGGGGTCGGCGAAGTCCAGTGCCCGTATCGCGTCGGCGAATTCGGCCAGCATGGGTTCCATCAGGGCGGAGTGGAACGCGTGGGAGACGGTGAGCCGTCGGGTGCGGCGCCCCTCCCCCGCCCAGCGCGTCGCCAACGCGTCGATCGCGTCCTGGGAGCCGGAGACCACCACCGAGGTGGGGCTGTTGACAGCGGCGACGTCGGCTTGGCCGGCGAGGGCGTCGATGACCTCGGTCTCGGTCGCCTCGACGGCGAGCATCGCGCCGCCCGAGGGCAGTGCTCCCATCAACCGGCCTCGTGCGGCGACGAGTTGGCAGGCGTGTGGCAGGGAGAGGACTCCGGCGCAGTGCGCGGCGGCTATCTCGCCGACGGAGTGGCCAAGCAGCAGGTCCGGGGCGACGCCCCAGGACTCCAGCAGCCGGAACGCGGCGACCTCGACGGCGAACAGGCCGGCCTGCGCCCATGCGGTCCGGTCCAGGTCGGCGCCGCCGTGGAACACCATGTCCTTGAGCGGGCGGTCGAGTTCCGGGTCCAGTTGCGCGCACACCGCGTCGAAGGCCTCGGCGAACACCGGGAACGATGTGTACAGTCCGCGGCCCATGCCGGCGCGTTGTGCGCCCTGGCCGGTGAAGAGGAAGCCGGTCCTTCCCTCGTGCGCCGTTCCCGTGACCACACCGCCGGCCGGGAGCGCGGCGGCCACGTTCTTCAGTCCTTCGCGCAGTTCGCTCTCGTCGGCGCCGAGCACCACGGCGCGCCGTGTCAGCGGGGCCCGGGTCGTGGCGAGCGACCAGGCCACGTCGGCCGGGTGCTCCGCGTGGTCCGGGAGCCGGTGGGAGAGGCGTTCGGCCTGTGCGCGCAGCGCTTCGGCCGTCTGCGCGGACAGGGGCCAGAGCAGCGGTCCGGGGAGCGGGTCGGCGGCCGGGTCCGCGGGCTGCTGGGCCGATGTGTCGAGGGCCTGTGCCGGTGCTTCTTCGAGGATCAGGTGGGCGTTGGTGCCGCTGACGCCGAACGCGGAGACGCCGATCCGGCGTGGCGCGTCGTGGCGGGGCCATGGGCGGGCTTCGGTGAGGAGGCGGACGCCGCCGCCTTCCCAGGTGACGTGGGGGGTGGGGACGTCGGCGTGCAGGGTGCGCGGCAGCATGCTGTTGTGGAGCGCCAGGACGCTCTTGATGACGCCGACCACGCCTGAAGCGGCCTGGGAGTGGCCGAGGTTGGACTTGGCCGAACCGAGCCACAGGGGTCGGTCGTCGGTGCGGTCCTTGCCGTAGGTGTCCTGCAGCGCTTCGAGTTCGATCGGGTCGCCGAGCGCGGTTCCGGTGCCGTGTGCCTCGACGGCGTCGACGTCGGCGGTGGTGAGCTGGGCGTTGGCGAGTGCCTGTCGGATGACGCGTTGTTGGGAGGGGCCGTTGGGGGCGGTGAGGCCGTTGGAGGCGCCGTCCTGGTTGACCGCGCTGCCTCGGATGACGGCGAGGACGTCGTGGCCGTTGCGGCGGGCGTCGGAGAGCCGTTCGATCAGCAGTACGCCGACGCCTTCGCTCCAGCCGGTGCCGTCCGCCTCGGCGGAGAACGACTTGCACCGCCCGTCGGAGGCCATGCCGCCCTGCTTGCCGAATTCGGTGAAGGCCGCCGGGGTGGTGATCACGGCGACGCCGCCGACCAGCGCCCGGCCGCATTCGCCCTGCCGCAGCGCCTGGACCGCCAGGTGGAGGGCGACCAGGGACGAGGAGCAGGCCGTGTCCACGGTGACCGCCGGGCCCTCCAGACCGAACACGTAGGAGAGGCGGCCGGACAGCACGCTGCTGGCGGTGCCGGTCAGCTGGTAGCCCACCGTGGACTCGGGCATCCGGCCCACCGTGTCGTATCCGGAGGGTGAGGCGCCGACGAAGACGCCGGTGTCGCTGCCGGCCAGTGTGTGCGGGTCGATGCCGGCGCGTTCGGCAACCTCCCACGCCGCTTCGAGCAGCATGCGCTGCTGGGGGTCCATCGCCAGGGCCTCACGCGGGTTGATCCCGAACAGTGCGGCGTCGAACTCGGCTGCGTCCGGGACGAATCCACCGCGGCGGGTGTAGCCGCCGGTTTCCTCCACGGTCTGGGTCCAGCCGCGGTCGTCGGGGAAGTCGACGATCGCGTCGGTGCCGTCGGCGAGGAGGCGCCAGAGGTCCTCCGGGGCGCCGACGCCGCCGGGCAGCCGACAGCTCATCGCGACGATGGCGATGGGTTCCCGGGCCGCTCTGCGCATCTCCCGGTTCTGCTGACGGAGCCGGTCGACTTCCTTGAGCGAGGCTCGGAGGGCCTCGACGGCCTTGTCGCTGCGCGTGTTCATCGAGTTCTCCACAGGCTCAGGCATCGTCTCGGTCGGCGTTCAGCGCCATGTTGATCAACGCGTCGGCGTCCAGTTCATCGATCGCGTCGCCGTCAGCGGTCGGGGCGGGTGGGTCGTCGGTGCCGTCGGCCAGTCGCATCAGCGCGTCCACCAGGCCCTCCGCACGTAGTCGGGCGATCGGAATGGTCGCCAGCGCGTTGCGGATGGCGTCCTCTCCTTGCTCGGTGGGTTGTTGGTCGGAGGTCGGTTCGTGGTCGGCGACGCCGAGTTGTGAGCCGAGGTAGGCGGCGACCCCGTTGGGGTTGCGGTGGTTGAAGGCCAGGCTCACCGGCAGCCGCAGCCCGGTCAGCCGGCTCAGCCGGTTCCGTAGCTCGACCGCGGTGAGCGAGTCGAAGCCGAGGTCCTTGAATGCCTGCGCGGCCTCGATGACCTGTCCGTCCCGGTACCGCAGGACCGCGGCGGCCTCGGTGCGGACCAGGTCGAGCAGGATCTGGCGACGCTGTCGGGCCGGTGCGGCGGTCAGCCGGCCGAGGAGTGCGGACGTGTCGTCGGTGCTCTGTCCGTCGGCCGTCTCCGGCGTCCGGTCGTCCAGCAGTGCGGCGATCAGCGGGCTGGGC
Source organism: Streptomyces durocortorensis (assembly GCF_016901035.1). Classification (GTDB taxonomy): domain Bacteria; phylum Actinomycetota; class Actinomycetes; order Streptomycetales; family Streptomycetaceae; genus Streptomyces; species Streptomyces durocortorensis. Next base: position 5,753 of record NZ_JAFEUF010000291.1, read on the forward strand.
CGGCCGGCGGTGAACGCGGGTCCGAAGACGTCCCAGTCGATGTCGGCGACGACCAGGCCGTCCTCGTGCCGGTCGATCGCCCGCGCCAGAGCCCGTACGGCGAGTCCGGGTTCCATCGGGACGACCCCGAGTCGCCGGAGCCGGCCTGTGCCCGTCGAGGCGGCGAGGCCGCCACCGGCCCAGGAGCCCCATGCCACCGAGGTTCCGGCCAGGCCGAGTTGGTGGCGGTGTGCTGTCAGTGCGTCCAGGAACGCGTTGCCCGCGGCGTACGCGCCCTGGCCTCCGCCGCCCCAGACGGCGGCGCCGGAGGAGAACACGACGAACTGCTCCAGGTTCATCTCCCGGGTCAGTTCGTGCAGGTGGCGTGCTCCGGCGGTCTTGGCACCGAGCACGGTGTCGAGATGGTCCGCGTCGATCTCGTCCAGTGCGGTCACACCGTCGATTCCGGCGGCGTGCAGCACCGCGGTCAGCGGCCACTGCGTGGGCACCGCCGCCAGCACCTCGGCCAGCGCGCCCCGGTCAGTGACGTCGCAGGCGGCCAGAGTGACGGTCGCTCCGAGTGCGGTCAGCTCGTCCGCCAGGTCCCGGGCTCCGTCGGCGCTCTCGCCGCGCCGGCCGAGCAGCAGCAGGTGTGGTGCGCCCCGGCGGGCCAGCCAGCGGGCCGCCTCGGCGCCGATGGCCCCGGTTCCGCCGGTGACGAGGACCGTTCCGGTGGGTGTCCAGGCGGGAGGTTCGGGCTGGGGGGTGTCGGTGTCCAGGGGTGCGCGTACGAGCCGGCGGGCGGATGTTCCGCGGTCGCGGATCGCGAGTTGGTCCTCGTCGGTGCCGTCGGCCAGAATCGCGGTCAGCAGGTCACCGGCCGTGCTGCCGGGGGTGAGCGGGACGTCGATCAAACCGCCCCAGCGGTCGGGGTGTTCGAGTGCGGCGACGCGCCCCATACCCCAGACCGCGGCCTGGGCGGGGCGGTCGACGGGTTCGCCGTCGTGGGTGGACACCGCCCCGTGGGTCAGCGTCCACAGGGGTGCGGTGATGCCCGCGTCGCCGAGCGCCTGGGTCAGCGTCACGGTGGCGGCGACTCCGGCGGGCACTGCGGTGCCGGGGTCCGGGAGTGCGGCGTCGGCCGCGGCGGTGAGCGACAGGACGCCGGAGAGGGGTTCCTTCGGGCTGGTGGTCTCCTTCAGGCGTGCGGCGAGGGTGTCGCGGTCCACGGTGGGGGCGGCGTCGACCTCGAACTCCACGACGTCGGCGCCGGCGGCTCGTAGCGCGGTGGTGGCCCACTTCGTCAGTTCGCAGGCCGGGGGGACGACGGCCAGCCAGGTGCCGGACAGCCGGCCGGTGGCGGGGAGTCCGGTCAGCGGGGACCATTCGACCCGGTAACGCCAGGCGTCGATGGTCGTGTCCTGGCGGCGTCGGGTACGCCAGGAGGAGAGTGCGGGCAGGAGTGCGCCGAGCTCTCGGGAGGATTCCAGTTCCAGGGTGCCGGTGAGTTCCGCGAGGTCGCCGCGTTCCACGGCGTCCCAGAAGGCGGTCTCCTCGGTGTCGACGGTCGTTGTTCCGTTGGTAGTCGATGCGGATTCCAGCCAGTAGCGTTCGTGTTGGAAGGCGTATGCCGGGAGTTCAACACGGTGTCCGGCCGGTATGACCGACGCCCAGTCGACCTCGACGCCCGCGACCCATGCCTCGGACAACGCGGTCAGGAAACGCTCCTGGCCACCCTCACCCCGACGCAGCGAACCCACCACCACCACATCCGC
>NZ_JAFEUF010000292.1 GCF_016901035.1 Streptomyces durocortorensis
GGGAGGGGGAGATCAGGGGGCCGCCCTCCGCACCGGTTGCAGGCTGGGTCAGCCGGGAATCATCTTCTTGCGGCCGGAGCCGGCGCCGATGGAGACCTTGCGGGGCTTGGCGCGCTCCGCGATCGGGATGCGCAGGGTGAGAACGCCGGCGTCGTAGTCAGCCTGAATGCGCTCGGTGTCGAGGGTGTCGGCGAGCACGATCTGTCGGGAGAAGATGCCCAGCGGTCGCTCCGACAGTTCCATCTTGACGTTGTCAGCCTCGGCCGTCGGCCGTCGCTCGGCCTTGACGGTCAGCATGTTCCGCTCGACGTCGACGTCGAGCGCGTCCGCGGTCACGCCGGGGATGTCGAAAGCCACCACGTACTCGTCCCCCTCGCGGTAGGCGTCCATCGGCATCACCGACGGCTTCGACCAGGTCCCCGGGCCCATCAACTGCTGCGCCATCCGGTCCAGCTCACGGAAGGGGTCAGTGCGCATCAACATCGTGAAACACCTCCAGCAGGTTCGAACGGTTGCTGCCAATGCGCTGCACAAGCACTGTTGTAGCATGTCATCCAGTGGATGACAAAGAGACTCCGTCATCCAATCGATGACAATCCGAGGAGGTGTCCGTGACCGCAGCCGATCAGCCGCCCGAGACCAGCACCGAGGCCCACAGCCCGGCGTCCTTTCTGGCCGCTGCGTCAGCCCTGGCCGCCATGGACGAAGCCTTGCGCGGTGCGCAGAACGACACTCCCGACGCTGCCGTGCCAGGCCCTGAGCAGGCCCTGGCCTCCCTGATGCTGCTGCGGCAGGTGCGCGAGCAGCTCGCCGACTGGGAGACCGGTCTGATCGAAACCGCCCGCCACGCAGGTGCCAGCTGGGCCGACCTCGCCCACCCCCTCGGCGTCGCCAGCCGCCAAGCAGCCGAACGCCGCTACCTGCGGGGCCGGCCCGGCCCCGCAGGCACTACCGGAGAGCAACGCGTGCAGGCCACCCGCCAGCGCCGCGCCGCCGACCGCACCGCCGCCACCTGGGCCCGCGCCAACTCAGCCGACCTGCGCCGCCTCGCCGGACAGATCACCGCGCTAGCCCACCTCACGCCCGAAGCGCGCTCGGCCCAGGCCGCTGTGCACACCGCTCTCGGCGCCGGGGACGCCGCAGAACTCATCGCACCCCTGGCCGACATGCGCCCTCACCTCGGTGCCCGCCACTCCGGTCTCGTCGACTCCCTGGACGCCCTCGAAGCCCACCGCATCACGACACCCTCTGACGAAAACTGACCTACCCCCGCAAAGCCACCGTCCGCACGCGCGGCCTCCCGTCGGCGCGTCACCCGACGACGGCCCCGTGCCCGAATCCCATCCGTATCCGACCTACCGCCGAGAGGACCCTGCATGCCCAGCAGCGTTGAGACACTGGAATTCCAGGCAGAGACCCGCCAATTGCTCCGCCTGGTGATCCACTCCATCTACTCGAACAAAGACATCTTCCTGCGCGAGCTGATCTCGAACGCCTCCGACGCCCTGGACAAGCTGAGGCTGGAGTCGCTGACCGGCAGCCTCGCCGAAGTCGACACCAGCGCCCTGCACATCTCGCTCGAGGTCGACAGGGACGCCCGCACCTTGACCGTCCGCGACAACGGCATCGGCATGACCCGCGACGACCTCGTGGAGCTGATCGGCACGATCGCCAAGTCCGGCACCGCCGGCCTCCTGGAAAAGATCAAGGAGTCCAAGGAGGCCGCAACGACGGAGAGCCTGATCGGGCAGTTCGGCGTCGGCTTCTACTCGGCCTTCATGGTCGCCGACAAGGTCACCATGCGCACCCGGCGAGTCGGCACCGACTCCGGTACCCGGTGGGAGTCCGACGGCGAGGGCTCCTACACTATCCAGGACGACGAGGGCCTCCCCGTCGGCACCTCGGTCACCCTGCACCTCAAGCACGCCGACAGCGAGGACGGACTCGCCGACTACCTTTCCGAATCGAAGATCCGGCAGATCGTCAAACGCTACTCGGACTTCATCCGCTGGCCCATCCGCATGGTCTCCGACCGGACCGACGCCGACGGCGAAACCACCTCCGAACTCGACACCCTCAACTCGATGAAGGCGCTGTGGGCCCGGTCCCGCAGCGAGGTGACCGAGGACGAGTACAACGAGTTCTACCAGCAGATCAGCCACGACTGGCTGCCCCCGGCCGAGACGATCCACATGCGCGCCGAAGGCACCTTCGAATACGAAGCGCTGCTGTTCATCCCCTCACAGGCCCCCCTCGACCTGTACTCCCGCGAGTCCAAGTCCGGCGTGCAGCTATATGTCAAGCGGGTGTTCATCATGGACGACTGCGAAGCGCTCATGCCCAACTACCTGCGCTTCGTCAAGGGTGTCGTGGACGCCCACGACCTGTCACTGAACGTCTCCCGCGAGCTCCTCCAGCACGACCGCCAGATCCAAGGCGTACGCCGACGCCTGATCAAGAAGGTCCTCGCAGCATTCAAGGACATGCAGGCCAAGGACGTCGAGCGCTACACGAAGGTCTGGGCCCAGTTCGGCCGGGCATTGAAGGAGGGCCTGCTCGAGGACACGGACAACACCGAAACCCTGCTGGAGCTGGTGTCGGCAGCCTCCACCAACGACCCGGAGAAGACCACCACACTGCGCCAGTACGTCGAGCGCATGAAGGACGGCCAGGACGCCATTTACTACCTGACCGGCGAGACGCGCGCCATGGTGGAGAACTCCCCGCACATGGAAGCCTTCGCCGCCAAAGGCTTCGAGGTGCTCATCCTCACCGACCCCATCGACGAGGTATGGGTCGACCAGGTCCCCGCTTTCGGCGGCCATCGTCTGCAGTCCATCGCCAAGGGGCAGATCGACCTCGACGTAACCGCCGATGGCGAGAAGGAAACCGACGCCCACAGGGCCCAGCGCGAGGAGGACTTGGCCGCCCTGCTGACCTGGCTGACCACCGCCCTGTCGGACCACATCAAGCAGGTACGCCTGTCATCCCGCCTGACCAACTCGGCAGCCTGCATCGTTGGCGACGCCCACGACGTGACGCCCACCCTGGAGAAGATGTACCGGGCCATGGGCCAGCAGATGCCCCCCACCAAAAGGATCCTGGAACTCAATCCCACACACCCTCTGATCACCAGCCTGCGCACCGCACACGACACCAACGCCGACGACCCCGCCTTGACGGAGATCGCCGAGCTGATCTATGGCAGCGCGCTGCTCGCCGAAGGAGGAGACCTGCCCGACCCGGCCCGCTTCACCCGACTGCTCACCGAGCACCTGACCCGCACCCTGTAACCACGAAAGCACCCCAGCCCAGACGAAGAGGCGGTGCGCCCCGCCCGGCGGACAGGGCTGGGGAGCCGGGGACGACCCGGCGCAGGAGCGGACGGGTTTGGGCGACGACCTGCCCCCTGACCTTGCGCGTCTGCGGACACTGGAGACCTGGGCAGCCCATTACCTGACCCGTATCCGTGCCCGGATCGCGGCCGTCGAGCGGCACCAGTCCCAGCAGCAGACCCCGGCACCCACGGCCACGCCTCCGGTCCGGCCACGCCTCCGGTCCGGCCACGCCTCCGGTCCGGCCACGCCTCCGGTCCGGCCCGCCTCCGGGCCGGACTGGGGCCGGGCGGAGGCCGGTATCGGGATCCCCACCACGGAGATTCACCGGGGCGACTGCTGGGCCGGGGGCCGGTCCCTGGTGCCGGTCACCGCGGAGCGCGCCCGCGCCGAGCTGGCAGACGGTGCGCAGCCGTGTGCGGTGTGCCGCCCGGACCGGGTACTCAACCGGACGTGACTCTGTCGGGTGGAGCGGCGGGGCCGGATAATCCGCGTATGGATGCGCACAAAGCGACGCTGTGGGCTGCGGGTATCGGTATGGCCGGGGTGGTCCTGACGGCTGGGATGGGATGGCGCAGCTCCCGGATTTCCGCGAAGGCTCAGGTGGATGCAGCGCTCGCCGGGGTGCGTGAACAGGCGGACCAGGAGCAGAAGGTTGCCAGTACCGCGCGGCGCGCGGCGCACCACGAGTTCCTGGGGCAGATCGAGGCGGCGTGTATGGCGCTCGACCGAGCGCTGCACGTGAGTGTCTGATTGGAATCCCAGCCTGCGGCTCCTCAGCACTTCCTCAAGGGACCGGCCCTGCTCGGGCGGAACTCCTGGCATCCCTCAACACGGCTCGCTATGCTGCGTGTTGCTCATTCAAAAGCTTCGATGTGCTGGCGACGGTCCGATGGGGGACAGCACACTGAAGCCAACGGGAGTGGGCACCGTGAGCCTCTAACCGTCGCAGAGCCTCAGCAGGCCATCAAGTTCGGTGGTCGAGCTGAGGCTGCCCGCCAACCGGTTCGATCACCTTCATGAAGGGATCGCCTGGTGAGGCTGACATTTCCCACGCAGGTACTTCTCGCGCTCCTATCGTTCGTGTCCGCGGTGGTGGCAGGAGTGCTCTCCCATGAGGCAGGGGCCCCGGTTCCTGGCGCCGTACTGTACGGCGGCGGCGCGTTCGTCGGTTGGATGTCGCTGTGCGTCTCCGTACTGACTGCCCTCGGTCTGTTCGGGCAGCACCGCTCACGGGACTAATCAGCATGTAGCAGCGCCCCAGACCATGTCCGGGGCGCTGCTATGTCTGCTACTCGTGTTGCTGCTGCGGGTGGCGGAGAGTGAAGACGTTGGAAGGGCCGCCCCCAGTCGCCGCCGTTGCCGACCATGTCGGCGACGGGCTGGAGAACCTCGGCAGCACTTACCCGACAAAGGCCGACAAGAGCCTTCCCGGGGGAGATCCATTGCGGCCAATGCACCGTCTCGCGAAGGCGGCCGGAGCATACGAGCTCAACCGAGCCAACGAAAACTCCAAGCAGAAGGACAGGACTTGCACCAGTGCTGGCATGCCCGGCAAGCCCGGCCCTGGTGACGTATTCGGCTGCGACGAGTTCCCCATGGCCTCCACCTATGAGGGCGCGGCGCGCGCGCAGTTCGAAGGAACGAAGTACACGGATGCATTCTCCGTTCGTTACATGGATCGGATCGAGAACCAGGAGGCTGGGCGCCGCCTGAATGCCTGGTCGACAACGACCGGATCTTGAATCACGATCCCTTCATTCTCGTTATCGGCGACTGACGGCACGGCACGCCAGTAAGCTAATGGACTGTGGGGCCGAACCAGTCGGCCCCCACAGTCCATTATTCCCTCTATGTATAGGAAAGTGTGCGCCACATCTGCACAAGGCAGTACTGATCTTTACCTTTCAATTCTCTCTCCTGGCCTGGCGGGACAGGCAATGCACGCGCTCCTCCAATCGGCGACAGGAAAGGCCCTCGATCCCCATTGAACATCCACTGCCACCGCATCTCGTACAGCCCAGCTGAGGGGAGAATTAAAGGGATGTCCTGAACCCCGCCATCAATGGTGTGAATGCCTATCTCCCCGGTGGGAAGCTCTACTTCCACTTCCTCCCGGCCGAACCAGTTGGCATGACTTTCCGGGGGTTTGCTGGACCAGCTCTCCAGACGCACGGCCGACTCAATGACTGCTGATGGCACTTGGAGATAGACCAGCCCAGGGGCGGAGAGAAGCCAATGCGTATCATCTGGATCCAGCCCATACGGCTCGACACTCATGTCCATCAATCCGAATAAGCGATAGCTGGGACTGACTACCATTTCATGCGTGTCCAAACTTCTGCTCACGGTACACCTCTTGACAGCTCGACCTCATGCTCCGACAGTGACTCGACCGTACAAGGCGCCGACAGGGTGGTCGAGGCGGACTGCAGTGGACCGCTGCCCTTCCGATGGTCCTGTCCCGGATAGTCGCTGAGCGCGGGCTATGGGCTTGCCGGGAATTAGCGCGTCGGTTTGTTCTTGTTTTTGTCGAGGTCGAGGTATCTCGCGATGTCAGTCGGTGAGGCTTTTCCAACCTGGCTGCGCAGCAGGCTGGTTGGTCCAGGGTGGCGTTGAGGAAGAGGTGAAGCTCCTGGTAGATGAGTTGTCGGCCGAGATCAACCTGTCTGCCCGGAGCTGCGCGTGCTTTCCTACCCATCGGGGATCGATCTGTCTATAGCTCGACTTTGCGCTACCTGTCCGAGCTGCTGACGGCCCGGCGCCGTGAGCTTGGCACGCGCTGGCGCCGCCTGGCTGCGGAGCGACAGGCCCTGCTCGTCCTGGCCCACCTGCGCTGCGGGCACACTTACGCCCAGCTCGCGGCCGGCTTCGGGATCGGGCTGGCCACTGTCTACCGCTACATAGCCGAGGCGGTTGAGGTCTTGGCTGCCCTCGCCCCCACGCTCCAGCAGGCCATGACCGTTGCCGCCAGCAAGGCATACGTGATCCTGGACGGCACCTTGCTGTCGATCGACCGTATCGCTGCCGACCGCCCCTACTACTCCGGCAAGCACAAGCGGCACGGCATGAACGTCCAGGTCATCGCCGATGCGTCCGGACGGCTGCTTTGGGCCTCACCTGCCCTGCCAGGTGCCGTCCACGACATCAAGGCAGCACGCACCCACGGCATCATCGAAGCATTGACCGAAGCCGGCGTCCGAACGTGGGCAGACAAGGGATATCAGGGAGCTCGGGGGACGATCCGGGTGCCTTACAGGGGCCGATGGAGCACGCTCCCAGCCGGCAAGCGGGCGGTGAACTCCTCCCACGCCAGGATCCGAGCTGTCGGCGAGCAGGCCAACGCCACCCTGAAGAGTTGGCGGCTCCTTCGCAAACTCCGTTGCAGCACCACCCGCATCACCGACATCGTCAAGGCTGTCCTGGCCTTGCACCTCGCCCCGTCAGCCTGAGGGCGGTGCGGTCTGGGGCGTCGACCAGGACAGCGCCGCCAGCAAACGACAGCAAGGGAGCCCGCTCACTGTGGCAGACGTCAGAGTGACCTACGACAAGACAGTGAACGCAGCGTACGTGTATCTCACCGAACCGCAGGCCCGCGTGAAGTCCGCGCGCATGTATCCCTGCGATCCGGTGGACGTTGACGGCATGATCAACCTCGACTTCGACGAGCAGGGCCGCCTCATCGGCATCGAGGTGCTGGCAGCCAGTTCAAAACTGCCCGTGTACCTGCTCCAGTCCGCGGAGCGGCTGGACACCGAAGACTCCTGAACAGTCGAGCACCGCCCTGGCGGCGACCGCGGTGCGAATTGCAGCAGGTTGGAAAGGGCTCAGTGCCTCCGTCTCGGCCGCGGTGTGGCCGACGGCGCGGCGCAGCAGGTCCGGATCGACCGGGCCCTTGATATCCGCGTACTCCGCGATGTTGTACGCCGGATCCGCCGGGTCGAGCCGCTGTGCGAACCAGACCCCCTGCTGAGCGGCGGTCAGACGCAGGGTGCCCGTCGGCACTCCGGTGTGCGGTACGTCGGTCACGCGAATTCACCTCGGTGGTGGGAGACCTGCGGCGGCATGATCAACCTCGACTTCGACGAGCAGGGCCGCCTCATCGGCATCGAGGTGCTGGCAGCCAGTTCAAAACTGC
>NZ_JAFEUF010000293.1 GCF_016901035.1 Streptomyces durocortorensis
CCCCGCGCCCGGTTCCCGTGGTCCGGCCGCATCCCCCCGCCGCCGCCCGGACGGGGGACGCCGTGCCCGTACCCGTACAGCGGCTGGCGCTGCCCGTCGCACCCGACGCCGCCGGTCCTCCGGCCCCCGTGGGCGGGGCCGCTCCCGGCGGGCCGCCGCGCCCCGCCGTACGCGTGTCGCCCCGCACGCCCGCGCAGAGCGCCGGAGCGGGCCGTCCGGAGAGCCGGGCGCAGGCGGTCCAGCGGGCTGCGGCGGATGCCGGGATCACCGGGGTTCCCGTGCAGGCCGCCCCGGCGAAGCCCGCCGTGCAGCGAACGGAACCGGGGGGCGGGGCCGGCGACGCCCCCGACGCGGCTCCGGCGAACCGGCTGAGCGGTACGGAGATCGAGGAGCTGGCCCGCCGGCTCCTCGACCCGGTGAGCCGGCTCATCCGCGCCGATCTGCGCCGGGGCCGCGAGCGCAGCGGGCGGCTGCACGACGGCCGCCGCTGACAGCAGCGGCGGCTGCCCCCGCACACCGCCCCGCACACCGAGACAGCACAGAAGACGAGAAGCAGAGAAGACGAGAGACGTATGACGGACAACATCTTCGCGACGAGCGTGTTCTTCAAGCTCGCGATCGGCGGCAGCGACCTGGGCGCGTTCCACACCTGCTCGGGCCTGGGCGCCGAGGTGGAGATGGAGACGTACGCCGAGGGCGGCAACAACGGGTTCACCTGGCAGCTGCCGGGGCGGATCACCTGGACGAACATCACACTGACCCGCCCGGTGACCGCCGACACGATGAAGATCGCGCGCTGGCTGAACGAGACGATCCAGCGGGTCGAGCCCAAGGACGGCGAGATCGTGGCGCTGCGTCCCGACCTCAGCCGGATCATCAGCTGGCAGGTCCACGGCATCGTGCCGGTGCGCTGGCAGGGGCCGTCCTTCGACCCGGCCAACTCCCAGGCGGCGATCGAGACGTTGGAGATCGCCCACGAGGGCCTGGAGCCCTCCTGACCGCCCGCTGCCCGACCCCGTACCCGACCAGGACGTAGAGAGAGGAAGGAGGAACGCCGTGTCACCCGCTCTCCGCGCGAGCCGCGCCCGTGCCCAGCTGACCATCATGGAGCCGCCGTCGACCGTGGGCGCCAAGCCCGGCGGCACGCTCGCCCGGCTCACGCTGCAGTTCAACCCCGCGAAGCTGTCGCTGAGCAAGAGCACCGAGTGGCGGCGCACCCCGTCCCGGATGGCCGGGCAGTCCGCGCTGCCCGAGTTCGTCGGCAGCGGGCCCCGGGCCCTGTCACTGGAGGTGTTCCTCGACGCGACCGCCACCCACGACAACTCCGTGGAGAAGGCGGTGGAGCAGTTGATGACGGCGTGTGTCCCCACCCCCAAGAGCCTGGCCCGCAAGACGCCCGCAAGCCCCTGGGTGCGGTTCGACTGGGGGACGTCGAAAACGACCTCGTTCGACGGGGTGCTCTCCAACCTCTCGGTCTCGTACACCCTGTTCGACGTCGACGGGAAGCCGCTGCGCGCCACCTGCTCGCTGTCGATCGAGGAGGCGAGCGTCGGCCAGGCCGGCCAGAACCCCACCTCCGGTTCGAAGGAGGCGCGGCGCACGCACCGGGTGGTGGCCGGGGACAGCCTGCCGCTGCTGGCCTGGCGGGAGTACGGCGACGCCACCGCCTGGCGCACCATCGCGCACGCCAACGACATCGACGACCCGATGACGTTGACGCCCGGCCGGGAACTGCTGGTGCCCGGGCGGGAAGACCCGTCAGCGGAGGAGGGCCGATGAGCGGGAAGGAGACCACGGGCCGCTCGTTCGCCGCCGACCCGATCGTCGAGGCGCCCGCCGAGCTGCCCGCAGCGTGGGCGACCCAGTTGGTGAGCTGTGTGGTCGACGAGAACGTGGGTCTGCCGGACACCGCCGTCCTGATGTACCGGGATCCCGACCACACCTTCCTCGCCAAGACGGGCATCGGCATGGGCACCCCGCTGAAGATCTCGGTGAACACCGTGAAGGACCGGTCCCGCGAGCGGCTGTTCACCGGGGAGGTCACCGCGATCGAGCTGGACACCGACACCACCGGATCGTTCACCGTCGTCCGGGCGTTCTCCAAGGCGCACCGGCTCCAGCGCGGCCGGAAGGTGGTGGCATACCGGAACATGAAGACGGCGGACATCGTCCGCAAGGTCGCCGCCGGGGCAGGGCTCGCCTGCGGGAGGGTCGAGGCGGCGTCGATCACGTACAAGCAGCTGACCCAGCCGAACGTGTCGGACTGGGAGTTCCTCCAGCACCTCGCGGCCGAGAGCGGGGCCACCGTACGGGTGGACGACAAGGGCCTGTTGCAGTTCACCAAGCCGGACCCGGCCTCCTCGGCGCCCTCACCGTCGACATCGGCCACCCGCGACCCGATGGTCCTGGAGTACGGGAACAACCTGCTGGCCCTGCGCGCGGTGCTGACCGGGGCCGACGGGTCGGACAGCGTGGAGGTGCGCGGCTGGAACGTCGACACCAAGACCCGGCTGGTGGCCCGGCAGCAGTCCGTGCGCAGCGACACGGTCTCCCCGGGGATGAGCCCGTCGACGGCGGCCAAGATGTTCGGGGGGAAATCCCGGACGACGATCGCCGACACCCCGTACCGCACCCAGGCGGAGACCCGGGCCGTGGCCGGTGCGCTCGCCGCGTCCGTCAGCGCCGGGTTCGGGGAGGTCGAGGCGGTGGCGTACGGGAATCCGCAGTTGCGGGCGGGCATGCCGGTGGCGCTGGGCAACGTGGGGCCCGCCTTCTCCGGCCGGTACACGGCGACCGCCGCGCACCACGTCCTCGAACCGGACACCGGCTACCGCACGACGGTGATCGTCAGCGCCTCGCCGGACCGTTCCCTGTCGGGGCTGACCGCCGGTGGCAACGCCCCCTCGCGCGGCCCGCGCATGCCGGGTCTGGCGATCGGGGTGGTCACCGACATCCGTGAGGAGGGCAAGGGCCAACGCGGTTGGGTGCGGCTGAAGTTCCCCTGGCTCGACGACACGTACGTCACGGACTGGGTCCGCACCGTGCAATGGGGCGGCCAGGGCGGCGGCGGGGTGTTCAGCCCGGAGGTCAACGACGAGGTGCTGGTCGGGTTCGAGCAGGGGCTGCTGGACAGCCCGTACGTGCTCGGCGGGCTCTACAACGGGGTCGACAAGCCCTCCCCGCACGATGTCCCGCTGGTCGACCCGACGAGCGGAAAGGTCAACCGCCGTTCGCTTGTGTCCCGTTCGGGGAACCGGCTGGAGCTGCTGGACGCCCCGCGCGGACCGGCCGGGGTACGGATCGCCACCGGCGACAAACGGCTCGACGTGGTCCTCGACGAGAAGAAGGGCGAGATCACGCTCACCGTCAAAGCACGTGGTGGAACGCGGGAGTTGAGTTCGGTGACGCTGTCCGCTTCCGGCATCACGCTCGACGCGGGAGCCACGGGTGACGTGAACATCAAGGGCCGCTCGGTGACCGTCAACGGCAAGACGGGGGTCACGGTCGACGGCGGACTGCTCGCCGTCCTCAAGGCCAAGCTCATCAGGATCAACTGACCGCCCGCCCCTTCCCCATCCCTCAACATCCCCCAAGTCCCTTTCACAGCAAGGAGAACCCCGGCCATGCCCCCCGCAGCCCGCACGGGCGACAGCACCGCCCACGGCGGTCTCATCGGCACCCCGCCCCCGGGCGCGATAGCCGTGGCCACCGTGCTCATCGGCGGCCGGCCCGCGGCCGTCACCGGGAGCCTGCACGGGTGCGTCGTCCCCCCGCACGCGGCGCTCGGCCCCGGCAACGTGATCATGCCCAATCCGGCCGCCGCGATCGGCGGCGCGGTGCTGATCGGCGGGCTCCCCGCCGCCCGGATGGGCGACAGGACCACCTGCGGCGCGCCCATCGTCAGCGGTGCGTTCAACGTCCTGATCGGGGGCCCGATGTGAGCGGCGGCGGATTCATCGGGCGCGGCTGGGGCTTCCCGCTGCGGACCGGGCCGACGGGCGGGATCGCCCTGGTGGAGCGGGACAAGGAGATCGAGGAGGCCATCGGGCTGATCCTCGGGACCGCGCCGGGCGAGCGGCCGATGCGCCCCGAGTTCGGCTGCGGCATCCACGAGTACGTCTTCGCGCCCGGCGACGGGGCGACCGCCGGGCGGATCGCGCAGGAGGTCCGCACCTCGCTGGAGCGATGGGAGCCGCGCATCGAGGTGACGGACGTGGTGATCGCGTTCGACGCCATCGAGGAGGGCACGCTCTACATCGACGTGCACTACACGGTGCGGGCCACCAACGACCTGCGCAACCTGGTCTTCCCCTTCTACACGATCCCCTCCTCCGAGGGCTCGGCCGCGGAGACCGCGCCGGAAGCGGGGAGGCTCTGATGGCCCTGCCCTCCCCCAACCTCGACGACCGGCGCTTCCAGCAACTCGTCGACGAGGCCAAGCGGTTCGTCCAGCAGCGCTCCCCCGAGTGGACCGACCACAATGTGTCGGACCCCGGGGTGACGCTGATCGAGACGTTCGCGTACATGGTCGACCAGTTGCTGTACCGGCTGAACCGGGTGCCCGACAAGAACTACGCGGCCTTCCTCGATCTGCTGGGCGTGACGCTGTTCCCGCCGACCGTGGCGCGGGCCGACATCGACTTCTGGCTGTCCGCGCCGCAGCCGGAGACCGTGCACCTGCCCGCCGGTACGGAGGTGGCCACGGCGCGCGGTGAGGCCGAGGAGCCGGTGGTGTTCTCCACCTCCGAGGACCTGCCGATCGTGCCGAGTTCGCTGGTCCGGCTGGTGACCGCGCCGGTGTCGGGCGACCAGACGGACCGGACCGCGCCGCTCGGCGCGGGCAAGGACATCCCGTGCTTCCAGGCCCGGCCGGAGCCCGGCGACGCGCTGCTGTTCGGGCTGCCGACGGCCGCGCCCCGGTGCATCGTCGCCGTCCGGCTGGACAGCCGCGTGGAGGGCGTGGGCGTCGACCCACGTCAGCCCCCGCTGGTGTGGGAGGCGTGGGACGGGGCCCGCTGGGTAACGTGCGCGACCGGCACCGACAGCACGGGCGGCCTCAACCGGCCCGGCGAGGTCGTCGTGTTCGTTCCGGCCGGGCACACGGCGTCCGTGGTGGCCGGAACCCGGGCGGGGTGGCTGCGCTGCCGGGTGACCGCCCCGGAGCCGGGCCAGCCGTTCTACTCGGAGTCGCCGACGATCCGGGAGGCCGAGGTGTTCACGGTCGGCGGGACGGCGGCGGCCGAGCACGCGGAGACCGTCCTCGACGTGCCCCTCGGGGTGTCGGAGGGCGTCGCCGGACAGCGGTTCACGGTGGGCCGGGCGCCGCTGCTGCTGGACGGGGAGCCGCCCGTCGTCCAGGTGTCGACCGACGAGGGCTGGCAGATCTGGACGCCGGTCGAGCACTTCGGCGCGTCCGCCCCCGGCGACCGGCATGTCCGCATCGACGCCGTCGCCGGGGAGTTCGCGTTCCCGCCGGAGGTACGGGAGCCGGACGGCACGATGCGCGCGTACGGGGCGGTGCCCGAGAAGGGCGCCCAGCTCCGCGTACCTCGCTACCGCACGGGTGGCGGGTCGGCCGGGAACGTCGCCCGGGGCGCGATCTCCGTGCTGCGCAGCTCGGTGCCGTACGTCGCGGGCGTGAACAACCGCGAGGCGGCGGCCGGCGGGGTCGACGGGGAGACCGTGGAGAACGCGAAGGTGCGCGCGCCCAACATCCTGCGGGTGCAGGAGCGGGCGGTGACGGCCGAGGACTACGAGCTGATCGCCCGGGAGGCCGCGCCGTCCCTGCGCCGGGTGCGGTGCCTGCCGGCCGTGCGGGGCGAGGCCGGTGCGGTACGGGTGCTGGTGGTGCCGGACGCGGTGGCGGACGAGGACGGGCAGGTGCGGTTCGAGCAGCTGATCCCCTCGGACGCGGTGCTCGCGGCCGTGACGGAGCGACTCGACGAACGGCGCCTGGTGGGAACCCGGTTGGTCGTCGAACCGCCCGCCTACCAGGGCGTCACGGTCGTCGCCCGGCTGGTGGCCGCGCCCGGCGATGTGGACCGGGTCCGGGCGAAGGCGCTGGAGGCGCTGTTCCGCCACATCGACCCGTTGCGGGGCGGGGCGGACGGGCGGGGGGGGCCGTTCGGCAGGCCCGTGCAGTACGGGGAGGTCTTCGCCGTGCTCCAGAACGTGGAGGGGGCGGGGCTCGTGGAGGACGTCCGGCTGTTCCCGGCGGACCCGATCACGGGGCGGCGCGGGGCGGCGGCGGACCGGGTCGACGTGGCGCCGGGGGCCCTGGTCTTCTCGCACCAGCACCAGGTGGTGGTCACCGCGAGCGGGGCCGGTGAGGTCGTATGACGCGGGCGGCGGTACCCGGGCTGCCCAGCCGCTACCCGATCGGCGAGCTGCTGCCCGCCCTGTACGCGGACGACG
Organism: Streptomyces durocortorensis; assembly: GCF_016901035.1. Lineage (GTDB taxonomy): Bacteria > Actinomycetota > Actinomycetes > Streptomycetales > Streptomycetaceae > Streptomyces > Streptomyces durocortorensis. The sequence goes on from NZ_JAFEUF010000293.1 coordinate 6,415, forward strand.
ACCTGGCCCAGCGGTTCACGGCGGGCCTGGACACGGTGCTGGCCCCGGTCCTGTCCACGCTGGACAACCTGCCCGCGTACGTCGACCCGGCCCTCGCCCCGGCGGACTTCCTGCCGTGGCTGGCGTCCTGGGTGGGCGTGGAGGCCGATCCGGCGTGGCCGGTGGAGCTGCGCCGGGCGGTCGTCGCGCGCGCCGTCGAACTGCACCGGTGGCGCGGCACGCGGCGGGGCCTCGTGGAGCGGCTGCGGCTGTGCTGCGGGGTGCACGCGGAGGTCCGGGACGGCGGGGGCGCGACCTGGTCGGCCGAGCCGGGGACAGCGCTCCCGCCGCCGCCGACCGGCGAACTGCTCGTCCGGGTCTGGCCGGTGCGCGAGGACGGCACGGTGGACGCCCGCCGGGTCCTCGAGGTCGCCACGGCCGCCTGCCCCGTCCACCTGACCTGCCGGGTGGAGGTCCTGCCGGGCCCGCCGGTACCACCCGAAGCACCTGACGCGCCTGAACAGACTGGAGGCTGACGTGATGCGTTCCTGCCCGGCGTGCGGCACGGCCAACGGCGAGACCGACGACTTCTGCGGCAACTGCGGTGGATACCTGGGCTGGTCCTCCGAGCCCGTACGACCGGGGCGGGGGGCTGCGCCGGAGCCGGAGCCGGAGGCCCCTGAGCCGACGCCCCACCAGCCGGGGTTCGGCCGCGGGCCGGAGGCTGCCCGGGAGCCGCAGACTGCCCGCGGGCTGGATCCTGTCGGGGAGCAGGAACCTGTGCCCGGGCCCGGGCCCGGACGCGAGCCGGGTCCGGCCGGGGAGCCGGGGCCCGTCCCCGAGCGGGGACCCGACCCCGAGCCGAGGGCGAAGTCGGCGGCCGGAGCCGACGCTCGGCCGCCGGAGGCCGAGCCGACCCCGATACGAGCACCCGCACCGGCACCACCGCCACCGACCTCGGCACCGCCCGCACCGACCTCTCCCCCGACGCCCCCGCCCGCAGGCGCGCCGCCCTCCAGCTC
>NZ_JAFEUF010000294.1 GCF_016901035.1 Streptomyces durocortorensis
TTCTTTGTCCTGCTGTCTTGCGTTTCCGACTCTATCAGACGCTTTCCAGTGTCTGACTCCCGGTCGAAGCGGGCCGTGCAGTTTCGCTTTCCAGGTCCTTCGCTTTCGCGTTTTCCCTTTCCGGCGAGTCCGACTTTACCAGACTCTTTTTCGTTCCGTTTCCGGTCCGAATTCGATATTCCGGTGGCCCGCGGAGTGGCCTTGCCTTTCGGCGTGTCCGCTACGTTAACCGATTCTCTTGGCAGCTCATAATCGAGCCGATAGGGCGAATTACGGGCATGCCGAATTCGCACCCGCCAGGGTGAGTCGTAGGTAGTGGTTTGGCCGCTCCGAGTGGCTCGGCCCGGTCCGATGGACTGTTCCGAGAGCTGTACCCGTGTCAAGCGGCTCGGACTACATTAGGCGTCCGCCGAAGGTGCGTCAAGTCGCCTTGCGGCTGGGACGACGGCGCGGTGCGTGGGCGCGGTACGGGCTGACCGTGGGATCCCCCTCGATCCAGAACCGCCACGGTTGGTGGGCGCCGTCGCCGCCGACTCCTGTGCGGGGGCCGCTGCGTACGAGGTCACGGGGTGGCGGGGTGCCGTGCAGGACGGACAGTGCCGGGGCGGGGCCGCCGAAGAGGTCGCTGCCGTTCAGGTCGCGGTCGACGTCGAGGGCGGTGGCGAGGCGGGCCGGACCTTTGGCCAGTTCCTTGTCGTTGCGGGCCGAGACGCGTCGGTCGCGGGCCAGGTGGGCGCCGACGTTGATCTCGCCGGCCCGGAGCAGGACTCCGCTGGCGTGGCCGTCCGGGCCGCAGACCAGGTTGAGGCAGTGCCACATCCCGTACGTGAAGTAGACGTACGTGTGACCGGGCGGGCCGAACATCGTGCTGTTGCGGGGCGTGCGGCCGCGGAAGGCGTGCGAGCCGGGGTCGATCTCGCCCGCGTACGCCTCCACCTCGGTCAGACGCAGCTCGATCGTGCCCGTCGGCTCCCGGCGTACGAGGGTGCGGCCGAGCAGGTCCGGGGCTACCTCCAGGACATCGCGGGCGAAGAAGTCCCGCGTCAGTGGAGTGCGGTCCAGGCTTTTGGTCATGGCGTCCGAGGGTACTGGGATCGCTCCGAGGGGAACCGGCTACCGTCGTGGCGCGTATGTAGGGGTCAGGACCAAGAAGGAGTGACTATGGGCTTCAAGCGGCTGCTCGCGAGCATGGGTGCCGGCGGTGCCTCGGTGGAGACCGAGCTCACCGAGGTGAATGTCGTCCCCGGTGGGGTCGTCCAGGGTGAGGTGCGGATCCAGGGCGGTTCGGTCGCCCAGCAGATCGAGGGACTCAACGTCGGGCTCCAGGCGCGGGTCGAGGTGGAGAGCGCGGACCAGGAGACCAAGCAGGACATCGAGTTCACCAAGCTGAACCTCGGCGGTGCCTTCGAGGTGCAGGCGGGCGCGGTGCACGTCGTGCCGTTCGGCCTGGAGATCCCGTGGGAGACCCCGATCACCATGTTCGGCGGCCAGCAGCTGCGCGGGATGAACATCGGGGTGACCACCGAGCTGGAGATCGCTCGCGCGCTGGACTCCGGTGACCTGGACCCGATCAACGTGCACCCGCTGCCGTCGCAGGAAGCCATCCTGAACGCCTTCCGGCAGCTGGGCTTCGGCTTCCGCAGCGCGGACATGGAGCGCGGGCACATCCGCGGGACGCGTCAGCGGCTGCCGTTCTACCAGGAGATCGAGTTCGTCCCGCCGACGCAGTACCGCGGGCTGAACCAGGTGGAGCTGACGTTCGTCGCCGACGACCGCGAGATGGACGTCGTCCTGGAGATGGACAAGAAGCCGGGGCTGTTCAGCGAGGGCAGCGACTCCTACCGCGCGTTCAAGGTGGGTCTGCACGACTACCAGTCGACCGACTGGGCGGCGTACCTCAACCAGTGGCTCGCCCAGGTCGGCGGTCAGCGCAACTGGCTGTAGGCGGCGGTACGCCCTCCGGAGCGAGGGCGGTACGCCCCCTACAGTCGGGGCAGTAGGCAGACGAACCGATCAGGAGAGGTGCGAGACGTGACCGAGCCGAACAGGGCCCCGCTGCCGCATGACTTCCATCCGGAGGTGCCGGCGTTCACCGTGGTGAGCGACGACCTCGCGCCGGGGGCCGTGCTGGGCGACGCCCAGGTGCTTGCGGGCGGGAACACTTCGCCGCAGCTGCGGTGGGAGGGCTTCCCCGAGGGGACCAAGAGCTTCGCCGTGACGTGTTTCGACCCGGACGCGCCGACGGGCAGCGGGTTCTGGCACTGGACGCTCTTCGACCTTCCGGTGTCGGTGACGGAGTTGCCGGCCGGTGCGGGCAGCGGGGAGTTCAAGGGGCTGCCGGCGGGTGCCGTTCAGGCCCGTAACGACTACGGGGCGAAGGAGTTCGGCGGTGCCGCGCCGCCGGCCGGGGAGAACCACCGGTACGTGTTCACCGTGTACGCGGTGGACACCGAGACGCTCGGGATCGACAGCGACTCCTCGCCCGCGGTGGTCGGGTTCAACCTCCGGTTCCACACGCTGGGCCGTGCGCAGTTGATCGGTGAGTACCAGGCTCCCGCCGACGATTAGTTCGTCTGCTGTTTGCCCTGCTCTGGTCTTGGAGAGATCAGAGCAGGGCATTTTTTATTGCGTTGTCCATCGCGGCCTGCCCAGCCAGAGTTGATCCGGGCCTGCCAGGGGGCGGGCGGCACACGGGAGGTGGGCAGGATGCGTGACACGCTGGTTCTCAACGCGAGCTTCGAGCCGCTGTCGACAGTGACGCTCAACCGTGCGGTGGTCCTGATCCTGACGGACAAGGCCGTCGTCGAGCAGTCGCATCCCGAGCTCCGTATGCGTGGTGCCGCCGTGGACATTCCGGCGCCCCGGGTGATCAGGCTCTGCCGGTACGTACGGGTGCCGTTCCGAAGACAGGCCCCGTGGTCCAGAAGGGGTGTGCTCATACGGGACCAGCACCGGTGCGCGTACTGCGGCAAGCGGGCCTCCACTGTCGACCATGTGGTGCCGCGTGCCCAGGGCGGGCAGGACACCTGGCTGAACACGGTGGCCTCCTGCGCCGAGGACAACCACCGCAAGGCGGCCCGGACGCCGGATCAGGCGGGGATGCCGCTGCTGAAGCAGCCGTTCGTGCCCTCCCCCGCCGAGGCGATGCTGCTGGCGATGGGGGCCGGCGACCGCTCGGCGCTGCCCGAGTGGCTGGACCGGTCGGCAGCTGCGGCGTAGGACGGTGACGCCGCCGTGTGGAGCTGGGCGTAGATGACGTACGCCTGGTGCTGTATGGGTGGGCTCGTCCCTGTGCGGGGGCGGGCCCACGTGTGTCAGCGGAGCAGGAGCTGGACGATGGCCACCGTGCCGACGGCCACGATGAGGGCGCGCAGGACGGTGGGGCTCAGGCGGCGGCCTACCTTGGCACCTATCTGGCCGCCGATGGCCGAGCCGACCGCGATGAGGGCGACGGCCGTCCAGTCGAAGTGGGCGACGAAGAGGAAGAACAGCGCCGCGATGCTGTTGACGATGGCGGCCAGGACGTTCTTGACGGCGTTGAGGCGCTGCATCGTGTCGTCGAGCAGCATGCCCATGAGGGAGAGGTAGATGATCCCCTGGGCGGCGGTGAAGTAGCCGCCGTAGACGCTGGCGAGCATGAGGCCGGTGAACAGGAGCGGGCCGCCGTCGGTGCGGGCCACGGTGCCGGTGTGTTCACGGCGGCGCTGCACGGCTTTGCTGATGCGTGGTTGCAGGATGACGAGGACGAGGGCCATGGCGACCAGGACCGGGACGATCGTCTCGAAGGCCGTGGAGGGCAGGGCGAGCAGGAGCATGGCTCCGGTGAGGCCGCCGATGGCGGCTCCGATGCCCAGTTTGATGATGCGGCGGCGCTGGCCGGCCAGCTCCTTGCGGTAGCCGATGGCTCCGCTGATGGAGCCGGGGATGAGGCCCAGCGCGTTGGAGACCGTCGCCGTGACCGGGGGGAGGCCGGTGGCGAGGAGGACGGGGAAGGTGATCAGGGTGCCCGAGCCGACGATCGTGTTGATCGTGCCCGCGCCGACTCCGGCCGCGAAGACGGCGAGTATTTCCCAGATGGACAAGGCCATCTCCTTCGGTGGTCAGTGACGCCTCCCCGCCATGAAGGTCGAGGGGCCTCACTGATCATGCACGAAGGGGTTTCCGGGTCAGGAGACCGGGGGTTCCTCGCGTCGTTCCACCGCGGGGGCCGGGATGCTGCCCTTGCCGCTTCCGCCGTTGCCGCCGTTTCCGCCGTCGCCGCCGGTGTTGAAGCCGGGCATGCCGCCGCCGAGGTTCCCGAAGGCGCCGCTGAGGCCCTTGAGGGCGTCGCCGATCTCGCTGGGCACGATCCAGAGCTTGTTGGCGTCGCCCTCGGCGATCTTCGGGAGCATCTGGAGGTACTGGTACGAGAGGAGCTTCTGGTCCGGGTCTCCGGCGTGGATGGCCTCGAAGACCGTACGGACGGCCTGGGCTTCACCTTCGGCGCGCAGGGCGGCGGCCTTGGCCTCACCCTCGGCGCGCAGGATCGCGGACTGCTTCTCACCCTCGGCGGTGAGGATCTGGGACTGCCGGATGCCCTCGGCGGTGAGGATCGCGGCGCGCTTGTCGCGGTCGGCGCGCATCTGCTTCTCCATCGAGTCCTGGATGGAGGTGGGCGGCTCGATCGCCTTGAGCTCGACGCGGTTGACGCGGATGCCCCACTTGCCGGTGGCCTCGTCGAGGACGCCGCGCAGGGCCGCGTTGATCTCCTCGCGGGAGGTGAGGGTGCGCTCCAGGTCCATGCCGCCGATGATGTTGCGGAGGGTGGTGACGGTGAGCTGCTCGATCGCCTGGATGTAGCTGGCGACTTCGTAGGTCGCGGCGCGGGCGTCGGTCACCTGGTAGTAGATGACGGTGTCGATGTTGACGACCAGGTTGTCCTGGGTGATCACCGGCTGCGGCGGGAAGGGCACGACCTGTTCACGGAGGTCGATCCGGTTGCGGATCGAGTCGATGAACGGGACGACGATGTTCAGGCCCGCGTTCAGGGTGCGGGTGTAGCGGCCGAATCGCTCCACGATGGCGGCGCTGGCCTGCGGGATGACCTGAATCGTCTTGATCAGGGCGATGAAGACGAGCACCACCAGAATGATCAGAACGATGATGATCGGTTGCATCGTGTCTCTCGTGCCCTTCGTTGGCCGGTGGGTCGCGGTGATCGGGTTCGGTCCTCAGGAGCGGCCGGTGGTCGGTGAGTTGCCGTCCGGGCCGGTGTCTCCTGATGATCGACATGATCGACTTCGAGTCTGGCAGACGTGGGCCCGCCCTGTGCGCGCTTCGGTCACATGACGACGGCCGTGGCTCCGTCGATCTCGATGACATCGACCTTGGTGCCGGGCTCGAAGACCTGGTCGGCGTCGTACGAGCGGGCCGACCAGACCTCGCCGCCGAGCTTGATCCGGCCGCCGTCGGCCGATACCCGTTCCAGCACGACCGCCTGACGGCCTTTCAGGGCGTCGATGCCGCTGGCCTGCCCGACCTGTCCGGCCCGGTGTCTGGCGGCGATCGGGCGCACGACGGCGATCAGCGCGACCGAGACCAGGACGAAGACCAGCACCTGGGCGACGATTCCGCCGCCGAGGGCCGCGACGGCCGATGCGGCCACCGCCCCGACGGCGAACATGCCGAATTCGGGCATCGCGGTCAGGACGAGGGGGATGCCCAGTCCCACCGCGCCGATCAGCCACCACACCCATGCGTCGATGTCCACATGGTCATCGTAGGACTGTCGGTGCGTCACCGACAGGGCGCACGGGGGTCAACTGCGGTGAACGGCCTGCCGATCGGGCCGCGATGGCCTCGGTCGGCGACCTCGGTCAGGAGAGCGGGAGGCCGTGGGCGGTGTAGCGGTCGCCGGTGTGCTCGACGATGAGCGGCAGGCCGAAGCAGAGGGAGAGGTTGCGGGAGCTGAGCTCGGTCTCCATGGGGCCGGCCGCGAGGATCTTGCCCTGGCGGATCATCAGGACGTGGGTGAACCCGGGGGCGATCTCCTCGACATGGTGGGTGACCATGATCATGGAGGGGGCGAACGGGTCGCGGGCGAGGCGGCCGAGGCGGCGGACGAGGTCCTCGCGCCCGCCGAGGTCGAGCCCGGCGGCGGGCTCGTCCAGGAGCAGCAGTTCGGGGTCGGTCATCATGGCGCGGGCGATCAGCGTGCGCTTGCGCTCTCCTTCGGAGAGCGTGCCGAACTTGCGGTCCAGGTACTCGGTCATGCCGAGGCGGTCGAGGAAGGCGCGGGCGCGCTCCTCGTCGACGGCCTCGTAGTTCTCGTGCCAAGTGGCGGTCATGCCGTACGCGGCGGTGAGGACCGTCTGCAGCACGGTCTGGCGCTTGGGCAGCTTGTCGGCCATCGCGACGCCCGCCATGCCGATGCGGGGGCGGAGCTCGAAGACGTCGGTGCCGACGCCGCCGAGCTGCTCGCCGAGGATCGTGGCCGTCCCCTTGCTCGGGAAGAGGTAGCTGGACGCGAGGTTCAGGAGGGTCGTCTTGCCGGCGCCGTTGGGGCCCAGGATGACCCAGCGCTCCCCCTCCTTGACCGACCAGGAGACGTCGTCCACCAGAGCGCGTCCGTCCCGGACCACGGATACGTCCACCAGCTCCAGTACATCGCTCATGGCGCGTTGTCTCCCCAAGCAGTCTCGTCGATCGTCGCGTGCCGGTGGGCACGGCTCCCAGGGAAAACCTACGCCACCGCGCGAGTGGTTCGGGCGTGAGGTCCGCACCCCGGGCTTTGCCCGGACGTTCCCTAGGCTGTCGGCATGCTTGTCGAACCACGTTCAGGGTTGTTGGCCGCTTGGGGAAACGCGCTTCTGGCGGGACTCGTCTCGCCGGACGAGGCAGCCCTCGCGATTGTCGGGGAGGACGCGGTGCACCGCGTCGAGGGGCTGCCGGGTGAGGCGGGGCCGGTCGGGCTCACGCTGGCGCTCGGCCGGCTGAGAGGGCTCGGGGCCACCGGTTTCCGGGTCGCGCTGCCGGTGCCGGGGCATCCGCTGGGGCTGAGCGGTCCGCCGGACTTCAACGCGCGGGCGCTGGAGGCGGAGGAGGCGGTCGTCGCGTACGGAGTGCCGTACGGGCTGGTGCCGGAGGTGAGCGAGGCCGGGCCCGAGGGGGATCTGCACGTCGAGGTGGTGTGGCGGGTGCTGCCGGTTCGGGAGGCGCTGCCCGCGTCGGTGCCGTCGCTGGGCGAGGCGGAGCGGGAGCTGGCGGAGGCGTTGCGGGATGCGACGGCGGTGCTGTCGCGGCTGGACGTGGCCGGCTCCGGGCCGGTGGCGGAGGCGGCGGTGGACGCGTACCGGGCGCGGGTGGAGCGGGGT
>NZ_JAFEUF010000295.1 GCF_016901035.1 Streptomyces durocortorensis
ACCCGGCACCACCATCGCGGTGGTCGGCCCCAACGGCGCGGGCAAGACCACCCTGCTGCGGGCCCTCCTCGGCCTCACCCCCCGCGCGCACGCCGCCCTGCGCCTGGGCGACAGCGACGTCACCGCCCTCCCCCCGCACCGCCGGGGCGTCGCCTGGGTGCCCCAGGACGGGGCGCTCTTCCCGCACCTGAACGCCCTGTCCAACACGGCGTACGGGCTCCGCGCCCACGGCGTGCCCCGCGCCGAGGCCCGGCGCGAGGCCCAGGGCTGGCTGGACCGGCTCGGGGTGGGCCACCTCGCCCACCGCAGGCCCGCCCAGCTCTCCGGCGGCCAAGCCCAGCGGGTCGCCCTGGCCCGCGCGCTCGCCGCCCGCCCGCGGCTCCTGCTGCTGGACGAACCGCTCGCCGCCCTCGACCAGACCACCCGGGCCCGGGTACGGCACACCCTGCGCGGGCACCTCGCGGACTTCGGCGGCGTCTGCCTGATCGTCACCCACGACCCGGTCGAGGCGGTCTCGCTGGCCGACCGGGTCCTGGTGCTGGAGGACGGGCGGGCCCTCCAGGACGAGCCGCCCGCCGAGGTCACCCGGCACCCGCGCTCGCCGTGGGTGGCCCGGATGCTGGGCCGCAACGCCTGGCCCGGCACCGCCACCGACGACGGCCTGGCGCTGGAGGGCGGCGGCCGGCTCGTCGTCGCCGAGCCCCTCCCGGCGGGCACGGACGCGCTGGCGGTCATCGCGCCCGAAGCCGTCTCCGTACACCGGGAGCGGCCCACCGGCTCCCCCCGCAACGTCTGGCCCGGCACCGTCCGCGAGATCACCTCGGGCGGCAGCCGGCTGCGGCTGCTGATCACCTCGGCCGAGGCCCCGGACCTGGTCGCGGAGATCACCCCGGGGGCCGCCGCCGAACTGGGGATCGCCGACGGGAGCGCCGTCTGGACCAGCGTGAAGGCGACCGAGGCGACGGTCGTACCGCTGTAGCCCGGGAGCCGGGTCCGGGGCGCGGGGGAACCATCGCCCCCATCGGCGCGTACTCCTGTACGTACGACGACTACGTACGACGACCGAGAGACGGGGACCTCATGGCACTGTTCGGCAACGCCCACACGATCAATCCGGCCACCGCCCAGCAGGACTACGCCCGGCTGCTCGGGCAGGGCGAGCAGGTGCACGCCGCGTTCCTGCTGATCCGCGACACCATCCTGTTCACGGACCGGCGGCTCATCCTGGTCGACAAGCAGGGCATCACCGGCAAGAAGACCGAGTACCACTCCGTGCCGTACCGCAGCATCACGCACTTCGCCGTGGAGACGGCCGGGACGTTCGACCTCGACGCCGAGCTGAAGATCTGGATCTCGGGCAGTCCGACCCCGCTCCAGAAGACGTTCACCAAGGGCGTCGACATCTACGAGGTGCAGGCGATACTCACGCAGTTCGTCGCCCGGTAGTCCCCCGAGGCCGGCCGGGGTCAGAAGGACGGGCGCAGCCGGGCCGCCGCAGAGTGTCCGGGGACGGCGGCGCGCAGCTTCGCGGCGCGCTCCCGCAGTTCGGGCAGCAGCGCGTAGAGCGCGTCGCCGGGGCAGCGGGTCTCGAAGCTGTCGCGGTGGCCGGAGACGACGTGCAGCCGGGCCACCTGGCCCTCGTCGAAGCGGCTCTCGTCGTTCGTCGAGACCAGGTCGACGCTGCCCAGCGGGTCCGCCCCGGGCCGCAGCTTCCAGGCGGCGAGCTTCACCAGCGCGTCCATCATCGCCTTCGGCACCTCGGCCCCCTCACCGAAGTTGCCGATCGCCGCGATGCCGACCGTGTCGGCGTTGAACCCCTTGGTGTGCGCGCCGAGCACCGAGCGGCCGACCCCGCCGGCCCGGCCCTCGTAGATGGTGCCGCAGCGGTCGACGAGGAAGTTGTAGCCGATGTCGTCCCAGCCGTCCTGCCGGATGTGGTCGCGCTGGACGGCCCGGATCAGGTCGGGGGCGTCCGCGCAGTCGTAGTCGTTGGGGTTGCCGGTGTGGTGGACGAAGACCGCCCGCGCCGCGCCGGTGTACTGCGGCCCCTCCCGGACCAGTTCCTCGTCCGCGTGCCAGTCCCGGCGGCTGACGACGGCCGGCTGCGGAAGACCGCGCGGCGGGCGGGGTCCGGTGGCCAGCTCCTTGTCCGGCGCGTGGAACACCGGGCCGTCCCCGAACACCAGGAGGGCCAGGGGCAGGACCAGAACGCCCAGGACGAGTCGGCGGGACCACATGGACTCCACCCTGCGCCCTGACCTCCGGCTTCGCAGAGGAGCGGGCCGTTCGGGTGACCCCCACCGGCCGGAGGGCATTCGTCCGGAATGCGCGTTCCGCCGGGTCTTCTTACGATGAGATCCGGATCATCGCCCGCTCCCGGCGGGGGTGCCCGGCGGAACGAGGAACCATGGCCCACGACCGTGTGCGGGACGAACCGGATGTCGGCCTCAAGCCGAACGCGATCGGGTTCGTCGACGCCCTTGTCATCGGTCTGAACGCGACCTCCCCGGCGTACTCGCTGGCCGCCGTCATCGGCCCGATCGTCGCCCTGGTGGGGATCTACGCCCCGGGCGTCATGTTCGCCTCGTTCGTGCCGATGCTGCTGATCGCCTCGGCGTTCTACTACCTGAACAAGGTCGACCAGGACTGCGGTACGACGTTCTCCTGGGTGACCCGGGCGATGGGCCCCTGGGCGGGCTGGCTGGGCGGCTGGGCGATCACCATGACCGGTGTCCTGGTGGTGGGTTCGCTGGCCGATGTGGCGGTGAGCTTCACGCTGCTGGCGGTGGGTCTGGACGGCTGGGTCGAGAACGACTTCGTGCGCCAGCTGCTCACCGTGCTGCTGATCATCGTGATGACCGGGCTCTGCGTGATCGGCACCGAGCTGTCCGCCAAGGTGCAGAACGTGCTGATCCTCCTCCAGATCGCGTTCCTGCTGGTCTTCGTCGTGGTGGCGCTCTACCGGGTGTACGCGGGCACGACCGGCTTCGACTCGATCGAGCCGTCGTTCGGCTGGCTGGACCCGTTCGGGGCCGGCGGGGCCGCGCTGACCGGCGGGCTGCTGCTCGGGGTGTTCATCTACTGGGGCTGGGAGTCCGCGGTCAACCTCACCGAGGAGACGAAGGACTCGGCGAGCGCACCGGGCAAGGCGGGCCTGTGGTCCACCGTCGTGCTCCTGGTGACCTACCTGTCGGTCGCCATCGCGGTCGTCGCCTTCGCGGGGACGGCGTTCCTGGCGGAGAACGCGGGCGAGGAGGAGTTCATCTTCGCCCAGCTCGCCGGGGACGTCCTGGGCGGCTGGGACTGGATCCTGCTGCTGGCGGTGGCCACCTCCGCGATCGCCTCCACCCAGACGACGATCATCCCGGCGTCCCGGACCGCCCTGTCCATGGCCCGCCGGCAGGCGCTGCCGCGGCACTTCGGGCACATCAGCCCCCGGTTCCGGACCCCGGACGTCAGTACGTGGTGGGTCGCGGGCATCGCCATCGCCTGGTACCTGGTGGTCAACCAGATCTCCACCAACGCCCTGTTCGACTCCCTCACCGCCCTCTCCCTGCTGATCGCCTTCTACTACGCGCTCACCGGGGTGGCCTGCGCCGTCTACTACCGGCGCCATCTGACCGAGAGCGTGCGCAACTTCCTGCTCATCGGCCTCGGCCCGGTGGTCGGCGCCGGGCTGCTGACCTGGCTGCTCGTCCGCTCGGTCATCGACATGTCCGACCCGGCCAACTCCTACAGCGGCACCTCCTGGTTCGGACTCGGCCCGCCACTCGTCATCGGCATCGTGATCGCCCTGGTCGGCGTGGTCCTCATGGTGGTGTGGCGGCTGCGCGACAAGGCGTTCTGGCAGGAGCGGCCGGGGGTCGCGGACCCTGACCTGGTGCACGCCCCGACCCGGAAGGGGCCGTGAGATGTCGGTCGTCCTCGGTTACGACGAGTCCCCCGGCGCCGCCCGCGCCCTGCGCATCGCCATCGAGGTGGCGGCGGCGTACGGGGAGGACCTGGTCCTCGTCTACGGGGCGGCGGCCCCGGGCCTGCGCGACGGGGCCGAGTACCGCAGCCACTACGACGCGATCCGGCAGGCCGGGCGCACCGGCCTGGAGCACGCGCTCACGGCGGCCGAGGAGGCGGGCGTGCGGGCCACGGTCGAGGTGCTCGACGAGAAGCCCGCACAGGCCCTGCTGGACGCCGCCGAACGGCACGCGGCCCGGGTCATCGTGGTCGGCACCTGGGGCGAGAGCCCGATGCGCGGCGCCCTGTTGGGCTCGACCCCGCACAAGCTGCTGCACATGTCGGCGGTCCCGGTGCTGTGCGTACCGACGGAGGAGGGCCCGGCGCAGCCGCAGGCGTAGGCGGCCGTACGGGCCCGGTCCGCCACGCTTCACCGAGCCGTACGGGCCGGAGCAGCCGCAGGCACAGGCACAGGCGAGCAGGTCACCACGCCTCCCCGCTCTCCGCCGCCCGCCCCGGAACGGCCCCGCCGCCGTCCTCCTCCCCGCGCAGCAGCCGGAACGCCAGCAGCGGGAACACCAGCACCGACACCATCGCGGCGGCGACCAGGGCCGCGGCCTCCCCCGCCCCGATCACCTTGTCGTCCAGACCGATCGCGGTGATCGCCACCACCAGCGGCAGACACGTGGACGAGAAGAGCCCGAGCGCGGCCCGCGGGGCGCGCCCGGTCAGGTCACGCGGGGCCAGCAGATACGCCGGAACCCCGCGCACCAGCAGGAACAGCAGCAGGAAGACCGGCAGGAGCACCAGCGGGCGGCCGCCGTCCAGAAGTGCCGCGAGGTCGAAGTCGATGCCCGTGACGATGTAGAAGAACGGCACGAGGAAGCCGAAGCCGATGGCCTCGACCCGCTCCAGGATCGCGTCGCTGCGCTCGGGCACCGCCCCCTGGAGGACGAGCCGGGTCAGCATCCCCGCCGCGAACGCGCCGAGCAGGGTGTCCAGGCCGAAGACATGGGCGAGCCCCAGCATCCCGGCCAGCAGCAGCATCACGAAGCGGACGGCGAACTGGCCGCTGCTGTGCAGGGTCATCGCGATGATCCGGGCGAACCACGGCGGCCGGGGCCGCATCGCCCAGAACACCGCGCCCGCCGTGAGGACCGCGAACACCGCCAGCACCGCGCTCGCCGCCCCCGGGCTGCGGCCGCTGAACAGCAGGGCCATCGCGATGATCGGCCCGAACTCCCCCACCGAGCCGAACGCCATCACCACCGACCCGAAGCGCCCTTCAAGACGCCCCGCGTCCCGCAGGATCGGCAGCACCGCGCCCAGCGCGGTGCTGGTCAGCGCGGTGCCGATGACCAGGCTCTTCGCCAGGTCCGCCCCGCTGAGCAGCAGGGCGACGCCGAGCCCGGCGGCGAACGACAGCACCCAGGCCCCGCCGGCCCGGCGCAGCGTGTCGCCGCGGACCTCGGCGAACCGGATCTCGTACCCCGCCAGGAAGATCAGCATCGAGAGCCCGAGGTCGGACAGGGTGTCGATGACCTGGTCGTGATGGGCCCAGCCGAGCACATCGGGCCCGGCCAGGATCCCGAGCACGATCTCGAAGATGACGACCGGAACGGGCAGCCACCGCCCGGTCGCGTAGCCGAGCAGCGGGGCGAGAACCGCCAGGGCCATGATCAGGACGAGGGTGCCCGGGTACTCCATCGCTCGTGTATAGCAAGGAGCATGCCGGAATCACCCGGTATGACACCCCTGGGAAGGCCGCTCAGTTCGGGCAGTGGGCATCCCGGGCGGGGCGCTTCCCGGTGACGAGGAAGTCGCTGACCGTCCGGTCGCCGCAGGCGTTGCCGTTGCCCAGGTACATTCCGTGCCCGCCCCGCTCGACGGTCACCATCCTGGCCCGCTCGCCGAGCGCCGCCCGCATCTTCCGGGCCCCGGCGAGCGGGGTGGCCGGGTCGCGCAGGCTCTGGATCATCAGGACGTTCGAGGGGCCTTCGTCGGTGATCCGGGTGGGCCGCGGCTCCTGGTCGTACTTCCAGAAGGCGCACGCGGAGATGTTCGCGGGCATCCCGGCGGTCAGCGGATACCGCGCCCGGTCGGCGGCGACCCGGCGGGCGTAGCCGGAGTCCGGCCCCGGCCAGCGCACGTCGTTGCAGATCACCGCCATCGTCAGCGACGCGTCCTCGTCCGGCAGCGCGCCCGCCAGCTCCGGCGGCAGCACCGGGCGGCCCGCCGGGTCCTGCGCCGACCGGATCAGCCGGGCCAGCGGGGCGAACGCCGCATCGCTGTTGAGGCTGCCGTGGAGCGCCTGCCGCAGCCGGTTCCCGGTCAGCGGGACGCCGGGGGTCGCCGACTCCTTCGGGGCGCGGTCCAGCTCCCGGGCCAGCGCGAGGAAGAGCGGCTGGACGTCCTCGGCGCGCCGGGCCAGCCGGAGCCCTTCCGCCTCCCGGGCGGGGTCCGCCGCCCAGGCCGCGAAGTCGGGGAAGCGCAGGGCGACGGCCGGTCCCACGTTCGTCATCCAGCCGTGCGCCACCCGCGCCGGGTCCGGGTCGCCGGTGCTGTCCAGGACCAGCCGGTCGACCCGCTCCGGGTGCTCCTGCGCGTACACGGCCGCGGCGTAACTGCCGTACGAGTGGCCCCAGACGGACAGCTTCCGCTCGCCCAGCGCGGCGCGCAGCCGGTCGATGTCGCGGGCCTGGTTCCGCGTGCTGAAGGACCGCACCACCGGGCCGCCGTCGCGGGCGCATGCCTCGGCGGTACGGCGGGCGCGTGCGGTGTTCTCGGTGATCGAGCCGTCCGCCGCGGGGTAGGCCCGCAGCGTCACCAGGTGCCGGTCCGCCTCGGGGATCCCGCAGCCGGCCCGGGTGGAGCCGCCGACCCCGCGCGGGTCGAGGCTGACCAGGTCGTACGCACCCTCGGTCGCCGCCCGCAGCGCCTCGCCCTTCTGCGCGACGCGCTGCACCCCCGAGCCGCCGGGGCCGCCGGCGAGCACGAGCAGGGTGCCGCGCCGGGCCTCGGGCCGGTCGGTGCGCAGCCGGGTGACGGCCAGGTCGACGGTGCGCCCGCCGGGGGCGCGGTGGTCCAGGGGAACGCGGATCGTGGCGCACTGCTGTCCGGCGGGGACGGTCGTGCCCGGGACCGGGGCGCAGGGGCCCCAGCTGAGCGGGGCCGTGGCGGGCCCCGCCGGGCGGCTGTGCGCGACGGGCGCGCCGACGGCGGTGAGCGTCCCGGCCGCCGCGGCGGCGGAGACGGTGAGGAGTAAGGCCTTACGGGTCCAGGTCGTCATAGGAACAGCCTTGTCGAGCGGAGGCCCGCGGCCCATCAGGGAGCCCGGTGGACCGGGGTGGGGACACCCCCCGGCCCTTCCTTCGGGCGGCCCCCCGGACC
>NZ_JAFEUF010000296.1 GCF_016901035.1 Streptomyces durocortorensis
GCCCCGCAGGGCTACCCGGCCGCCCCTCCCGCCGCTCACGCCCCCGCCTGGGGTGCGCCGCAGCACGGCGGGCACGGTGGGCACTACGGCCACCACCGCCAGAAGGGCTTCGGCCGGATGCTGTTCTCGTCCTGAGCGTTCTCCGTGGCCCGGGAAGCCTCGTGCCGCCCGGGCCACGGAGGGGCGGACCGTACGCAGTACGACAAAAGAACCCCCGGCCGTGGGGACGGCCGGGGGTTCTTGCTGGTGCGCGATACTGGGATTGAACCAGTGACCTCTTCCGTGTCAGGGAAGCGCTCTCCCGCTGAGCTAATCGCGCAGGTGAACCTGCGTTTACCTCGTGTGTGCTGCGTGCGCGATACTGGGATTGAACCAGTGACCTCTTCCGTGTCAGGGAAGCGCTCTCCCGCTGAGCTAATCGCGCGGGGATCCTTGCGGACCAGTGATCCTTACGGATCAGTGGACGATACTGGGATTGAACCAGTGACCTCTTCCGTGTCAGGGAAGCGCTCTCCCGCTGAGCTAATCGTCCTTGGAGGTGGAGACGGGATTTGAACCCGTGTAGACGGCTTTGCAGGCCGTTGCCTCGCCTCTCGGCCACTCCACCAGGGATGGGGGCTCGGGAAGAATCCCCCACCTTCTGCGAGCGGACGACCAGGTTCGAACTGGCGACCTCAACCTTGGCAAGGTTGCGCTCTACCAACTGAGCTACGTCCGCTTGTCTTTCCCGGTCCGCTTGCGTGTCCCGGCGACGTGTTGAACTCTAGCGGATTCCTGGGCCAGTACAAAAACGCGTTTGTGCAGCGTGCTGCGCCGACCCCGGCCCGGTCCTCGCCCCGACGCAGGTCACCGCACACCGTCCTAGACTCATTCGCGTGTCCGACCTCGCCCCCTTGGCCCGTTTCGACGGCCTCATAGCCTCCGGTCTGCAGGATGTGACCCACGATCCCGCGGCTCTCGACTCGTCCGGTTTCTGGGCGGTATCCGCTGATTTCGAGGGTCGTATCGTCTGCGCCCGCTTCTCCGACGTACGCAAGGAAGCGGTGCCCCCTCCCGCGCCCGGAGCCTGGCGCGGGCCCGCCGGCGGGGACTGGACCTCCTCGCTGGACCGTGACGCCTACACGGCGGGCGTACGGCGGATCCGTGAACACATCGCGGCGGGCGACGTCTACCAGGCCAACCTCTGCCGGGTGCTGTCCGCGCCGCTCCCCGGCGGCGGGACCGGTGCCGACGTCGACGCGCTGACCTCCCTGCTCGCCCGCGGCAACCCCGCTCCGTACGCGGGAACGATCCGGCTGCCCGGCCACGGCGTGGAGATCGCCACCGCCTCCCCGGAGCTCTTCCTCCGGCGCGACGGGCGGACGGTGGAGTCCGGGCCGATCAAGGGCACCGGCCGGACCGAGGCCGATCTGCTGGAGAAGGACCACGCCGAGAACGTGATGATCGTGGACCTGGTCCGCAACGACCTCGGCCGGGTCTGCGCCACCGGCAGCGTCACCGTGCCCGACCTCTGCGTGGTGGAGAAGCACCCCGGTCTCGTCCACCTCGTCTCCACCGTCCGGGGCCGGCCGGCCGAGGGGGCGGGCTGGCCGGAGCTGTTCGCGGCGGCCTTCCCGCCCGGCTCGGTCACCGGCGCGCCGAAGTCCAGCGCGCTGCGGATCATCGCCGAGCTGGAGCGGGGTCCGCGCGGGCCGTACTGCGGGGCGATCGGCTGGGTCGACGCGGATCGGGGCACCGCATCGCTCGCCGTGGGCATACGGACGTTCTGGATCGACCGGACCGGGCCCGAGGCGCTGCTGCGGTTCGGGACCGGCGCCGGCATCACCTGGGGATCCGACCCGCAGCGCGAATGGGACGAGACCGAACTCAAGGCTTCCCGGCTGCTCGCTGTAGCGTCGGGGACGCATCTGGAGACAGGAAGGGACGCATGATGAGGATCTGGGTCAACGGCGGACTGCGGGACGCCGACGACGCCCGGCTGTCGGTGCTCGACCACGGGCTGACCGTGGGCGACGGCATCTTCGAGACGGTGCGTACGAGCGAGGGGCGCCCCTTCGCGCTGACCCGGCACCTCGACCGCCTCACCCGCTCCGCCCGGGGCCTCGGCCTGCCCGACCCGGACCACGACGAGGTCCGTCGCGCCGTCGCCGCGGTCGTCGACGCCAATCCCGTCGCCCTGGGACGCCTGCGGATCACCTACACCGGCGGGCTGTCCCCGCTCGGCTCGGACCGGGGCACGGACGGGCCGAGCCTCGTCGTCGCCCTCGACGGGGTGAGCCGCCGCCCGGACAGCACGGCGGTGATCACCGTCCCCTGGACGCGCAACGAACGCGGCGCGCTCACCGGCCTGAAGACCACCTCGTACGCTGAGAACGTCGTCGCCCTGGCCCGGGCGCGGGAGAAGGGCGCGTCCGAGGCGCTGTTCCCCAACACCGCCGACCGGCTCTGCGAAGGCACCGGCTCCAACGTGTTCGTCGTCCTGGACGGCCGCATCCACACCCCGCCGGTCGCCTCCGGCTGCCTCGCCGGGATCACCCGGGCGCTGACCGTGGAGTGGACCGGGGCCGAGGAGACCGATCTGCCGATGGACGTGCTCGCCGAGGCCGACGAGGTGTTCCTGACCTCGACCCTCCGCGACGTCCAGGCGGTGCACCGGATCGACGACCGCGAGCTGAAGCCGGAGATCGGACCGGTGACGGCGAAGGCGATGCGGATCTTCGCCGAGCGGGCGGGCGACGACCTCGACCCGTAGACGGGCGACGTCCTCGACCCGTGGAACGGGCCCGGCGGCCCGGAAACGCGCGTGACGGGGCGTCGTCCAGGGGATACAAACCCTTGATGACCACGACACTCCGGCCGTCCGGGCCGCTTCAGCAGGGCGCCGACGGCGCGCGGTCCCGCCACTACGACGTGTGCGACAACGGGCGGCCCGTCGGCTCCGTCGCGATCAGCACCGACGACGCGTTCGGCCCGACCGCCGGGGTGCTCGGCTCCCTCGCCGTGGAGGAGTCCCGGCGCAGGCGCGGCCGGGGCACCATTGCCGCGCTCGCCGCCGAGGAGGTGCTGCGGGGGTGGGGCTGCACCCGGGTACGGGTGGAGGTCCCCGCCGACAACGACCCGGCCCGACGCCTCGCGGCCGCCCTCGGCTACACCGAACGCAGCCGCAACATGGTCAAGGACGTCGGCCCGGACACCGCCCCGCTGCCCGCCGGACTCACCTCGCGCGCGATGAGCGAGGAGGAGTTCGCCGCCTGGCGGCAGGTCGCGGTGCGGGCGTACGCACAGAACTGGATCGACCGCGGCGTCGAGCCCGAGCAGGCCCGGCTCAAGTCCGAGTCCGACGACGCGGCCCATCTGCCGGACGGACTGGAGACCGAGGGGATGCGCTTCCGGGTGCTGCTCCAGGCGGGCGAGGCCGTCGGCCATGTGTGGGTGGCCCTGCGGGAGCTGGAGCCGGGCGGCCCGGCCGGATACGTCTTCGACGTCGAGGTGCGCGAGGAGCACCGGGGCCGGGGCCACGGCCGGGCGCTGATGCTCCTTGCCGAGGACGTCACCCGCGCCTGGCGCGCGGACCGGATCGGCCTGCACGTCTTCGCCTCCAACACCCCGGCCCTGCGGCTGTACGAGTCCCTGGGCTACACGACGACGCGGTACAACCTGGCCAAGGCGCTGTAGAGCGGTCCCCGCGGGGCGGCCCGGCCCCGCGTCGGTACGCCCCGCTACTGGTCCCGTGCGGCCAGGACGCCGTCCACGATCTCCTCGATCCGCTCGCGCAGCCCGTCCTGGCTCTTGCCGCCGTCCAGCCGCTCGTCGCTGATCACATAGGTGGGCGTGCCGGTGACGCCGATCGCCTTGCCCTCGGCGTGGTCGGCGTCGACGATCAGCAGGTGCCGGCCGTCGATCAGCGCGGTGTCGAACTCCTCGGCGTCCAGGCCCAGTTCGCGGGCCACGTCGAGGAGCACCGGCTCGCCCGTGCGGCCGAGGTCGTCGGTCCGGGACAGCAGGGCCTCGATGTACGGCCAGCCCCGGCCCTGCTCGACGGCCTCCTCGGCGGCCTGGGCCGCGGCGTACGCGTGCTTGTGCTTCTCCAGCGGGAAGTGCCGCAGCCGGAGCTCGACGCGGTCCCCGTACCGGGCCCGCAGGGCGCGTACGTCGTCGAGGGCGCGGTGGCAGTCGGGGCATTCGAGGTCGCACCACAGGTCGACGACGACCGGTGCCGCGGGGGTGGAATCGCTCATGCACCCAGTCTTCCAGGCCGGGCGGGCACGACCCAATCCGCACCGGACCCCTCCCCCTGGGGAGGAGCCCGGCCCTGAAATGTCCCTGAGGTGGACCGCCGCCGTGGCCCCGACGAGGGTCGCCGGTGCAGGATGGAAGGGACGTACCCCCTGAGCCTGGAGGCCGTGATGCTTGCCGAGACCATCTGTTCCGCGGTGTCGGCGGCCGGCCTGGGCATCGCCGCGGTGACCGCGTACCGCAAGCGGTTCCTCACGGCCACGAGGATCGCCGCCTACTCCCTCGTCCCCATCGGGCTCGTGCTGACCGGGGTCGTGGAGTGGGTCGCCGGGATCGCCTTCAAGCCCAGCGTCTGGCTCGGCTTCGGGGTGCTCGGCCTCTCCTGGCTGCTGTTCATGACCACCCGCGCCGTCGAGCGCCGCAGCGGCACCACCCGCGCGGAACGCAAGGCCGCGCGGGCGGCCGGGCGGAACGAGGCCGTCGCCCCGGCCGCCTCGGCCCCCTCGCTCGGAGCCGGTGGTGCGGCTTCGACCGCGCAGCCGCAGTCGAAGCCGAAGAAGAAGCAGGAGGCCGCCGCACCCGGCGACGACTTCAGCGACATCGAGGCGATCCTCAAGAAGCACGGCATCTGAGGCTTCGGGCTTCCAGTGGGCCCGTCCGGTCCGAATGCCTGACGGCAACCCGTACGCCGGAGCGATTACCGATGACCACGGGACGGTGAACTCCCGGGTGAATGAACCCGGTTGAGCGCAAGCCCGCCCATCGGTGCGTCATGATCACACCGAGATGGTGGATACCTCCCGGGGCGAAGCCCCCGCACGCCCCGCCGAAGAGCCTCGCGGCTGTCTCTTCGCGCTCTCCCAGCCGCCTCTGATGATCTTCCTGACGGTCATCGGGGTGCTGCTGCTGCTGGCCGCCCTGCACGATCTCTTCATGCTGTGACGCGCGGCGCCGCCGCGCGGGGCGACGCCGGCCTCGGTGTCAGCCCGCGGCCTCCTTGCGCCGGGCCCGGTACGCCGCGACGTGGAGCCGGTTCCCGCACGTACGGCTGGAGCAGTAGCGGCGGGAGCGGTTGCGCGACAGGTCGACGAACGCGTGCCCGCAGTCCGGGGCCTCGCAGCGCCGCAGCCGCTCCTGCTCGCCCGCCACGATGATGAAGGCCAGCGCCATGCCGCAGTCGGCCGCGAGATGGTCGGCGATCGAGGCGTCCGGCGCGAAGTAGTGCACGTGCCAGTCGTAGCCGTCGTGGTCGGTGAGCTGCGGGGTGGTCCCGGCCGCCGCCACGAGCCGGTTGACCAGGTCGGCCGCGGTGCGGGGGTCGGGCGCCGCGAAGACCTCGGCGAAACGGGCCCGTACGTCGCGCACGGCGGTCAGGTCCCGCTCGCCGAGCGTGCCGACCCCGCTGATGAGATGCCGCTCCGCGAAGGCGTACAGGGCGGGGATGTCGGCGAGACCGTCCTCGGGTCCGTCCGCGAGCGGGTCCGCGGGGTCGTCCCGCGGTGGCTCGCTCTCCGGTGCGGTGTTCACCAGATCGACCACCGTGTCGAGGGCGATCCGGGTGTCGTGAGGGATCAGCACGCTTCGCTCCCTGGCCTCCGGCGGGCGGGCGCCTGCCGATGGCGGCTGACTCTACTGGCTCGGTCCGCCGGGGCCGGGGGCGGTGCGGGCCCGCCCGGGAGCGGAACGAGCCCCTCCGGGGCAGGGGAGGAGCGTGCGGGGCCGAGCGCACCGGGGCCGTCGCCGCGGTGGATTCCGCGACGACGGCGCCGGTGTCTGCCCTATGCGGTTGTCGTCACGACGCCGTCGCCCCGAGTCGGACGGCGTCGAGCGGCTCTCTGCCTGGCTCAGCTCTCGGCCAGGATGTGGGAGAGCTCCGTGTCGAGATCGAAGTGACGATGCTCGGTGCCGGGTGGAACCGCGGCGTCGGTCCTCTTCAGGAACGACTCCAGGGCCCGCGCCGGGGCTTCGAGCAGGGCTTCTCCCTCTGGGGAGCTCAGGGCGATGCATACGACGCCTTGACCGTGACTACGAGATGGCCAGACGCGGACGTCTCCGGTGCCGGTGGGCCGGTGCAGCCCCTCGGCAAGGAGGTCGCGGGCGAATACCCATTCGACCGTCTCCTCCGCTCCGGTGTGGAAGGTGGCGTGCACGGCATAGGGATCGGCCGTGTCATACCGCAGGCCCGCGGGTACAGGCAGTGAGGACTCGCTCGACACAACGAGGCGCAGGTGCAGCTCGCAGCTGACCGTGGTGTTCATAAGCGCCAGGGCCTTTCGCTCAGTGTGCGCTCGGGGATTCGCACGTCGGCGAAATCGACATGCCACCTACGGTGGCGTTGTAAACCCCTCTGACCCATTTGTGATGCTTCAGGTCCCTCGCTCAGCGGCTTGTAACTTTGAGTCATGCGTCCATTCCAGTGACGAATGTGTGACCGGAGCCGGTCGGGTAAGTTGGGTTCATGAACGCGGAGAGTGACGAGCGGAGCAAGGTCGCCGAGCAGGCGGACCCGGCACCCGCCACGGGGGAATCTGACCGGGAGGAACGCGAGCTGGGCTCGCGGGCGCCGGGTTTCATCAAGGCGTCGAGGGCGCTCCATCTGAGCTGGCAGGTCGGCGTCTTCGTCGTCGGCCTCGGCGTCGTGATCGCGGGCGTGCTCATGCTGGTGCTGCCCGGCCCCGGCTGGCTGGTGATCTTCGCCGGCATGGCGATCTGGGCGACCGAGTTCGTCTGGGCCCAGCTGGTGCTGCGCTGGACCAAGCGCAAGGTCACCGAGGCGGCGCAGCGGGCCCTCGATCCCAAGGTCCGGCGGCGCAACATCATCCTCACCACGGTGGGACTCGTGATCATGGCGGTGCTGGTCGGGATCTACGTCTGGAAGTTCGGGCTCACCATGCCGTGGAAGATCAGCGAGTAGTCCGGGGACGGTCCAGGAGCACCGCTGACATGGGGTAATGTTTGCGGTGCGCCCGGGCGATTAGCTCAGTGGGAGAGCGCTTCGTTCACACCGAAGAGGTCACTGGTTCGAACCCAGTATCGCCCACC
>NZ_JAFEUF010000297.1 GCF_016901035.1 Streptomyces durocortorensis
GCTGCGGGGGGTGGGGGTGCCTGTGTTGTCTGTGGTTCCGCGCCTGCGGGGAAGCCCCTGCCGGCCGGGGGCGGCAGTCTCGGTGCCGGGGTCGGCAGCGTTGGTTGCGGGTTCTCTGTGGGGAGCTGCTGCTCGTGTGCGGCGAAGGCCTGTTCCTCGCGGCGTCGTTCCCGTACCGCACGACCACGGGACACCACTCCGAGCGTGAACACCGTGAAGACCAGCAGCACCAGCAGTTCGCCGATGAACAGGCCCCAGAACAGGCCGTATCCGGAGAGCTGGGCCGGGGGTGTTCCCGGCCAGGCCGCGGCGAGGTCCTGGGGGGCGGTGGCCAGTTCGCGCAGGGCGAGCGGGGAGCGGGTGAACGTCACGCCGTCCGGCCAGGCGCCGTGGGCGAAGAGCCCGGCCAGGCCGGTGGCCGTCCAGGCGACCAGGGTGGCCGCGAGGAAGAGGGCCAGGAGGCCGATCAGCAGGCCGTCCGGGACGCCGCCGCTGCCCGGGGGCCGGCGGTCGTAACCGTCGTGATGGGCGGGGCCGTCGTAACCGCCTTGATGTGCGCGGCCGTTGCCGCGGCCCCGCGGTGGTCGGCGTGCCATGTCAGGCCACCGTTGACTCTGACGACTCGTTCATCCGTTGCTGGTGCTCGATCCGGGCCGCCCGTTGCTCCGCCTCCAGTTCGGCGGCGCGGATGTCCTCGGGGAGCAGGTCGTCCGCGTCCGGGGCCGATCCCTCGGTCATGGCGCGGTCGGTGAAGACCAGGGGGCGTTCGGCCTCGGTGATCAGGTGTTTGACGACCTGGACGTTGCCGTTGACGTCCCAGACGGCGATGCCCGGGGTGAGGGTCGGGATGATCTCGACGGCCCACCGGGGCAGGCCGATGACCCGGCCGGTCGCTCTGGCCTCGTCCGTCTTCTGCGCGTAGATCGTGCGGGTGGAGGCCATCTTGAGGATCGCCGCCGCTTCCTTCGCCGCTGCTCCGTCCACCACGTCGCTGAGGTGGTGGACGACGGCGACGAACGAGAGGCCGAGGCGGCGTCCGAACTTCAGCAGGCGCTGGAAGAGCTGGGCGACGAAGGGCGAGTTGATGATGTGCCACGCCTCCTCGACCAGGAAGATGCGCTTCTTGCGGTCGGGCCTGATCCAGGTGTGCTCCAGCCAGACGCCGACGATCGCCATCAGGATCGGCATCGCGATCGAGTTGCGGTCGATGTGGGAGAGGTCGAAGACGATGAGGGGCGCGTCGAGGTCGATGCCGACGGTGGTCGGCCCGTCGAACATGCCGCGCAGGTCACCGTCGACGAGGCGGTCGAGGACGAGGGCGACGTCCAGGCCCCAGGCCCGTACATCGTCTATGTCGACGTTCATCGCCTCGGCGGACTCGGGCTCGGGGTGGCGCAGCTGCTCCACGATGTCCATCAGGACCGGCTGGCGGTCGGTGATGGTCGCGGTGACGTAGGCGTGGGCGACCTTGAGCGCGAAGCCGGAACGCTCGTCGAGGCCGTGGCCCATCGCGACTTCGATGATCGTACGGAGCAGGGCGAGCTGGCCGGTGGTGGTGATGGACGGGTCGAGGGGGTTGAGCCGGATGCCGCCGTTGAGGGCTGCGGTCGGGTCCAGGCGGATGGGGGTGATGCCCAGCTCCTGGGCGATGAGGTTCCACTCGCCGACGCCGTCCTCGCCCTGGGCGTCGAGGACGACGACCTGGCGGTCGCGGAAGCGGAGCTGGCGCAGGACGTAGGTCTTCTCCAGGGCCGACTTGCCGTTGCCGGACTCGCCGAGGACCAGCCAGTGGGGGGCGGGGAGCTGTTGCCCGTACAGCTGGAAGGGGTCGTAGATGTAGCCCTTACCGCTGTAGACCTCGCGGCCGATGATCACGCCGGAGTCGCCGAGGCCGGGGGCGGCGGTGGGGAGGTAGACGGCCTGAGCCTGGCCCGTGGACGTACGGACGGGGAGGCGGGTGGTCTCCACCTTGCCGAAGAGGAAGGAGGTGAAGGCATCCGACAATGCGGACAGGGGGTCTCGCATGGTGGGGGTGCCCTCTCTGGTTGTGGGTTGGTGTCGGTGTCGGTGTCGGTGTCGGTGTCTTTGTTGCGGTTGCCCGTGTCAGCTTGCGGGTGGCCGCGTCAGCTTGGTGGGTGCCCGTGTCAGCGGCGGATGCCGGTGGCGAACGGGAGCGTGTTCACGAAGGCGCGGTGGTGTTCGCGGTCGCACCACTCCAGCTTGAGGTACGACTTGCCGGCCGAGGCGCGGATCGTGCGCTTGTCGCGGGCGAGTGCCTCGGGTGAGCGGGACGACACCGTGATGTACCCCACCAGGTTCACTCCGGCGGCACCGCTGGCGAGATCTTCACCCCGCTGGTCGAGTCGGCCGTGGGCGGCGATGTCGCGGGGGTCGACGGTGCGGTTCATCTTGGCCTGGCGGCTGGCCTCGGCGTCGTCGTTGGTCTTCTCGGTGAGCATGCGTTCGATGGCGACCTCGGTGGGTTCGAGGTCCATGCAGACGGCGACGGTCCGGATGACGTCGGGGGTGTGGACGAGGAGGGGGGCGAGGAAGTTGACGCCGACGGGGGTCATCGGCCACTCCTTCACCCAGGCCGTGGCGTGGCACCAGGGGGCGCGGGTGGTGGACTCGCGGGTCTTGGCCTGGAGGAACGTGGGCTCGACCGCGTCCAGTTCGGCGGGCCAGGCGTTGCGCTTGGTCATGGCCTGGATGTGGTCGATGGGGTGGTCGGGGTCGTACATGGAGTGCACGAGGGAGGCGACGCGGCTCTGGCCGAGCGGCTGGCGGACCCGGATGTCGGCCTCGGCGAGGCGGGCGCAGATGTCGGTGAGCTCGCGGGCCATGACGACGGCGAGGCCGGCGTCGCGGTCGAGCTTGCGGCCGCCGTGGGGGCGGGCGGCGCGGGCCATGGCGTTGGCCTCGGCGGCCAGTTCACGGCTGTAGTGCATGCAGGCGACGAGGTAGGCGCGGTGCTGTTCGCTGGAGGTGGAGACCATGGACTGGAGCTGGTCGTAGGACTCCTGGAGCCAGCCGGGGGACGCCTTGTCGCCGCGCTGGGCGACGTCCTTGGCGTGGGCGTCGGGGTCGGCGGGGAGGGTGCGGGCGAGCATCTGGAGGCGGGTGACGAAGCCGTCGCCGTTGGCCACGTGCTTGAGGAGGGTGCCGAAGCGGTCGACGAGGGCTTCCTGGTCCTCGCTGTCGCGGAGGCCGACGCCGGGGCCCTCGATTTCGATGGCGGCGGTGACGGTGCGGCGGTCGGCGTGGAGGAGTACGGCGATCTCGTCGGGGCCGAAGGGGGCGGCGAGCCAGCTGATCCGGCCGATGCCGGGGGGCGGGCCGATCTCGACCTCGCGGCCGTCGGCGCTGACGCCGGCCTCCATGGCGCTGGAGCGGTAGGCGGTGCCGCGGCGGACGGAGCGTTTGAAGCTGCGGTTGATCTCGAACCACTTGTAGAAGGTGCGGCCCTTGTACGGGACGTACACGACGGCGAGAGCCAGCATCGGGAAGCCGACGAGGCAGACGATGCGGAGGGAGAGGACGGGGACGAGGAGTCCGCTCATCATGCCGAGGAACGCGCCGACGATGATCAGGGCGATCTCGCCGGTCTCGCGGTTCTTGCCGACGATCGCGTTCGGCCGGGCGCGGCCGATGAGATACGTGCGGCGGGGCGTCATCGTGTGGGACTGGGTCGTCAACGCCCTCCACCTCCTGTGCTCGAGTTACCTGTGGTGCCTGTGTTGCCGAAACCGCCTCGGGAGGAGCGGCTGCTGTGGGGGGTGCCGGAGGTGGGCGAAGAGCCGCTGCGGGGCGAGGGTGCGGCGGAGGGGACAGATCCGCCGCCGACCCCGCCGCCGCCTCCGCTTCCGCCGGAGGTGCGGGAGCTGTGGGCGGCGACGCCGCCGCTGGCCGGGTTGGCGGGGCGGGCGCCGCCTCCGCCGCTGTTCTGGTCGTTGCGGCCGCTGTGGGTCTTGATGCCCTGGGAGACGAGGGCGGCCGGGGAGCTGATGAGGGCGGCGGCCTGGGAGCCGTCGGTGGCCTGCTTGCGGTTGGTGCGGGCGCCCTGGATCTCGTCGCCGAAGCCGGGGACGAAGCGGTAGATCATGGCGGAGGCGAAGATGGCCAGCAGGATGATGGAGAGGCCGGAGACGACGGCGGAGAAGGCGTCGGGGCCGTCGCCCGCGGAGAGTGCTCCGGCGAGGCCGAGGACGATGACGATGACCGGCTTGACCATGATCACCGCGATCATGATGCCGGCCCAGCGGCGGACGTGGCCCCACATGTTCTTGTCGACGAGGCCGGCGTAGACGACGATTCCGAGGAGCGCGCCGACGTAGAGCAGGGCGGCGCGGATGACGAGCTCCAGCCACAGGATGCCGGCGGCGAGGATCGAGACGAGCGAGACGACGATCAGCATGATCGGGCCGCCGCCGATGTCCTCGCCCTTCTTGAGGGCTTCGGCGAACGAGCCGAAGAAGACGTCGGTCTGGCCGCCGGTCGCGGAGGAGATGACCTCGGTGACGCCGTCGGTGGCGGAGACGATCGTGTAGAGGATCAGCGGGGTGAAGGCCGAGGCGAGGACGGTGAGCCAGAGGAAGCCGACGGCCTCGGAGATCGCGGTGGTGAGGGGGACGCCGCGGATGGCGCGCTTGGCTACGGCCAGGAGCCAGAGGACGAGGGTGAGGATGGTGGAGGCCGCGAAGATGACGGCGTACTGCTGGAGGAACTTGGGGTTGGTGAAGTCGACGTTGGCCGTGGAGTCGACGGCCTCGCTGAGCTTGCCGACGATCCAGGAGGCGGCGTCGGCGCAGCCTTGGGCCAGGGAGGAGAGGGGGTCGGTGGCGTCGATGGAGGGGACGTCCTGGGTGCGTGCTCCGGCTCCCTCGCCGCCTTCGCAGTAGTCCTTGGCGGGGCCACGGATCAGGTCGCACGGGTCGTTGCTGGGTGAGGGGGATGGCGTCGGCGTGGGGGCAGCTGCTGCGCGGCCGGCGAAGAGAAGGGCTGCTGCCTGAATACCGGCGAAGGCCGTGGCGATCGAGAGCCTGCGGAGGGATCGCTTACCTGGCATACGTGAACCCTCCGAACTGCTTTACGGCGTCAGCCATCTCCTCCGCGGAAGAGGCGGCTTGATCGCGGCCCACGGGCACGGGGCCGTCCTTCTGCTGGAAGTCGGAGATCTTCCAGTCCCCGCCGACCCACCGCAGCTCGTAGGTCGTGGTGTACCAGCTTTCCGACACGGGGTTCTTGGAGCCTTCGCCGGCCAGGCCGAACAGGGCGGAGTACCAGACGGCGACACTCGCGGTGTCCCCGGCGTACTTCTCCACCTTGGTTCCCACCGGGTTGGCACGCGAAATGAAGGTCAGACCCTCCGGGGCGCTGCCGTCCGGGTTCAAGCCGATGCTTGTCAGGAACGACTCGTCGGAGTAGATCTTGTCCAGGTCGCCCTGCCGGGCGCTCGCTACATCCGGCGCGTATACGGCCTCTGAGATCTCCCGGCGCCTCTCCTGCGTAAACATGCCGTCGGAAACCAACGCCACGGAGTAGTTCGCCGCCGCGCTCTGCGCCCCCTGCTCGTCATGGGCGAAGCCGGAGGCGATCGTGCCGTTCTTGCCCTGGACGGGCTTGGTGCCGGTGGCTGCCGTGGGGGCGCTTCCTGCGGCTCCGGAGGTCTTGGCGCCGGGGGAGGCGTCGTCCTCGCTGCCACCGCCACGGTTGGCGAGGGCGATGGCAGCGACGAGGAGGACCACGATGCCGGTGATCGTCACGAGGGAGCGGGAGTTGCGGGCGGGGCGGCGCGTGTGGGGGTGGCCCGGGTCGCCGTCGGGGAGACGGGTACGGGTCTGACGCGTGCCGCCGAGCGTGCTGTACGGGTCGTCCGGGCGGCTCCCCTGGTCCTTGCCGCGGTAGTCGTGCTCGTCACCGGGACTCATGCCGCGTTCGCTCCCTCGGTCGTGTGCAGATCCGCGCAGGACGACGGTAGCTGTGCTGGTTGCCGCTTAGGCGCGGTGTGGTGACTCGACATCAGGGAAACGCAACCTCAGCCGGTGGGCGCGACGGGCGGATGGTGGGGAGTGGGTCGGGCTGGGACGGCCCGAATCGGGATGGCCGACGGTGGGTCAGACGGCCATTCCGTACACGATGGTGAACAGGGTTCCCAGGGAGCCGATGATGAAGACCCCCGTCAGCCCTGCCACGATCAGGCCCTTGCCCTGCTCCGCGCTGAAGGTGTCGCGCAGCGCCGTCGCTCCGATGCGCTGCTTCGCCGCGCCCCAGATCGCGATGCCGAGGCAGAGCAGAATGGCGATGGCCATCACCACCTCGATCATGATGCGCGCCTCGTTGCCCAGCGTCCCGAACGGCCCCCAGTCCGGAGCGATTCCGCCGATGATGGTGGTGATGTCGCCCTTCTCTGCTGCCAGGATCATGTAAGTCACCGCCCCTGTTGGGTAGTTCGCTGCCCGTGCCGTCCGGCACGGGTCGCCTTCTATCTTCGCTGATGAAACCGCGCTCGCACGACGCCTTCCCGGGTCTCTTTACCCGGATCTCGCACGTTTGACCGGGGCGGCCGCCCTGACCTGCGGCTCGTCCTGGCTCCTCCCGCATATGCCTGGTTACTCTGTGTATCACGGGCTGTGACCAGGAGCAACGACGGTGGCCATGGGTTCTGATGCGGTTGCAGCGTTCACGGAGGCGCGGCGTGTTCGTATGCGCCGTTCGAGAGCCGTCGGTGCGCCGGTCGGCACCGTGTTCGATGTTCCGTCAGGTTCGTCAGGTCCCCCGGGTGCGGCGGTAGTAGGAGACGGTGATGGCCCCGAGGAGGCGACGCTCAGCGTCAGCATCAACAGCTTGCCGCCCGGGGGCGAACGGTACGGAGCCTGCCTCGATGTATCCGGACGGGAACCCGCACACCATCGCCAGCCGCCACAGTCCGGTCGGCAGCACGATCAGAGTGATCAACTGCCGGCGCTGGTGCGTGTGTCCGTGTCTGCGCTCGTGCGCGCCGCCTCCCCCTTCGTTCGGGTGAACCGCTTGGCTCCATGGGAACGGGGCCACCGCTTCGCCCGGCCGGGAACCACGGGGCCGGGTGCGTATGGACCCGGTGCCCCCGCGTGTTGACGTACGGCATGTCGTGCACCACGCATTTGGCACAGTGCCGCTCCACGATCAGGAGAACGGGGTGAGCGGTGTGGGTGGAGTGACCGTGGTCGGGCAGCCCAACGACGGCTGGGAGCGGCTGGGGGTGTCGGCCGGCCAGGCGGGTGCGGCCGGGGGC
>NZ_JAFEUF010000298.1 GCF_016901035.1 Streptomyces durocortorensis
GGGGCGGCCCACCCCGGCGAGGCGGCTCATCCCGGCCGCACGGCTCACCCCGCCGGGACGGCTCACCCCGCCGGGGCGGCCGCCTCCACTGCGTCGGCTGCCGCCGCCTCCCGCCGGAACGCGCTCGGGCTCTCGCCGCGCAGCCGCTTGAACGCCGCGCTGAAGCCGAACGCGTCCGCGTAGCCGACCCGCCGGGCCACGGCCGCCACAGTCAGCTCCGGGCGGGTCAGGAGGTCGGCCGCGAGCGTCATCCGCCACTCAGTGAGGTAGGCCACCGGCCCCTCCCCGACGAGTTCGGTGAACCGCTTCGCCAGGGTCGTCCGGGACACCCCCGCCCGGAGCGCCAGCTCCGCCGTCGTCCAGGGGTGCGCCGGGTCCTCGTGCATCGCCCGCAGCGCCGGACCCGCCACCTCGTCGCCGAGCGCCCCGTACCACCCCGGCGGATCCGCCTCCGGCCGGTCGAACCAGTCCCGCAGCGTGCACACCAGCATCCAGTCGAGCAGCCGGTCGAGCACGATCTGGTCGCCCGGCCGCCCGCGGCTGATCTGCGCCTCCAGGTAGTCGCGCATCGGCGCGCAGTCCTCCTCGTCGGGCACCACGAGCGCCGGCGGAAGCGCCCGCAGCAGCCGCTGGGGAACCTGCGCCTGTACGTCATAGGTGGCGGCCAACAGCACGGTCGCGCAGTCGAATTCGGGGCCACCGGCCGGCGCGGCCCCGCCGTCCCGGACCTGGTCCCAGCGCACCTCCCGTACGCCGCCGGCCCGCCCCGTCCCCGTACCGTCCGCCGGGTCGTCGGTGAAGACGAACGGGGCCGGACCTCGCACGATCGCGCCCTCGCCCACCTCCACCCGCAGCGGCTCTCCGCCCTCCGGCACGATCCACCCCGCACCCCGCAACGGCAGGCACAGGGTCAGATACGCCCCGTCCGTGAACCGCAGTGACCAGGGTGCGCACAGCACCGAACGCCCGAACACCGCGCCCCTGCCCCGAACGCCCCGCAACAGCTCGTCGAACACATCCATGACGCCCAGCCTAGGCAGAGCCGGCCGCGTCCCCGGACGATCGCCTATGCGCGACGGACACACGCCCATGGGCCGGGCGGCGGCCGGCGCGATGGACTGGGCCCATGACGACGAAGAGCACGCACCGCACCCCGTCCGGCATCCTCGTCCTCGGCGCCACCGGCAAGACCGGCCGCCGGATCGTGGCCCGGCTGCGCGCGTCCGGCAACGCCACGGTCCTGGCGGCCTCCCGCTCCGGCGAGGTCCGGTTCGACTGGACCCTTCCCGACACCTGGGAACCCGCACTCGCCGGCGCCGAAGCGCTCTACCTGATCGCCCCTGACGACCCGTCCCCCGTAAAGGAGTTCGTGACCCGCGCCGAGGCCTCGGGGGTCCGCCGCTTCGTGGTCCTGTCCGGCCACGGCATCGAGCAGGCGGGCGAGGGCTTCGGCCGGGGCATGGCGGCGGCGGAGGACGCGGTCCGCGGGTCCGGGGCCGAGTGGACCCTCCTGCGCCCCAACAACTTCTTCCAGAACTTCGACGAGGACCTGTGGCTGGCCCCGCTGCGCGCGGGGCGCCTCGGCCTGCCGATCGGGGACATGCCCGAGCCCTTCGTCGACGCCGACGACGTCGCGGCGGTCGCGGCGGCCGTCCTCACCGAGAGCGGCCACGCGGGCCGCACGTACGACCTGTCCGGTCCCCGCGCCCTCACCTTCGCCGAGGCCACCGAGACCATCGCCCGCGCGGCGGGCCGACCCGTCCGCTACGAGGAACTGACCCCGGAGGCGTACCGCGCCGAACTCCTCGCCCAGGGCTGGCCGGAGTCGGCCGCCGACTCCCTCGGCGCGATGTTCGCCCTGCACCGCGCGGGCCACACGGCCGAGGTGACCGACGGAGTCCGCCAGGTGCTCGGCCGGGAGGCGGCTGACCTGGAACCGTGGGCGCGGCGGATCGCGGCCTCGGGGGTCTGGGCGTAACCGTGCCGGACCGGGCCGGACCTGACCGGCCCGGGTGTCAGCGGTGGCTCAGTACGTTGACCACCCGGCCGTCCGGATCCCGCACGAAGAACCTCCGTACGCCCCACTCCTCGTCCTGGAGCGGGTGGACGATCTCCGCGCCGCTCTCCCGTACGGCGGCGTACACCGCGTCCACGTCGTCCACCTCGACGCTCAGGTCGGGGACGACCGGACCGGTCAGGTCGTGGGTCATGAAGCTGACCTGCTCCTGCGGGCCGGACGGCGAGGCCACGGTGGTGATCCAGCCGAGGTTCATGACCTCCTCGAAGCCGAGCAGTCCGTAGAAGTCCCGGTTCTCCCCGACCGCCTCCGTCCGGAGGTTGGGCACGACACGGCGAACGGTCATCATCGGCTCCCGGGGTAGGGCGCGCACGAAGTCGGCCTGGCCGTCGACGACTTCGAGGGCGGTCTGCGTCATGTCCTCGTGGGCACCGCCCACGGGGCGCAGCCTATCCAGGGGCACCGGCAGCCCTCGTCAGACACCTCGCACGGCGGCTGCCGCGTCGCGGAGCAACCCGGGGGCCAGACGCCGGTGGACGGCGGACAACGGTGACCACACGGCTCGGGCCGGCGGGCGGTCGTAGCGCAGGAACGTCCCCAGCGACACCCGTCCGGCTGCCGCCTGGACGACGAGGTTGTTGGTCAGGAACCAGGAGGCGGATTCGAGACGGATCCAGCCCTCGCCGCGTCCGGTGATCCGCCACCCGGCCACGGTGTCCGGCGACCGCCCCCGGCTGAGCCGGAGGCCGAGAAGTCCTTGCCAGATCAGCCGCTCCGTGGGGCCGGGGACGTCGCCGAACATGGCACGCGCCCACTGCTCCGCCGTCGGGTTCGTGCCGACGTCCTCGGAGAGGGTGAACACGTCGGCGTAGTCGATGCGGGACAGCGAGCTGAGAGCGCGGGTGGCCGCGGGAATGCTGTGGATCCCCACGGCACGCTCGACGGCGGCGTCGCGCCGCTCGCGCTCGGCGTGGGGTCGGTCGGGCAGTCCGGTCATCAGGCACACCACCTTCTGTACGGCACCGTATAGAAGTAGGATAGCTGCTTTATACGGTGCCGTACAGAAAGTGGGAGGTTGCGGTGGCCCGTGCCAGGACGCCCCGCACGGCGTGGATCGAGGCCGGGCTGCACGCGCTCGCGGCCGGAGGGCCGGACGCCGTGCGGATCGAGGTGCTCGCCAGGTCGCTGGGTGTGACCAAGGGCGGGTTCTACGGTTTCTTCGCCGACCGCTACGCGCTGCTGGAGGAGATGCTCGACGCGTGGGAGCGCGATGTCACCGACGCCATCATCGAGAGCGTCCGTGCCGAGGGCGGCGACGGGCGCGATCGCCTGCGCAACCTGTTCCGCATCGCGGGGAGCCAGGCAGGCGTGACCACCGCCATGAGCACGGAGCTGGCGATCCGGGAGTGGTCGCGGCGCGATGCCGCCGTCGCCCACCGGCTGCGGCGCGTCGACCGCCGGAGGATGGACTATCTGCGGGAGCTGTTCCGGGAGTTCTGCCCCGACGAGGACGAGGTGGAGGTCCGCTGCACCATCGTGACGTCGGTATGGATGGCGGCCCACTTCATCGCTTTCGACCATGGCGGGCGGTCGCACGACGAGGTCGAGAGCATGGTGCTGCGACGCGTGCTCGAATAGGCCCGAGCTCGAATAGAAGCGTGCTCGAATAGACGCGTGTTCGACCGGGCGTGCCTACCGAGGGCGGATCCGGCTGCGGCACCCCGCCCTCAACGTGACGCCCGCGCCACCCTCTTGGCGATCTTCTCGGCGTCCAGGGCCATTTCGCGGAGCATCCCGCTGATCGGGTTGGTGAACCCGGTGAAGTGGAGCCCGGAGGCTCCCTTCGGGGACCGGCCGCCGTGGGTTACCGGGCGGCCCCGCCCGTCCAGCACGTCCAGGTGGCCGAGCAGCGGCTCCAGGGCGCGGTCGTAGCCGGTGGCCGCGATGACGGCGTCCGGGGTGAGGCGGGTGCCGTCGGCCAGGACCACGGTGTCCTTGTCGAAGGAGGCGACCGTCGCCACCGGGGTCACCCGGCCGCTCTTCACCGCGTCGATGAGCCCCACGTCCTGGACCGGGATCGCGCCCTCGCGGACCCGGGAGTAGAGCCCGGTGGCGGGGCGCGGCAGCCCCTGGGCGGCCAGGTCGGGCACGGCGATCCGGGCCATCACGGCACCCGCGCGGTCGACGAGCCGTACCGGCAGCCGGCGGACCAGGATGCCGGTGGCCTGGGCCGGCCAGCCGGCGGTGGAGCGGCGGACGATGTGCGGGGCCGTCCGGACCGCGATGCGTACCGAGGCGGCCCCGCCCTCCGCCAGGTCCGCAGCGATCTCCGCGCCCGTGTTGCCGATGCCGACGACCAGGACGTCCTTGTCCGCGTACGGGGCCGGGTTCCGGTACGCCGCCGCGTGCAGCAGCTCGCCCGTGAACGTGTCGCGGCCCGGCCAGTCCGGGATGCGCGGGGTGTGGTTGAAGCCGGTGGCGACGACGACCGCGCGGCCCCGCAGGACCCGGCCGCCCGTCGCGGTGAGCTGCCAGTCGCCGGAGCCGTCGGGGGCCGGGTCTATTCGGGTCACCTCGACGCCCGTCACCACCTCCAGCTCGTGGTGCTCGGTGTACTTCTCCAGGTACCGCACCACGTTGTCCCGGCCCACCCAACGCCCGAATTTGCGCGGCATCTTCAGCCCCGGCAGCGCCGACCAGCGGCGGGTGGTGTGCAGGTGCAGCCGGTCGTAGTGGCCGCGCCAGGACGCCCCGACCCGGTCCGACTTCTCCAGGACCACCGCCCGTACGCCCCGGGCGCGCAGCGCGGCCGCGGTGGCGAGGCCGCCGGGGCCGCCGCCGATGACGTACACGGGTCGGACCTCCGTACGGTCGGTGAGGGCGACGGCGTCGTGACTGGCTGCGGAGGACGTGCTGTTGGGCATGGTTCGGAGCGTAATCGCCCGCTCTGTTGATGGGTCTCGGTCAAGAGGGAAATCGATTGCGAATTGATCACGAGCGGAGCCGTGCGGTGACCGGGCGTCCCGAAGTGCCCCGAAGTATCGCTAAGGTAAGCCTAACCTTGCCTTGACTGTTGCGGGGTGGCCTCCGGGGGCAGCCGCGCGACGCCGTGTCGCGCGCCCGTCCGGGGGTGAAGGGGCGGGACGTACATGAACGGCAGACAGCTTCGGGTCCGTTTCCGGGGGGTGGCGGCGCTCGCCGCCGGCCTCCTCGCACTCACCGCCTGCGGTGGGGGCGGGGGAGGGGGTGACGCGGACGCCGAGGGCGGCGACAAGGCCGCCTCCGCCACCCGCTCCGTGAAGCACGACGCCGGGACCGCCGAGAAGGTCCCGGACCGGCCGAAGCGGATCGTCTCCGTCAGCGTCACCATGACCGGCCATCTGCTGGCGCTCGACGCCCCGGTCATCGCCTCCCAGGCCACCCCGCCCTCGGTCATCACCGACAAGCAGGGCTTCTTCACCCAGTGGTCCGACGCGGCCGCCGAGAACAGCGTCAAGGTCGCCTACCAGGGCTTCGAGCCCGACGTGGAGAAGGTCCTCGCGCTGAAGCCCGACCTGATCGTGGGTGCGTCCTCCGGCGCGGAGAACGCCGAGAAGTTCTACGACAAACTCTCCGCCGTCGCCCCGACCCTCCTCTACCGCCACGACGACGTCTCCTGGCAGGACCTCACCGGCCGCCTCGGCAAGGACCTCGGCCTGGAGAAGCGCGCGAGCGAGGTCGTCGCCGCCCACGACAAGCGGGTCGGCGAGGTCAAGGCCGCCATCACCGTGCCGAAGCAGTCCGCCGCCCTCGTCCGCGACAACCAGTCCGCGATGACCGTCTTCACCCCCGAGTCCGCCCAGGGCCGCCTCCTCACCTCGCTCGGCTTCACCGTCCTCGAACCGCCGGCCGGCAAGGGGCAGACTCAGGGCGGCCGTTCGGACTTCGCCGAGTTCAGCCAGGAGAAGGTGGCCGACACCGCGAAGGACAGCTCGCTGCTCTTCGTCAGCCACACGCCCGAGGAGATCGCCGCCGCCACCGCGCGCCCGGTCTGGAAGGACCTGGCGGCGGTCAAGGACAAGCGGGTGTACGACCTCGGCCTCGACACCTTCCGGCTGGACTACTACAGCGCGGGCAACCTGATCGACAAGATCGAGAAGGCCTTCGGCTGACCGTGGTCCGCGAAAAACCCGCCGCACGTGTGCGGTACGCCGCCGGGCTCACGGCGGGGCTGGTCCGTGGTGCCTATCTGGCATGGCTGCTGGGGCGCGGGCGGCGGCGCTGAGGACGGTGCCGACCTCTTGCGCGAGTGGCCTCCGTCCGCTGAACTGACGTACCGTCAGAAATAAGCGACCGGAGGCCCGATGCAGACGATCTGGCTCGGCGGAGCGGAATGGCTCGCCGTCCTGCGTATAGGCCTCGGCCTGTGGTGGCTGGAGAGCTGGCGGCACAAGGACAAGAAGGGCTGGTTCGAGCGCGGGACGGGGATCGCCTGGGCGGCGGACGTCGCGGGCAAGCACCGGTGGGGGGTGGTGCGCACAGGGTTCCGGCGGGTCGTCGAGCCGCGCCCGAAGCTGATCGCGTACGTCGTCGTCTACGCCGAACTGGCCCTCGGGCTCGGGTTGGTGACCGGATTCCTGACCCCGGTCGCCCTCGTCGCCGGCCTCCTCCTCAACCTCCTCTACCTGATCCTGATGATCCACGACTGGGCCGAGCAGGGGCAGAACGCGATGATGGCGCTGATCTCGCTCGTGGCCCTGTTCGCCATGGCCTGGCAGACCTGGTCGCTGGACGCGGCACTGGGGCTGTTCCTGTGAGCGCCGAACGATCGGCTGCGGCTCCGCGCTTCGACCTCCCGGAGCCGGACGCCTTCACCCGCCCCTACTGGGACGCGGCGGCGGAGGGGCGACTGCTGATCCGCCGCTGCGCCGGATGCGGCCGGGCGCATCACTACCCGCGCGAGTTCTGCCCGTACTGCTGGGGCGAGGACGTGAGTTGGGAGCGCGCGAGCGGAGAGGCGACGCTCTACACCTGGTCCGTCGTCCACCGCAACGACCTGCCGCCCTTCGGCGGGCGCGTCCCGTACGTCGCGGCCGTCGTCGACCTCGCCGAGGGGCCCCGGATGATGACGGAGATCGTGGAGTGCGCGCACGATGCTCTGCGCGTCGGGATGGGCCTGGCCGTCACGTTCCGGGAGGCGGGGGAGGGCGGCGG
>NZ_JAFEUF010000299.1 GCF_016901035.1 Streptomyces durocortorensis
GGGGAGGGTTCGCGCCGGGAGGGGCCCACGGATCTGCGGCTCGTTCCGCCCGCCCTGGCGGTCTGGGCCGCAGCGGCCTCGGCACTGGGCCTCCCGGGGCGGTGGGTGGTCGCGGTGGCCGTCGCCTGTCTGGTTCCGGCGCTCGTTCTGCTGGTGGCGGCCTCGCGGACCTCGCGGGGGAGGACCGCCGGACGGTCCCGGGCCGTCGCCCCCCGGGGGGCCGGGCTGCGCTGCGCGGCGGCGGGCCCGGGGGGGGGGGGGCGCCCCCCCCCCGCCCGCCGCCGGGGGAGCCGTGCTGCTCTGCGCGGCGGCGGGCACGGTCGTGGCCGGGATAGACGGCGCCGACGTCCGGCGCGGTCCCGTCCCCGGGCTGGCCCGGGAGTATGCGCGGATCGACGCCGAGGTCCGGGTGACCTCGGATCCGAGGACGGCCCGCCCGGCGGTACGGGGCAACCACAGCGCCCCGCCCCTTCTCCTGATCGACGCCGAGGTCACGGAGGTGGGGACGCCGGACGGCCCGAGCACCCGGGTCCGTACGCCCGTGCTGCTCATGGTCGGGGCGGGCGACCACCGGGCGGACTGGCAGAAACTGCTGCCGTCCACCCGCCTCCGGCTCAGCGGCCGGCTCTCGCCTCCGGCACACGAGGGCGAACGCCTCGCGGCGGTCCTGCGGGTGGACGACGCGGGGGAGCCGCGGGTCACCGGACCCCCGACGTGGGTCCAGCGCGCGGCGGGGGACCTGCGCGCCGGGCTGCGGGAGGCGACGGACGAGCTGGACCCGGACGCGCGTGCGCTGCTGCCGGGGCTGGTGGTCGGTGACACCTCCAGGGTGCCGCCCGACCTCCACGACGCCTTCAAGGCGACCGACCTGACGCACCTGTTGAGCGTGTCCGGAGCAAATCTCTCGATTCTGCTCTTTCTCCTCGTCGGGCCGCCGGGGGCGGCGTCGAGCGCGGAACGGCGCGGTCTGGCACCCCTGTTGGGACTCTCCCTGCGAGGGACCGCGTTGATCGGCGGTGCGCTGACCCTCGCCTTCATCGTCGTGTGCCGCCCGGAACCGAGCGTGCTCCGCGCGGCGGCCTGCGGTCTCATCACGCTCCTCGCGATCGGGACGGGCCGCCGGAGATCCCTGATCCCCGCCTTGGCGGCCGCTGTGGTCCTCCTGGTGCTCCTCGACCCCTGGCTC
Source organism: Streptomyces durocortorensis (assembly GCF_016901035.1). GTDB lineage: Bacteria > Actinomycetota > Actinomycetes > Streptomycetales > Streptomycetaceae > Streptomyces > Streptomyces durocortorensis. The sequence continues at coordinate 1,187 of NZ_JAFEUF010000299.1, forward strand.
GCCCGGAGCTACGGCTTCCTGTTGTCGGTCCTGGCCACCGGCGCGCTGCTGACCCTCGCTCCGCGGTGGAGCGCCGCCCTGCGGGCGCGGCGGGTGCCGGGCAGGCTCGCCGAGGTGCTGGCCGCGGCGGCGGCCGCGCAGGCCGTGTGCGCACCCGTGGTGGTGGTTCTGGCCTCGCGGGTCAGCCTGGTGGCGGTCCCGTGCAATCTCTTGGCGGAGTTCGCGGTGGCACCGGCGACGGTGCTCGGGTTCGCGGCGCTCGCCGTCGCCCCGGTCGCTCCGCCGGTGGCCGAGGTGCTGGCCGGGATCGCGGGCTGGCCGGTCGGGTGGATCGCGACGGTCGCCCGCACGGGGGCTGCTCTCCCCGGGGCGGAGGCGCAGTGGCCCGGAGGGTGGTCCGGCGCGGCGCTGCTGGCCGCCCTCACCGTTCTGGCGGTGTTCCTGGCTCCGAGGCTGGCCCGTCGCCCCTGGATCTGCGCGGCCATCGGGCTGCTTCTGGTGCTGGCGGTCCTGCGGCCGGTCCCGCTGACCCGGATCATGACCGGATGGCCGCCGCCCGGCTGGGCGTTCGCGCTCTGCGACGTGGGGCAGGGCGATGCGATGGTCCTCGCGGCGGGGGAGGGCACGGGGGTGGTGGTCGACGCCGGACCCGACCCCCGTGCGGTCGACCGGTGTCTGCGCGACCTCGCGGTGACTCGTGTCCCGCTCGTGGTCCTCACCCACTTCCACGCCGACCATGTGCGCGGGCTGCCGGGCGTGCTCCGGGGCAGGGCGGTGGGCGCGATCCAGACGACGAGCCTCGAAGAGCCGCCCGAGCAGGCCGCGTTCGTGCGGCGGACGGCGGCCGCGGCCCGGGTTCCGACGGTGCGGGCCGTGGCCGGAGAGCACCGCCGGTCGGGCCCGGTCGACTGGCGGGTGCTCTGGCCCCGCCCGGGGCCCGGGGGAGCGGGAACGGCGGGGCGGGAGCCGAACGACTCCAGCGTCACCCTGCGCGTACGGGCGGCCGGAGGCCTGACGCTGCTGCTTCTCGGGGACCTCGAACCCCTGGCCCAGCGGGAGTTGCTGCGCGGGAGGGAGGCGTCGGGCCCGGTGGACGTCCTCAAGGTGGCCCACCACGGCTCGGCCTTCCAGGACGCCGGGCTGCTCCACAGCGTACGGCCGAGGCTGGCGCTCATCTCCTGCGGCGCGGACAACCCGTACGGCCACCCCTCGCCCCGCACGGTGGACGCCCTCGCGGCGGCGGGGGCCCGGGTCCTGCGCACCGACACCGACGGCCCGATCGCGGTGACGGGCGCGGGGAAGGAGCTGCGGGCGGTGGGCAGGTCATGACGCCGCGTCAACCGGCCAGCCAGGTGCCGGTGCGCATCAGGTCGCGGTCGGCGAGTTCGTTCTCCTCGCGCCAGGCGCGCACGGTGTGGGGGGTGATGCGCAGAAACACATAGCGGGGGCCGCGCGGGCTCCATCCCCGGAGTTTCGCTGCGAAGGCATCCCTCGTCACGGTCGGAAGGTCCGCTGCTTCCACGATCCTCGCCTCGCCCTCGATCAGCACCACGTCCCGGGTGTGGCCGGCAGTGACCCGGATCTGCCCGGCGGGAGTCACGTTGACGGCCGTCGGGTTGGTCCGCCGGGTGGCCATCACCAGCGTGCCGGTGCCGTCCTCCCAGAGGAACGACAGCGGCACCAGGGTGGGGACGCCGTCCGGGGACGCCGTCCCCACCCACGCGTCCTCGTCCTGCCGCAGGCGGTCCAGGACGTCCTGCTTGCGCTGGCCCCTGCTGCGCGGGGGCGCGGGATCGTATTCGGTCATGATCGACACGCTAGAGGTCGACCACCGTGCCGCGCCTCAGCCAAGAGGCTTGGGGCCGAAGTCCTAGGACCGGTGGTTCCCGGCGGAGGCCGGTGGTTCCTGCCGATTTTCGCACAACCATTCGAGATGGGTGTGTGTCTTACCTGTAGCGCTCGGTGAGGCTCCGGAGTTCCGGCTCCTCGCCGCCGTCTGCCAGGTCTTTCCGGCCGCCGCATCGATAGAGAAGAGTCCATGCGCCACTCGTACCGCTCCGCCCCCGTCCTCGCTGTCGCCCTTGCGGCCGGCCTGCTCGCCGCGACCCCTGCTCACGCTGCGCCCAACGCGCCTACGGCCCCGCTCCGCGGGCAGGGCGACGTGAACGGCGACGGCTACGGTGACCTCGTCACCGCTTCCGAAGCCGCCGTGTCGGGCGTTCCCCGGGCTGGTGCGATCGTCGTCAACACCGGTTCGTCCGCCGGGGTCTCGGCCGGCCGGACCCAGATCGTCACGCAGGGTTCGCCCGGTGTGCCCGGCGCGCTGGAGGAGAACGACGAGTTCGGCTCGGCGCTGGCCACGGGAGACCTGGACGGTGACGGCTATACCGACATCGTCGCCGGCACGCCGGACGAGAAGGTCGGCAGCGACGTGGCGGGCGGTGCCGTCACGGTCCTGTGGGGTTCGAAATCGGGCATCGTCGGAGGCACCGACCTCCCTGACCCGGCTCCCACCAAGCACGACCGCTTCGGCGACCGACTCGTCGTCGGTGACTTCGACGGCGACGGAAACCCTGAGCTCGCCGTCGGCACCAGCAGCAACGACGTGTGGATCTTCGGAGCCATCTCCAGAGGCGGGGCCGAGGACCGCCGCCGGCTGACGACCGCGATCGCTCCGGGCAGCTCGGACTACTACCGCGCCCTGGCGGCCGGTGACTTCGACGGTGACGGCAGGGACGATCTCGTCGTGGGGGGCCGTTACGACGAGGACGGCAGCTACGGCGGCGCGTCGCTCGTCTACGCCGGGGCGCTCGGCGACCCCGCGGTCCTGCCGGCGGACGCGCACGCGGCTGCCACGGGTGACTTCGACGCCGACGGCCGGGACGACCTGATCGTCGGGTCTCCCGACGGCAACTCGGTCACCGTCTACGCGGGTGCCGCGGCGGGGCTCAGCACCTCCGGGCGCAGGACGCTCACCCAGGACAGTCCCGGCGTTCCCGGAGCCACCGAGCCCGGGGACACATTCGGCGAGGCGGTGGCCGTGGGCGACATCGACGGTGACGGCTTCGCCGACGCTGCCGTGGGCGTCGAGTTCGAGACCATCGGCTCGGTGCCCAACGCCGGCGGGGTCGTCGTCCTGCGCGGTTCGGCCGAGGGACTCACCGGCGTCGGTTCCCAGGCCGTGCACCAGGGCACCGCAGGCGTGCCGGGCGCGAACGAGCCGTACGACCGGTTCGGCGCCTCCGTACGCCTGACCGACACCAACGGCGACGCCCGCGCCGACCTGGCCGTCGGGGCTCCGATGGAGGACACGAGTAACGGCGCCCTGTGGAACCTGGGCGGTTCCGCCGGCGGCGTAGGCACCTCGTACGCGATCGCCTTCTCGGCGGCGGACGTCGGGTTGTCCAAGGCCCCGTGGACGTACTTCGGCCGGTCGATGCCGGTCGGTGACGGGGCCTGAGACCGCGGGGCAGGGTCTCCCGGCGGCATTGAGGCACCGGGAGACCCGCTCCATCGCGTCGACCTCGCCTCGGCGGCGGATGAGCGAGGACGCGCCGTGCCAGGTCCGGGCCCTCGCCGCTGACCCGAGAAGCGCCACACCTTCCATCCCGGATCGGCTTCCATCCCGGATCGGCGCATAACCGCACAAGATCCTCCGACCCACTCGGTTTGCCTCGAACGCCTCAACAGTGATCGAATGCATGATCGTCGGCGGGCCGCTGATCCGACGGTGACGTCCACCTGTCCGGGGCCCGAGGTGCGAAGCGCCCGTGGGGGTACGTCAGAGATGTTCGGCCGTTGGCTGGGAAACAGAGGCCAGGCGGGTGGGCGCGGTGAGGCCCTCGCCGGATTCCGGATACCCCGTACCGCGGGCGTGCTCAGTTGCCGGGTGCTGGACCCGGTCGACGAACCGGTCCGGCAGGCCGAGTTCGTGGTGACCGACAGCACGGGCCGCAAGGTGACCGCCGGCGAGACGGACCCCTTCGGCAGTCTTCTCGCCACGGTTCCGACCGGCGACTACCGGCTTGCGGTCACGGCCGAGGGCTTCACCCCGTTCCACGGGGCGGTGACGGTGACCGAAGGGGCGCACGCCACCCTGGGCGACGTGGCCCTCCAGGTGGCGCAGCCCCCGCAGCTGCCCGACCCCGGCGACTGGGACATCGAGCCGAACCACTCGCAGATCGGCTTCACCGCACGGCACATCGGGCTGGCCCGCATCCACGGCAGGTTCAACAACTTCGCCGGGGCCGTCCGGATCGCCGACCGCATGGAGGACTCCGCCATGCATGTGATCATCGACGCGGCGTCGATCGACACCAACGTGCAGATGCGCGACGACCACCTGCGCTCCGGCGACTTCCTCGACGTCGGCCGCTACCCGACGCTGGAGTTCTACAGCGAGCGCTTCGTCCACCGGGGCGGCAGCCGCTGGGGTGTCACCGGTGCGCTGACCCTGCACGGCGTCAGCCGCACCGTCACGCTGGACACGCAGTACCTCGGTCTCGGCAGCGGCCTGGAGGGCGAGACGCGCGCCGCCTGCCGGGCCACCACCGAACTGCACCGCGAGGACTTCACCCTCACCTGGCAGACCATGCTGGCGCGCGGGATCGCCGTGGTGGGGCCCAGCATCGTCATCGATCTGGACATTCAGATCGTTCCCAAGGCCTGAACGGTCGTTCCCAAGGCCTGAACGGTCGTTCCCAAGGCCTGAACGGGCTGAGCGGGCCGGGCGGGCGGGGCGTCGGACCGGTTACGGCTTCTCCAGCCAGCCTTCGTACGCGGCGGCGAACGCGTCGAGCGCGGCCCGGTCCAGGCGTCCGGCCGCGTCCTCCACGACCACCAGCCACTGGGCGTCCTCGGCGTCGTCCTCGCCGGCCAGGGCGTCCCGTACGAGCTGGGGCTCCTCGGCTACCCCGAAGCGGTCCGCGAGCTCCTCGGCCACCGCCTCGGCGGCGTCGCGGTCGGGCAGCACCAGTACATGTCTCACATCGCTCACCCGGACATTCTCCGGTACGGGCGCATGGGGCCCGCACCCTGGGGCGGCCGGGCTGTCGGTGGGCCATGGGATGCTGGAGCGCGATGGCCACCAGGAAGAATTCCACCGACGATCCGCTCGCCCCCCTCACCCTCGCCGTGGGCCAGGAGGACCTCCTCCTGGACCGTGCGGTGCAGCAGGTGGTGGCGGCCGCGCGTGCTGCCGACGCCGACACGGACGTACGTGATCTGGCGTCCGACCAGTTGCAGCCCGGCACGCTCGCCGAGCTCACCAGCCCCTCGCTCTTCGCCGAGCGCAAGGTCGTGATCGTGCGCAACGCGCAGGACCTCTCGGCCGACACGGTCAAGGACGTCAAGGCGTATCTCGGCGCCCCGGTCGAGGAGATCACGCTCGTCCTGCTGCACGCGGGCGGCGCCAAGGGGAAGGGGCTGCTGGACGCGGCCCGCAAGGCCGGGGCCCGGGAGGTCTCCTGCCCGAAGACCACCAAGCCGGCCGAGCGGCTCTCGTTCGTACGGTCGGAGTTCCGGACCCATGGGCGGTCCGCGACGCCGGAGGCGTGCCAGGCGCTGGTCGACTCCATCGGCAGCGATCTGCGGGAGCTGGCGAGTGCGGTGTCCCAGTTGATCGCGGACGTCGAGGGCACGATCGACGAGGCGGTCGTCGGGCGCTATTACACCGGGCGGGCCGAGGCCTCGTCGTTCACCGTCGCCGACCGGGCGGTCGAGGGGCGGGCGGCGGAGGCGCTGGAGGCGCTGCGGTGGTCGTTGTCGACCGGGGTTCCGCCCGTGCTGATCACCAGTGCGCTGGCGCAGGGGGTGCGGGCGATCGGGAAGCTGTCCTCCGCGCGGGGTGGTCGGCCGGCCGATCTCGCCCGGGAGCTGGGGATGCCGCCGTGGAAGATCGACCGGGTGCGGCAGCAGATGCGGGGGTGGACGCCGGACGGGGTTGCGGTGGCCCTGCGGGCCGTGGCCGCGGCGGATGCCGGGGTGAAGGGCGG
>NZ_JAFEUF010000300.1 GCF_016901035.1 Streptomyces durocortorensis
GCCCTGCTCCTCCCCCGCGCCCTCCTCCTCTCCGCGTGCGGCGGGGCCTCCTCCGCCGACTCGGGCGGCAGCACGGACGGAAAGGGCAGCCTCACGCTCAACGTCGGTGACCAGAAGGGGGGTTACGAGGCGATCCTGCGGGCCTCCGGAGGGCTCGACGATCTCGACTACCGCATCAAGTGGTCCACCTTCACCTCGGGACCGCCCCTGCTGGAGGCCGTGAGCGCCGGGGCGGTGGACATCGGCGGCGTCGGCAACACGCCGCCCGTCTTCGCGGCGGGGGCCGACTCGGACATCGCCGTCGTCGGCGCCACGCACGGCTCACCGGCCGGTGAGGTGATCGTCGTACCCGAGGACTCCCCGCTGAAGAAGCCCGCCCAGCTCAAGGGCAAGTCGATCGCCGTCGCGCAGGGCAGTTCGGCCCACTTCCAGCTGGTCGCCTCGCTCAAGAAGGCCGGGCTCGGGATCGGGGACGTGAAGCTGAACTACCTCCAGCCGGCCGACGCGCTCGCCGCGTTCAGCCGCGGCAGGGTCGACGCCTGGGCGATCTGGGATCCGTACACCTCGCAGGTCCTGCGCACGGCGGACGCCCGGGTGCTCACGACCGGTGAAGGCGTCGTCAACGGCCTCGGTTTCCAGGTCGCTTCGCCCGCCTCGCTCAAGGACGCCAAGAAGTCCAAGGCCATCGGTGATCTCCTCGTCCGGCTGGAGCGGGCCCAGAAGTGGGTCTTCGAGCACCCGGAGGAGTGGGCGAAGGTCTGGGCGAAGGAGACCGGGCTTCCGTACGAGGTGGCGCTGGACGCCGTGAAGCTCAGCTACGGCACCCGTGTCCCGGTCGCGATCGATGCCGCGGCCATCGCCTCCGAGCAGGAGATCGCCGACACTTTCGCCGAACTGAAGCTGATTCCGCGGCGGTTCGACTTCGAGGACTACGTCGACACCCGGTTCAACCGCGACCTTCCCCCTTCCTCCACCGCACCGCGCTCCTACGGAAAGGCCTCCTCGTGAACGTCCATCTGCACTGGTTCCTGCCCACCGGCGGCGACGGGCGGACGCTCGTCGACCGGCACGCGTACACCGACGGCGGCATCAAGCGCGACCGGATCACCCCGGTGAGCGGCGTGCGCGCTCCGGACATCGAGTATCTGGCCCAGATCGCCAAGGCGGCCGAGCAGTTGGGCTTCGAGGCGGTGCTGACGCCCACCGGCACGTGGTGCGAGGACGCCTGGCTGACGACGGTGGCGCTGGCCCAGCACACCGAGCGGCTGAAGTTCCTGGTGGCGTTCCGGCCGGGGGTCATCTCGCCCGTACTGGCCGCCCAGATGGCCGCCACCTATCAGCGGATCACCCGGGGGCGGCTGCTGCTCAACGTCGTCACCGGGGGCGACTCGACCGAACAGCGGCGTTTCGGGGACCACTTGGACCATGACCGGAGGTACGCGCGCACCGCGGAGTTCCTGTCGGTGGTGCGGGGCGCCTGTGGGGGGCTGCGTTACTATTTCGCGGGGGACCACACCCGGGGGGCGGGGGGGCTGACCTATTGGCGGCCGGCCCCGCGGCCGTATTTATTCTGGGGGGGGGGGGGGGGGGGGGGGGGGGCGGGCGCCGCCGCGCACGCCGACGTCTATCTCACCTGGGGCGAGCCGCCGGCCCAGGTGAAGGAGAAGATCGACTGGATTCGGGGCCTGGCGGAGGAGCAGGGGCGCACGGTCCGCTTCGGCATCCGGCTGCACACCATTTCGCGGGACTCCTCGCGGGAGGCGTGGGCGACGGCCGACCGGCTGCTGGGCGACCTCGATCCGGACACGATCGCGGCGGCGCAGCAGGCGCTGGGGAAGAGCGATTCGGTCGGGCAGCAGCGGATGCTGGCGCTGCACGGCGGTTCGCGGGACAAGCTGGAGATCGCGCCGAACCTCTGGGCGGGCGTCGGTCTGGTGCGCGGCGGGGCCGGGACCGCGCTGGTGGGCAGCCATGCGGAGGTCGCGAACCGGATCGAGGAGTACCACGCGCTGGGCGTGGAGCACTTCGTGCTCTCCGGCTATCCGCACTTGGAGGAGGCGTACTGGTTCGGCGAGGGGGTCACGCCCGAGCTGGCCCGGCGCGGGCTGCTGCCGACCGTCCCGGCGTCTCCGCTGCTGCACGGGGCGGGCGGCCGCGAGAACCGCCCGGCCTCGGCCCCCGGAGGTGCTCCGCTGCTGGTGGCCGGCGGTCGCTGAGCCTCGCGGTGGTGCTCGTCGGGCGTTCGGGAAGATCCCGGACGCCCCACGAGTTAGTAGAAGCGTGAACATTTCTGGGGTGCGTGAGCTGGACGTGGTCGTGATCGGCGCGGGTCAGGCAGGGCTGTCCGCCGCCTACCATCTGCGCCGCGTCGGGCTGGAGCCGGACGAGGACTTCGTCGTGCTGGACCACGCGCCCCGGCCGGGCGGCGCGTGGCAGTTCCGCTGGCCCTCGCTGACGTACGGCAAGGTCTACGGGATGCACGCACTGCCGGGCATGGAGCTGACCGGAGCCGACCCCGCCCGGCCCTCCTCGGAGGTGATCGGCGCGTACTTCTCCGCGTACGAGGACCGCTTCGAGCTGCGGGTCCACCGGCCCGTGGAGGTCAGCGCTGTACGGGAGGGAAGCGGCGGGCGGCTGCTGGTGGAGACATCCGAGGGGACCTACGCGACGCGCGCCCTGATCAACGCGACCGGCACCTGGGACCGGCCGTTCTGGCCGCGCTATCCGGGCCAGGAAACCTTCCGCGGGCGGCAGTTGCACACGGCGAACTACCCGGGGCCCGAGGAGTTCGCGGGGCAGCGCGTCCTCGTTGTCGGGGGCGGCGCTTCCGGTACGCAGCATCTGATGGAGATCGCCGAGCACGCGGCCGACACCTTCTGGGTCACCCGCAGCGAACCGGTCTTCCGCGAAGGTCCGTTCACCGAGGAATGGGGGCGGGCGGCCGTGGCGATGGTGGAGGAGCGGGTACGCAACGGGCTGCCGCCGAAGAGTGTGGTCAGCGTGACCGGGCTGCCGCTGAACGATGCCGTGCGGCGGGCCCGGGAGCAGGGGGTGCTGGACCGGCTGCCGATGTTCGACCGGATCACGCCGACCGGCGTGGCCTGGGACGACGGCCGTACCGTCGAGACCGACGTGATCCTCTGGGCGACCGGGTTCCGGCCCGCCGTGGACCACCTGGCCCCGCTGAAACTGCGTGAGCCGGGTGGTGGCATCCAGGCCGAGAACACCCGTGCCGTACGGGACGGGCGCGTCCATCTCGTCGGGTACGGCCCGTCCGCCAGCACCATCGGCGCGAACCGCGCGGGCCGCGCGGCGGTGCGGTCGGTCGTGCGGCTGCTGAAGGAGGCCGGCGGCGGGCGGGCCGACAGGGAAACAGCGGCAGCCGAGACGGCCGTCGCCGTGCCCGTCCCGGGGGCCTGAACTCCTCGTCGGCCTCCGGCGGCGGAGCCGGTCAGCCCGTGGCGGCGGAACCGCGGCTGCGGTTGAACTCCTCGACGTTCCTCTGCTGCTCGTCGTAGCTGTCGGTGAACCGGGTGTCGCCGGGGCCCACCGTGACGAAGTACAGCCAGGGGCCGGGCGTGGGGCTGACGGCCGCGCGCAGCGCCTCCTCCCCCGGATTGCCGATGGGCGTCGGCGGCAGGCCCTTGATCCGGTAGCTGTTGTACGGGCTGTCCAGCTGGGTGTCGGCGGTCGTCGTGTCCAGGGTGGAGCGCTTCAGGGCGTAGTTGATGGTGGAGTCCATCTGCAGCGGCATGTCCTTGAGCAGCCGGTTGTAGACGACCCGGGCCACCTTGCCCATGTCGGACGCGGTGTCGGCCTCGGCCTGGACGATGCTGGCGATCGTGACCGTGTCGTAGACGGAGACGTTGTTGCGCTGGGCCCCCGCCGTGACGTGGTCCGCGGCGAAGTGCTTGCGGGCGGTGTCGGCCATGTAGCGCAGCAGGCCGGCGGGCTCGGTCGCGTCGTCGACCGGATACGTGGCCGGGAAGAGGTATCCCTCGGGGTTGCCCTCCGCCTGGGCGGGCAGCTCCAGGTCCGCCGTCGACGCGGCCGCCTGCGTGCTGCCGGGCTTCAGGTCGAGCGCCTTGTCGACCGCTTCGTACACCTGTGAGACGCGGCGGCCTTCGGGGATCATCAGCGTGCTCTGCGGGCTCTCCTGCTTCTTCGGCGGCTCGTCCGATCCGGTCAGGGACAGCGGGATCAGGACGGCGGCCGACACGACGAGCAGCGCGCCGACGACCAGGACGACCTTTCCGCGGCGGGTCGGGCGGAGTCTGCGACGGGGGCGGGCGTCCGGGGACTCGTTCACCATGCGGGCACGTTAACCCGGGGCACCGGCCACGGCCGGTAGCCCGACCACGGCGTCGGACCCGGCGACACGAACGCCGTACGGGCACGAACAGAACGCCCGTAGCCAAAACACACGAACAAGGGATCGGGTGTTCGCTGGAACGCGTGATCGTCAGGGGATTCGTTGCTCTTCACTCGTCCGGGGCGTGATGATTGCAGAGCGCAGTCAACGGGCTGCAGACCGCTACTGCGCAGTCCCACAGATTCACCACGTACAAGGAGAAAGACCAGATGAACTTCCTGACCAACCTGCTTGCCGGCGTCGTCCACTTCGTGGGTTGGCTCGTCTGACCATTGCTCCGCCTGGCGCCGTCGCTCCCCGTCCCACGGGAGCGGCGGCGCCGCCGTGTGTGCCGTGTGTACGCGCGGCCGGTCGGCTCAGCCGTTCGGCGCGGCCGGTCCGGTGAAGGGCGGCAGTGCGGTGAACTCGGGGGCGACCGTCACCGCCGCCGCGAGGACGTCGAGCGTCCGGCGGACCCGGGTGAGCGGGTGGTCCGGGAACTCCGTGTCCCACTGGGCGTGGTCCGCCACGTGGAAGGGCAGCCCGCCCTGGACCTCGGGGGCGTAGGGGTGCGGCCGGAAATACTGGTCGGGGCCGGTCTTGGCCATCACCACGGCTTCCCGCATGCCCGTCATACCGCGTTCGGCCGCCTGGATCTTCACCACGGTGCTGCAACCGGCGCGCGGCACGGTGAAGCTGCCGATGAACGCCTGGCCTCTGGGCTGGTTCGGCAGCGGCAGTTTGAGTATCTGGCGCAGGGCGGGCAGCTCGCCCAGCCGCTTCACCGAGGCCTCGATGAGTCCGCCGCCCGCTCGTGCCGTGAAGTGGGTCAGGCCGTGCCGCAGGGCCGGGCCGTCGTCCAGCGCGGCCGGCAGGTCCGGCGGCAGGTCGAAGAAGTGCAGCGACAGCACATCACCGTGGTCGTTCAGCCAGGTGTCGGTGTCGACGGCGCGGTAGCCGGGGAGTTCCACCCCGAGGAGAGCTCTCATGCGCGGCGATCATGCCGTATCCGCGCCACGCCGGTCACGTCAGGGGGCCGGGATCGGGGTCGGGTGGGAGTCGCGGCGGATCAGGGCGGCGTAGCGGCCGTCGCGGTCGAGCAGTTCCTCGTGCGTGCCACGCTCGGCGACCCTGCCTTCCTCCAGGACGACGATCTGGTCCGCGTCGCGGACGGTGGAGAGCCGGTGCGCGATAGTGAGCGTGGTCCGTCCGGCGGACAGGGCGTCGATCGCTTCCTGCACGGCCTGTTCCGTACGGGTGTCGAGCGCGCTGGTCGCCTCGTCGAGGATCAGCACCGGAGGGTCGCGCAGGATGGTACGGGCGATGGCGAGGCGCTGCTTCTCGCCGCCCGAGAAGCGGTAGCCGCGCTCGCCGACCATCGTGTCGTAGGCGTCGGGCAGGGAGGCGATGTGGTCGTGGATCTGCGCGGCCCGGGCCGCGGCCTCGATCTCCTCGTCGGTGGCCTCGGGCTTGGCGAAGCGCAGGTTGTCGGCGACGGAGGCGTGGAAGAGGTAGGTCTCCTGGGAGACGACGCCGACCGCCCGGGCGAGGGTGTCGAAGTCCAGGTCGCGGACGTCGATGCCGTCGAGCGTGACCCGGCCGCCGGTGACGTCGTACAGCCGGGGAACGAGGTAGCTCAGCGTGGACTTGCCGGAGCCGGTGGATCCGACGACCGCGAGGCTCGCGCCCGCGGGGACGGTCACGTCGATGCCGGTCAGCGTCGGGCCGTTCTTCTCGTCGTAGCTGAAGTCGACGCCCTCGAAGGCGATCTCGCCGCGGATCTTCTCCAGCCCGACCGGATGCTCCGGTTCGGTGATGTCCACCGTGAGGTCGAGGTATTCGAAGATGCGCTGGAAGAGGGCGAGGGAGGTCTGCATCTGGACGCCGGTGGAGAGCAGGCTGACCGCCGGGCGGAACAGCCCCTGCTGGAGCGTGACGAAGGCGACGAGCGTGCCGATGGAGACGGCGGCGGCTCCGGACGCGAAGGTGAGCCCGGCCGCCCAGTAGATGACGGCGGGCATGGCGGCCATGACGATGCCGATCGTGGACATCCGCCAGCGGCCGGCCATGTTGGAGCGCACTTCGAGGTCGACCAGACGCTCGGACTCCTCGGCGAACCCCCGGGTGAGGGAGTCGGAGCGGCCCATCGTGCGGCCGAGCAGGATGCCGCTGACCGAGAGGGACTCGGTGACCGTGGCGGCCATCGCGGCCATCTGCTTCTGGCGCTGGGTGGTGATCCTCTTGCGCTCATTGCCGACGCGGCGGCTGATCGCGACGAAGACCGGGAGCAGGAGCAGCGAGACGACGGTGAGCCGCCAGTCGAGGGCGAGCATGGCGACGACGGTCGCGATGACGGCCGTGAGGTTGGAGACCAGCGAGGTCGCGGTGGAGGTGACCGTCGCCTGCATGCCGCCGATGTCGTTGGCGATACGGGACTGGACCTCGCCCGTGCGGGTGCGGGTGAAGAAGGCGAGCGGCATCCGCTGGAGCTGGGTATAGACGGCGGTGCGCAGGTCGTGCATGACGCGTTGGCCGACGGTGGTCGAGATGAGGGTCTGGAGCACGCCGAAGACGCTGGTCATCACGGCGGTGAGGATCATGCCGAGCGCCAGCAGGGTCAGCAGGCCCGTGCGTCCCTGCGGGATGGCGGTGTCGAGGATCTCGCGCAGCAGGAACGGGGAGGCGACCCCGACCAGGGAGGACGCGCCGACCAGCAGGCCGACGACGGCCAGGCGGCCTCGGTAGGGGCGGAAGAGGCGGAGGATGCGGCGCACCTCGGCGGGCGGCCGGTCGGCGTCGGGGCGGGCATCGGGCG
>NZ_JAFEUF010000029.1:0-11362 GCF_016901035.1 Streptomyces durocortorensis
CCGAGGGCGGGGTGGCCGTAGGCGTCGGGGGCGTACGCGTCGTGGGCACGGCCGGGAACGGCTGGAGGACCGGCGGGGGCGTCGGTTCGGGGCGGGCCGTGGTGCGCCCGTCCTCGTGGCCCGCGTCGATCAGCCCGGCCGCGGCTCCGATCGCCACCACCGCCGAGGCGACGGCGAGCAGGGCGTGCCGGCGGGCCGCGCGGCGGCGTTCGCGGTGAGCGGTGCGGCGTCGTACGCGGGTGCCCGGCACTCCTCGATCCCCTTTTCCGGCACCGTTGTTCGCCCGTTCCGATGAACCTCGGACCGGTCGGCGCCGTGGCGAGCCTATGGCTGGGACGCTCCGCGCATGACGCAGATCGAGCAGTCCGAAGTCCCGCCCGGTGCCGCCGCGTTGCCGACAGGCGACTCCCGAGTGATCGAACGTATGCGGGAATTGCGTTCCCGGTGGCCGTCCGGCGACGGGGTGGCCGTCTTCAACGCGGCCTATCTGGAGGTCGTCGAGCGGGCCGGCCCGGGCCTCGGCAGGGGCGGGGTCGACGACCGGGAGGGCGCCGCCCTGCTGGGCGTGCGCTGCGCCGAGCGCTATCTGGCGGCCGTGGAGACGGCGACGGCGGCCGGCCGGCCGCCGGAGTGCTGGCGTCCGTTGCTCCCGTACCGCCGCCATCCCGGCGTACGACCGCTGCAGTTCGCGCTCAGCGGTCTCCAGGCGCACGTGGGCCACGACCTGGTCCTGGCGGTGGTGGACACCTGTCGTACGCTCGGCTGCGATCCGCCGGACCTGGAAGGGGAGTTCGAGCGCGTGGGCGATCTCCTCGTGTTGCTGGAGGAGCGGATCCACGACGAGCTGATGCCGGGACCGGACCTCCTGGAGATCGCGGATCCGCTGACCCATCTGGTGAGTTCCTGGAGCCTGGAGCGGGCGCGCGAGGCGGCCTGGTCGGCGGCCCGGGTGCTCTGGCGGCTGCGCGGATTCCCTTCGCTGGCCGAGGAGTTCCGGCAGCGGACCGACGCGGGCGCGGGTTTGGTGGGGCGGCTCCTGCTCACCCCCTGCCGCTGACACCCGCGTCGGCTCCCCACCCCCGCGCCCGGCCGTCCCGGATCAGTCCTCCGGAAGCTCCACCGGCGCGATCTCGTCGAAGACGTCGCCGGGGCCGGGGTTGGTGCCGTCCGTCGCCCCGCCGAACTGGTGCATGACGCCCCACACGGCGTTGAGCGCGGTCTGCACGGCGCCCTCGGCCCAGCCGGCCGTCCAGGAGATGTCGTCCCCGGCGAGGAAGATGCCCCGCTTGTCCTCGGGCAGCCGGTCCTGCATGAAGTGGGTGAACAGCCGCCGCTGGTAGCGGTAGTGGCCGGGCAGGTTGGCCTTGAACGCGCCCATGAACCAGGGCTCGTTCTCCCAGGAGACGGTGACCGGGTTGCCGATGATGTGGCTGCGGATGTCGACGTTCGGGTAGATCTCGCCGAGCGACTTGAGCATGACCTCCATGCGCTCCTTCGGGGAGAGCGGCAGCCACTTCAGGCTGTCGTCGCACCAGGTGTAGGAGAGGCAGATGACGGCGGGCCTGTCCGGCCCGTCGTCCAGGAGGTACGTCCCCCGGGTCATCCGGTCGGTGAGCGTCATCGACATCGTGTCGCGGCCGGTGGTCTCGTCCTTGTCCAGCCAGAACGGGCGGTCCACCGGCACGAACAGCTTGGACGACTCCATGTAGTGGGTGCGCTCCATCGCCGTCCAGTGGTCGATCGGGAAGAGCGCGTCATCGCAGTCGATCTTGGAGAGCAGCAGCCAGGACTGGCCGGTGAAGACCGCGGCCCGGAACGTGCGGATGTCGCCGGTGGCGTCGGTGACCGTGATGCGGTTGCCCGCAGTGCGGGTCAGCCGGGTCACGGCTCCGCGCGGCTCGCCGTCGTGCAGGGAGGAGAGCGAGGTGCCGAGCGGCCAGTGGACGATCTTCTGCGGCTCCCGGTCCCACAGGCGCAGCGGGAGCTGCTGGCTGCCGCCGACGATGCCGCGGTGGTGGTCGTCGGCCTCGGTGTAGACGACGCGCAGGATCTCCAGGATGGAGTTGGGGAAGTCGGTGTCCCAGCCGCCGGTCCCGAAGCCGACCTGGCCGAAGATCTCACGGTGCCGGAACGACTTGAAGGCCTCGGACTCGCAGAGGAACCCGTAGAAGGTCTGGTTGTCCAGCCGCTCGACGAGCTGCGACCAGATCTCCCGGATGCGCGGGACGTCGCGCTCGCGCAGCGCCCGGTTCATGTCGGAGAAGTCGGCGCCCTCCTCCAGACAGGCGCTCCAGGCCTCGGCCACGTCGCGGTAGACCTGCGGGAGGTCGTCAATGGTCTCGGCGTAGTGCGACTCGCCCTTGAGGTCGACGACGGTCGAGGGCGTGGCCGGGGAGAGCGGGTTGGGGAAGGGCTGGGTCTGCAGGCCCACCAGGTCGATGTAGTGCTGGAGCGCCGTGGAGGACGGCGGGAAGCGCATGGCGCCCATCTCGGCGGTGAGGTCGCCGTCGCAGCCGTCGAAGCCGACCGTGCGCAGCCGGCCGCCGATCTGGTCGGCCTCGTAGACGACGGGCTTGAGGCCCATCTTCATCAGCTCGTACGCGGCGATGATCCCGGAGAGCCCGCCGCCGATGACGGCGACCTCCTGGCCGTGCTCGGTCGCCGGTATCTGCCCGAGTCCCGCCGGGTGGGCGAGGAAGTCGTCGTACGCGTAGGGGAAGTCCGGCCCGAACATGGTGATCGGCGGGGCGGCCGCGTCGGTGTGCTGGACGGCGTTGGGCACCGTGGACGTCATGGGGTACGGACTCCTTGCGCGGTACGGAAGTTCGGGGAGGGAAGAGGGCTCAGGCGAGGGAGCCGTAGAGGCCGGGGCGGCGGTCTGCGAGATACGGGTTGGCGGCGCGCGAGGCGGCGAGGAACTCCGGGTCCACCTCGCCGATGACGAGTTCCTCGCCCCGTCCGGCGCGGGTGCGGACGGTGCCGTCCGGGCCGGCCAGGCAGCTGAGCCCGACGAACTCGAACTCACCTTCCGGGCCGACCCTGTTGACGTACGCCACGTACATCTGGCTCTCGAAGGCCCGTACGGGGACGACGGATTCGGCGACGAACTGGAAGGGATGCATCTGCGCCGTGGGCACCAGCAGCAGATCGGTGCCGGCCAGGGCGTGCGCCCGGACGTTCTCCGGGAACTCGACGTCGTAGCAGATCAGCAGGCCGATACGGATGCCGTCCAGGTCGGCCTGGACGACGGTCTGCTCGCCGGGTGTGAACCACTCCTGCTCGAAGCAGCCGAAGAGGTGGGTCTTGCGGTAGTTCGCCAGCCGGACGCCGTCGCGGCCGATGAGCTGGGAGGCGTTGAAGATCCGCTCCCCGTCGCGCTCCGGGTAGCCGTAGAGGACGGCGAGGCCGTGGCGTACGGCGATCTCGGCGATCGCCTCGGCGCCGGGGCCGTCCGCGGTCTCGGCCAGCTCGGGGACGGCGTCGCCGATGGCGTATCCGGTGAGGAACAGCTCGGGTGCCACCAGCAGGCGGGCCCCCGCCTCGGCGGCCCGGGCGGCGGCCTCCTCCAGCGCCTTCAGGTTCTCGGCGACGGCACCGGGCCGTCCGGAGCTCTGGAGCAGGGCGGTGCGCAACGACGGCATGGCTGACCTCGGGCGGTGCGGGCGGGGTGGGGAGACGTATCGAAGGTACGTGGCCCGGATCGGCCCGGACAAGGCGCGAGTGTTGCGCGTCGACCGTTGATTCGTTGCGCTGGAAGGGGCTGTGGCGGCGAATCGTTGCGTCCGGCATCTCCGCAGGTCAGCGGGGTGATGTGCGCCACCGGTTTCAGGCCGGCGGGGCCTCCGCGGAGTACCGGCGCAGCAGCGGCGAGAGCACCAGCACCGACTTCGTGCGCTCCACGTACGGCTCCCCCGCGATGCGCTCCAGGACCTGTTCGAAGTGGCGCATGTCGGCGGCGAAGACCTGCACCACCGCGTCCGCCTCGCCGGTCACCGTGGAGGCCGAGGCGATCTCCGGGTAGCGGGCGAGGCCCTGTTTGATGGCGTCCGGAGAGGTGTTGCGGCTGCAGTAGATCTCGATGAACCCCTCGGTCTCCCAGCCGAGCGCCGCCGGGTCGACCCGCACGGTGAAGCCGGTGATCGCGCCCTCGGCGCGCAGCCGGTCGACGCGGCGTTTCACGGCGGGGGCGGAGAGGCCGACGATCGCGCCGATGTCGGCGTAGGAGCGCCGGGCGTCTTCGGCGAGGGCGTGGACGATGCGTTCGTCGAGGTCGTTCAGGCGCACGTCGGGCGGGTCACTTCTCTGCGGTGGGTCGGCTTGGGGGTGGCGGCGTGTGCCGCCGCCTCCCGCAGTAGACCACGGGCCGCCGCCCTGGGCATGCCCGGTGCGGCGGGGCAGGCCGTCAGAAGAGGATCAGAAGGGGAACTGCGAGCGGCCGTGCTGGATGGAGATCCACTTCTGGGTGGTGAAGGCCTCGATCATCGAGTCGCCGTTCAGCCGGCCGAGGCCGGAGCTCTTCTCGCCGCCGAAGGGGACGATCGGCTCGTCGTGGACGGTGCCGTCGTTGATGTGGATCATGCCGGTGTGGATGCGCTGCCCGATCCGCACCCCGCGCTCGATGTTGCCGGTGTGGACGGCGCCGCTGAGGCCGTACGGGGTGTCGTTGGCGATCCGGACGGCCTCGTCCTCGCCGTCGAAGGGGATCAGCAGGGCGACGGGCCCGAAGATCTCCTGCTGCAGGACGGGCGAGTCGGCGGCGAGGCCGGTGAGCACGGAGGGGCTGACGAGGTTGCCGTCGGCGCGGCCGTGCAGGAGGGCCGTCGCCCCGGCGGCAACGGTCTGGTCGACGAGCTTGGAGACCGACTCGGCCTGCGAGGAGTTGATCAGCGGGCCGATCTGGGTGGCCGGGTCGGCGGGGTCGCCCACGGTGAGGGATGCGACCTTGGCGACGAACTTCTCGGTGAACTCCGCCTCGACGGCGCGGTCGACCAGGATGCGGTTGGCGGCCATGCAGACCTGGCCCTGGTGGACGTACCGGCTGAAGACCGCCGCGTCGACGGCGTAGTCGACATCGGCGTCGTCGAGCACGATCAGGGCGCTGTTGCCGCCGAGTTCGAGCACGGCCTGCTTGAGGTTCTGGGCGCAGACGGTGGCGACGTGGCGGCCGACCTTGTCCGAGCCGGTGAAGGAGATGACCTGCGGGACGGGGTGCTCCAGCAGGGTGTCGCCGATCTCCGCGATGTCGGTGATCACGACGTTCAGCAGCCCGGCGGGCAGTCCGGCGTCCTCGAAGATCTTGGCCAGCAGGGTGCCGCCGCAGATCGGGGTGTTCTGGTGCGGCTTGAGGACGACGGCGTTGCCGAGGGCCAGCGCGGGCGCGACGGACTTGAGGGAGAGCAGGAAGGGGAAGTTGAACGGGCTGATCACGCCGACGACCCCGACCGGCACGCGGTAGACGCGGTTCTCCTTGCCCTCGGTCGGCGAGGGGAGGATCTGTCCGGCGGGGCGCAGGGCCAGCTGGATCGCCTCGCGGAGGAACTCCTTGGCCAGGTGCAGTTCGAATCCGGCCTTCAGCCGGGTGCCGCCCAGCTCGGCGACGATCGCCTCGGCGATCTCCGGCTCGCGCTCCTCGACGAGGTGCAGCGCCTTCTCCAGGACGGCCCGCCTGCTGTACGGGTTGGTGTCCGCCCACGCCTGCTGCGCGCGCTCGGCGGCCCGGTAGGCCTGGTCGACCTCGTCGGCGGTGGCGACCGGGATCGAGGCGAGCTTCTCCCCGTCGAACGGGTTGAAGTCGATGATGTCCCAGGACCCCTTCCCCGGCCTCCACTCGCCGTCGATGTACTGGTGGGCCAGGTCAGTGAAGAAGGACATGAGATCCCTTACCGCAGAGAGGCAGGCAGCTGAGTGCGCTTCATATTACTTATATCTCAACAGAGTTGAAGCGCACTCCCGGCCACCTCACGAGCCCCGGAAACGCCTCCGCCCCCTCCGGCACGAAGCAGTGGAGAGGGCGGGGGGGTTGGGGTGAATACGGGATCAACTCCAGCTGGCGTGCAGCGGCTTGCCCTCGGCGTAACCGGCGGCGCTCTGGACGCCGACGACCGCCTTCTCGGCGAACTCCGCCAGGGAGCCCGCGCCGGCGTAGGTGCAGGAGGAGCGGACGCCCGCGATGATCGAGTCGATCAGGTCCTCGACGCCCGGGCGGGTCGGGTCGAGGAACATCCGCGAGGTGGAGATGCCCTCCTCGAAGAGCGCCTTGCGGGCGCGGTCGTACGCGGACTCGTCCGAGGTGCGGTTCTTGACGGCGCGGGCCGAGGCCATCCCGAAGGACTCCTTGTAGAAGCGGCCGTCGGCGGACTGCTGGAGGTCACCGGGCGACTCGTACGTCCCCGCGAACCAGGAGCCGATCATCACGTTGGACGCACCGGCGGCGAGCGCCATGGCGACGTCGCGCGGGTGCCGGACGCCGCCGTCCGCCCAGACGTGCTTGCCGTGCTTCCTCGCCTCGGCCGCGCACTCCAGGACGGCGGAGAACTGCGGGCGGCCGACGCCGGTCATCATCCGGGTGGTGCACATGGCGCCGGGGCCGACGCCGACCTTGATGATGTCCGCGCCCGCCTCGATCAGGTCGCGCACACCCTCGGCGGCGACGATGTTGCCCGCGACGATCGGGACCTGCGGGTCGAGGCCCCGCACGGCCTTCACCGCGCTGATCATGGATTCCTGGTGGCCGTGGGCGGTGTCCACGACGAGGACGTCGGCGCCCGCGTCCAGGAGCTGCTTGGCCTTGCCGGCCACGTCGCCGTTGATGCCCACAGCGGCCGCGATGCGCAGCTTGCCCCCGGCGTCGGTGGCGGGGGTGTAGAGCGTGGCGCGCAGGGCGGCCTTGCGGGTGAGGATGCCGACGAGGCGGCCCTCGGCGTCGACCGCGGGGGCGAGCTTGCGGTTGGCGCCGTCGAGCCTGGTGAAGGCGTCGCGCGGGTCGATGTCCGCGTCCAGCAGCACGAGGTCCTTGGTCATGACCTCGGAGAGCTGGGTGAAGCGGTCCACGCCGGTGAGGTCGTGGTCGGTGACGACGCCGATGGGACGACGGTCGGCGTCGACGACGACACCCGCACCGTGGGCGCGCTTGGGCAGCAGCGACAGGGCGTCGGCGACGGTCTGGCCCGGGGCCAGCTCGATCGGGGTGTCGAGGACGAGGTGGCGCGTCTTGACCCAGGAGATGACGTCGGTGACGACCTCGATCGGGATGTCCTGGGGGATGACCACGAGGCCACCGCGGCGGGCGACGGTTTCGGCCATCCGGCGGCCCGCGATGGCGGTCATGTTGGCGACCACGAGCGGAATGGTGGTGCCGGTTCCGTCCGGCGAAGAGAGGTCCACGCCCTGGCGGGAACCGACCGCCGAGCGGCCCGGGACCATGAAGACGTCGTCGTAGGTGAGGTCGTACGGGACCGCGGGGGACTCTGTGTAGCGACCGGTGCCCGGCTCAAGAAAACGCATAACACTCATTTTTTCATACGAAACGGTGCAGGTCGTTTCCACGAAGACACAGCAAAAGACCCCCGCCTTCGTCCGTTCCTCCAAAGAGCGTTCCGAGGAGGCGGCCGGGGGCCCCGGGCAAGTGCAACCTGCCTTACCCACGGACTCTACCCGAACGGGATTCGAATCATTCGTGATCACCATCCCTGGACCGGGTGACAAGGGGTCAGGTAGCTTCAAACCCGCAGGTCTCGGGGGTGTCGGAAGCGTCGATCCGGCTCGTCGGCAACCCTGGGCACACCGTATGACCGGAGAGGATCCCGATCCGCCTGTGGACAGCGAACTGCCGGACATCTACTGCCCGTTCCCGCAGCGGACCAATCCGCACGTGGGACACACCCGGGGGCATCTGGACGCCTGGACCAGACAGACGGGTCTGGTCCACCGCGAGTCCGCGAGGAACCGATTCGAACAAGCCGATTTCGGGGCGTTCGTCGGCATGGTCTACCCGACGGCCGACGAGGAACACCTCGATCTGGTGGCCGACTGGTTCGTCTGGCTCTTCCTGGTCGACGACCAGCTCGACGACGGCCACCTCGGCCGTTCACCCGACCGGGTGAGAGATGTCGTCGACCGGATGCGCGCGGTGGTCGACGGCTCCGCCCCCGAGCCGCTGCCGGGGGAAGAGGTCCCGGCCGCCGTGACCGCCCTGGCCGATCTGTGGAAACGTACGACGCCGAACGCGGCCCCGCACTGGCGGACCCGGTTCGCCTGGCATCTGGTCACCTACCTCACGACCGCCACCGCCTGGGAGGCGGGCAACCGCGCCGAGGACGTGGTGCCCTCGGAGGAGACGTACATCGCCAAGCGGCGGCACACCGGGGCCATCCACGTCTGCATGGACCTCATAGAGATCGTGGCGGGTATCGAGGCCCCGGAGTCGCTCCACAACGACCCTCGCTTCATCACCGCCCTGGAAGCCGCGTGCAACCACGTCTGCTGGGCGAACGACGTGTACTCCTTCGAGAAGGAGCAGGTGCTCGGCGAGATCCACAACCTCGTCCACCTGGTCCGCCACCACCGGGGCTTCGGCGAGCAGCAGGCACTGGACCATGTCGCGGAGCGCCTTGCCATGGAGACCGAGCGGTTCCTGACCGCCGAGGACGAGCTCCTTGAGTTGTATCCGGAGCTGTCCGGGCTGCTGGTGCCCTATCTCGACGGGATGCGGAGCTGGATGCGCGGCAACCTGGACTGGTCGCGCCAGACACCCCGCTACAACCCCGCCGACGTGGGGCAGTACGAGGAGCCCGAGGAGTACCTGGAGGAGACCGTGCTGGGCGTACCGCCCGCGCGTACCGAGTCGGTCGCCCCCGCCCCGTGCGCGGCGAAGGCCCCTCCGGCGGGCTGAGCGAACGTACCGAGGGCCGGACACCCGCGTGCGGTGTCCGGCCCTCGGCGCGTTCCGGCCGGCGTCACTCCCCGTCGGGGTCGGCCCGCTCCAGCGCCGGGCGGACACCGGCCGCGGACTCGGTGAGCAGGTAGTCGGCCGCGGCGGTGTCCGTGACCAGGCTGGTGACCAGGCCGGAGCGGAGCACCGCGCCGATCGCCGCCGCCTTGCGCTGGCCGCCCGCGATCGCGACCACCTCGGGGATCCGGCGCAGGCGGTCCGCCTCCACGGTGATGCAGCGCTCCCCCAGGTCGCGGCCGACCCGGCGGCCGTCCGAGTCGAAGAGGTGCGCGGACATCTCGGCGGCGACGCCGAGCGAGGCGTAATGCGCGCGCTCCGCGTCCGAGAGCATGTCGTGGACCGTGGAGATGCCCGGCTCCCAGGAGCCGATGGAGACGGCGGCGACCGTCACCTTGTCGAAGTACTCGAAGGCGCGGGCGATCCCGGTCTGGTCGCGCAGCGCGGCCGCCGTCGCGGGGTCGGGCAGCAGCATCGGGGCGTAGATGGGGTGCGCCTCGCCACCGGACACCTGGGCCGCCCGGCGGACCGCCTCGACCGAGCCGCGCTCGGCGGTGCCCGCGTCGTACACCCCGGTCAGCTGGACGACCGTGCAGGGCGGGAGCCGGTCGAGGGCGGCCGCCATGTGGATGGTGGAGCGGCCCCAGGCCAGGCCGAGCACATCGCCCTCGGCCACCAGCTCGCCCAGGAGGTCGGCCGCGACCTCGCCCAGGTTCTCCGGGTCGGGGGCGTCTTCCTGTTCCTCGGCCGGGGACTCCACGACCACCGCGTGCCGCAGCCCGTAACGGGCGCGCAGGGCGTCGGAGCGTTCGGCGTCCAGCTCGGCCGGTACCCGGATCTCGATGCGTACGAGATCGCGTTCGAGGGCGGTCTCCAGGACCCGGGCCACCTTGAAGCGGCTCACGCCGAACTCCTCGGCGATCTGGATCTTGGACTTGCCCTCCAGGTAGAACCGGCGGGCCATGGCCGCCGCCTGCACCAGCTCCGCGGGGCCCATCCGCATGGCTGACCGACCCGCCGAGATGCCAGACACCGCGATCTCCTCACTGCTGTTCACACGCCCGATACGCCGTTCATCCTGTCAGATCCGGCGATCCTTGATCGGTCCTGTCGGACCGCGTTCATCTGCCCTTGGTTCAGTGTCCGCACGCCCAGGGGGCGACGGCCGTGACCGCGTCCGCCTGGGCCCGCAGCTCCCGCACCGCCGCCGCCGGGTCCGCCGCCCCGTAGACCGCGGATCCGGCCACGAAGACGTCGGCTCCGGCCTCGGCGCAGCGCTCGATGGTGGTGGCCGAGACCCCGCCGTCGACCTGGAGCCACAGTTCGAGGCCGTGCTTGCTGATCAGCTCCCGGGTACGGCGGATCTTCGGCAGCATGATGTCCAGGAAGGCCTGCCCGCCGAAGCCCGGCTCGACCGTCATGATCAGCAGCATGTCCAGCTCGGGGAGCAGGTCCTCGTACGGCTCGATGGGCGTCGCGGGCTTGAGCGCCATCGAGGCGCGCGCCCCCTTCGCCCGGATCTCCCGCGCGAGGCGCACCGGAGCCGCCGCGGCCTCCGCGTGGAAGGTGACGGAGCCGGCCCCGGCCTCCACGTACTGCGGGGCCCAGCGGTCCGCGTCCTCGATCATGAGGTGGCAGTCCAGCGGGGTGTCCGTGGCCTTGCTGAGCGCCTCGACGATCGGCACGCCGAGGGTCAGATTGGGCACGAAGTGGTTGTCCATGACATCGACGTGGAGCCAGTCCGCGCCCTCGACGGCCTTCGCCTCCTCGGCGAGACGCGCGAAATCGGCGGACAGGATGCTGGGGTTGATCTGCGCCATGACCCAAGCCTGCCACGTCTGAGGCCGGTTCCTCGCCTCGATGCCCTTCGAAGCCTCACATGGCCATCACAGTCCGCACATTCTGCGCATTTTGCCAGCGCTTTACTTTTCTTTTGCCGTACGGGCAGGCCCGCTGACGCGGCGATATTCAGCCGGTCCGGCGCAGCAGAGCCAGATACATCGCGTCCGTGCCGTGCAGATGCGGCCAGAGCTGGACGTCGGGGCCCTCCCCCAGGGCGGAGACCCCCGGCATCAGCGGACGGGCGTCGATCCACTCCGCCTCCGCCGGCTCGCCGCCGCGCCCCTTGAGCACGTCCTCGACGACCACCCGGGTCTCCGCGAGATGCGGCGAGCAGGTGGCGTAACCGACCACGCCGCCGATCCGTACCGCCTTCAACGCCTCGCGCAGCAGGCCGCGTTGGAGCGGGGCGAAGGCCTCCAGGTCCTCGGCGCGACGCCGCCAGCGGGACTCCGGGCGGGGGCGCCGCGCGCCCCGGCCGGCGCCGGGGCCGGCCATAAAGATGAGGGCGGAGGTGGCGGGGCGCCCCCGCGGGCGGGGTCCGGGGGCGGGGGTGACCGGGGAAGGGGCGGGGGT
>NZ_JAFEUF010000029.1:11372-47921 GCF_016901035.1 Streptomyces durocortorensis
CCCGCCCCCGTCCCCGCCCCGCGTCCCCGGCCGCGCGGGGGGGGGGGGGGGGGGGGGGGGCTGGGCGGGCGGGGGGGGGGGCGCCCCGGGGCGGGGGGGCCGCGGGGGGGGGGCGCAGCGCGCCGAGGCCGGAGCAGGGCACGTCCATCAGGATGCGGTCGAAGGTGCCGGGCAGCCACGGCGGGCGGGTTCCGTCGGCGGTGATCACCTGGTACGGGCCGGGGTTGCCGGCGAGCGACCGCTCGACCAGGCGGGCGCGGTGGGGCTGCTTCTCGGCGGCGAGCAGGGTCGCGCCGCGTCCGGCGGCCAGCGCGGCGAGCAGGGCGGCCTTGCCGCCGGGGCCCGCGCAGCCGTCCAGCCAGCGGGTGTCGCGGCCCTCGACGGGGGCGGCGGCCAGCGCGGCGGCGACGAGCTGACTGCCCTCGTCCTGGACGCCGGCCCGGCTCTCCTGGACGGCCTCCAGCGCGCCGGGCTCGCCACCCTCGGCCATCCGGACCGCGTACGGGGACCAGCGGCCGGGCAGGGAGTTGTCCTCGCCCAGGGCCTTGACCAGTTCCTCGGTGGTGGAGCGGCCGGGGCGGGCGACCAGGGTCACCTCGGGCCGCTCGTTGTCGGCCTCCAGCAGGTCCTCGATGCCCGCCCGGCCGCCGCCCAGCGCGTCCCAGAGGGCGGAGACGATCCAGCGCGGGTGGGAGTGGACGACGGCGAGGTGGTCCTCGGCGTCCTCGTCGTACGGCGGGGCGACCTTCTCCACCCAGCCGTCGAGGTCGTGCGCGGTGACCTTGCGCAGCACCGCGTTGACGAACTTCGCACGCCCCTCCCCCAGCACCACCCGGGCCAGCTCCACACTGGCGGAGACGGCCGCGTGGGTGGGGATACGGGTGCCGAGCAGTTGGTGGACGCCCATGTTCAGAACGTCGAGGACCGGCGGGTCGACCTCGCGCAGAGGCCGGTCGATGCAGGCCGCCACGATCGCGTCGTACGTGCCCTGGCGGCGCAGCGTCCCGTAGACGAGTTCGGTCGCCAGCGCCGCGTCCCGGCCGTCGAAGTCGCCCTTGGCGCGGGCCTTCTTCAGCAGCGGGGGCAGCACGAGGTTGGCGTACGCGTCGCGCTCGTCGACGGCCCGCAGCGCCTCGAAGGCGAGGAAGCGGACCGGGTCCTTCTTGGGCCGGCGGTGGGGCTTGGCGGGACGGCGACGCGGCTGGTCGTTCACGTGAAAGGTGCTCCGCTGATGGTGTGAGGGGCGAACCCTCCCAGCGTACGTCGCCCTCCCCGCCCGCCCGAACGGCGGCCCGGGGCCCCGGGGACCGGGCTCAGAGCCGCTCTGCCCTCGCCCCTGATGGGCGCTACAGGCCCAGCAGCTCGCCGTGGGTGATGCGGACGCCGCGCGCCCAGTCGGCGCCCTTCATCGGCTTCTTGCCCTGCGGCTGGACCCAGAGCAGCTCGACCGCGTGCGATCCGGTGCCGACGTACACGTTGTTCTTGGCGGCGGACAGCTCGCCGGGGGCCAGATCGGTGCGGTCCAGGACCGGGGCGGCCTGGATCAGCTTGAGCCGCTCGCCGCGGAACAGGGTCCAGGCCCCGGGGGCCGGGGTGCAGCCGCGCACCACCCGGTCGACGCGCAGGGCGGGCGCGGACCACTGGATCTGGGCGTCCTCGACGGTGATCTTCGGGGCGAGCGTGACGCCCTCGTGCGGCTGGGGCACGGCGTGCAGCGTGTCGTCCTCGATGCCGTCCATGGTGGCCGCCAGCAGCCCGGCGCCGGCGAAGGCGAGCCGGGTGAGCAGGTCGCCGCTGGTGTCGGTGGGGCGGATCTCCTCGGTGAGGACGCCGTAGACCGGGCCGGAGTCGAGCCCCTCCTCGATCAGGAAGGTCGACGCGCCGGTCACCTCGTCCCCGGCCATCAGCGAGTGCTGTACGGGGGCGGCGCCCCGCCAGGCGGGCAGCAGTGAGAAGTGCAGGTTGACCCAGCCCCGGGCGGGCACGTCGAGGGCGACCTTGGGCAGCAGGGCCCCGTAGGCGACGACCGGGCAGCAGTCCGGGGCGATCTCGCGCAGCCGGGCGAGGAACTCCTCGTCCCTGGGCTTCGCGGGCTTGAGCACCTCGATCCCGGCTTCCTGAGCCCGCTCGGCCACCGGGCTCGCGACGAGTCGGCGGCCCCGCCCGGCGGGGGCGTCGGGACGGGTCACGACGGCGGCCACCTCATGGCGGTCGGAGGCGATCAGGGCGTCCAGGGCGGGGACGGCGACTTCGGGGGTGCCGGCGAAGACGAGCTTCATGGGTGGCTGACTGCCTCTCGGGCCAAGACGTACGGTGACGAGCAGCACACCAGTCTAGGGTCTCGGGTCGGACCGGGCCCGGCCGCTCCCTTGCACAAGCCCGGCGACTCCCTTGCGCGGGGGCGGCGACTCCCTTGTCCGGGGCGGCGACCAGGGGGCGTACGCGCGCCGCGCACGCCCCGTGCATATGCACATACGCCCCGATAGCGTGACCACATACCCGGCTCGGGCGTTGGTCAAAGGAGATTGACCGAAGCGGGCCGCCCCGATTGCGGCCCGATCCCTTTCAACGCCGGTTCGAGAGGCTTCTTCATGGCCGACCACGCAACGCACGACGCCCAAGCGCGGGCCAGTCTGCATCTTCTGGTGCGGGACATCGAGCGGGTCAGGCGGCAGGTGGACGCGCTGCGCACCCTCACCGCCCAGCTGGGCAACGTCTACCGTCCGCGCCGCTCCGGCCCTTCCGCGGGCTTCGTCGTCTACGGCAGGGCCCCGGCCCCCACCGTCCGCCTCGCGCAGGAACTGCGGGACAGCGTCGAGACCCTGGTGACGGCCGCGGTGGACTTCGACCGCTCGCTGGGCTTCTCCTGGGACGCGGTGGGCTCCGCCCTCGGCGTCACCAAGCAGGCCGTGCACCGCCGGTACGGAACGCGCCGCGCGACACCGCAGCCCGCCGCCGAGACGGGCGGCGAGACGGCCCCCGTGTCGCGCCCGGTGTCCGTCGGCACCGGCCTCACCGGGGCCTCCGCCGGAGGGTCCGGCTCCCCGGTGCCCTCCGTCCCGGCGGCTCGCTCGATGCCGCCGCAACCGTCGTCGGCCCAGCAGCCGGTCCGTGAGGAACTGCGTCCCGGCGCGTTCCCGGGCCCCCGCAACGGCTGACCGGACACCGCCCCCTCTGCCCCACCGTGCCGGTCGCACGGCGGGGCAGTCCCCTGTCCGGGGCCGGTCCGGGCGGACGGCCCGCAGGCACGCTCAGCCGATGTCGGGCGGGTCGATCCTGATGCGCACCGGCTCGCTCGCGCCCTTGGCCGTACGGGCCGCGAGCGCCGTCTTCAGGGCCCGGGCGAGCGCCGCCCCACGCCCCGGGACCACCCGGATCAGGGCCCGCTCCCAGGCCTCGCCCGGCGGGGCGTCCCCCGGTCTGCGGGCCCGCCCGGGCGCGGCCGACGGGGCCGGCACCGGACCCAGGATCTCGGCCTCCGGCGGCAGCCCTGCGGTGTCGAGGAAGGCGGCCAAGGCCTCGGGCGGGCCGGTCGCCGAGGCCATCCGGGAGACCGGCGGGAAGCCCAGCTCGGCCCGCTCCGCCAGCT
This sequence comes from Streptomyces durocortorensis, assembly GCF_016901035.1. GTDB lineage: Bacteria > Actinomycetota > Actinomycetes > Streptomycetales > Streptomycetaceae > Streptomyces > Streptomyces durocortorensis. The sequence continues at coordinate 14,962 of NZ_JAFEUF010000029.1, forward strand.
CCCGCCGGGCGAACCCCGCCGGATCCCAGCGGACCAGCGCCTGCACCGCGCGCTCCGTCGGCTCGGCCACGATCACCACCGTGCCGCCCTCCTCCTGCCCCCGCACCAGCGCCGACGCGGCCGTCCACCGGCGCAGCGCCTCCTCCCCCGCCCGCAGATCGGGCCTCCCGAGCATGGCCCAGCCGTCCAGGAGCAGGGCCGCCGCATACCCGCCATCGGCGACGGGCTCCGCCCCGGGCGTGGAGACGACCAGGGCCGGGGCGTCGGGCACCGCGTCCAGGATGTGGTCGCGCCCCGAGGTGCGGACGGGCACGGCGGGGAAGGCCCGGCCCAGCTCCTCCGCGGTGCGGCGGGCGCCGACGATCCGGGCGCGCAGCCGGGTGGAGCCGCACTCCGCGCAGCTCCAGGCCCGCTCGGCCTGCCCGCACCAGGTGCAGTTCAGATCCTGCTGGTCCGGGGCTTCGAGGGGCCCCGCGCAGTGCCGGCAGCGGGCGGGCGTGCGGCAGCGTTCGCAGGCGAGGCGCGGGGCGTACCCCCTGCGGGGCACCTGGATCAGCACCGGGCCGGTGCGCAGGCCGTCGCGCACGGCCCCCCAGGCGAGGCTGGGCAGCCGGGCGGAGCGGGCCGCGCCGTCCCGGGCCAGCTCGCCGTCCCCGACCGTACGGATGAGGGGAGCGGCCCGGCGCAGCTTCTCGCGGTCCGCGAGGAGCGGCAGCGCCCAGCCGCTCTCCACGAGCTGGGCGGCCTCGACCGTGCAGCTGATCGCGCCGAGCAGGAAGCCGCAGCGGCCCTGCGTCGCCCGCAGCTCCAGGACCTCGCGGACATGCGGGAAGGGGGCGTTGTCGTCGCTGTGGCTGGAGTCGCCGTCGTCCCAGACGACGACGAGCCCGAGGTCCCGGACGGGGGCGAACATGGCGGCCCGGGTGCCCACGACCGCCCGCACCGAGCCCCGGCGTACCGCGAGCCACTGGCGGTAGCGCTTCTCGGGGCCGGATTCGGCGGTCAGCACGGCGTGCCGGCCCGTGCCGAGCGCCTCGGTCAGGGCCGCGTCGACCCGCCCGGCGGCCCGCCCGTCCGGGACGACGACGAGTGCGCCGCGCCCGGAGGAGAGCGTCGCCGCGACGGCCCCGGCGATCTCGGCGGGCCAGTGCGGTCCGGGCAAAGCGGTCCACACCGCGCGCGGAGCGCCGCCCTCGGCCAGCGCGCGCAGGAAGGCCGGGCCCTGCCCGTACCGCTCCCAGGTGCCCGGGGCCGGCGGCGGGGGCGGGGGCAGCGGTTCCGGGGAGGGCTTGGACTCGGCGCGGCCGTTGCGGGGCGGGACGGCGAGCTGGAGGACGTCGGCGAGGCTCCCCGCGTACCGGTCGGCGACGGTGCGGCAGAGGGCGAGCAGCTCGGGACCGAGGACGGGCTCCGGGGAGACCACGGAGGCGAGGGCGGCCAGCGACCCCTGGTAGTCGGAGTCGGCGCGGCGCTCGACGATGAAGCCGTCGATCAGGCCGCCGCCCTCGCGCCGCCCGCCCTGCACGTTGCGCCCCCCGGCACCGAACCGGACCCGGACCCGGACGCCCGGCCTGGCGTCGGCGTCCAGCTCCTGGGGCACCGCGTAGTCGAAATACTGGTCGAGGTGGAGGACGCCCTTGTTGACCAGGACGCGGGCGACGGGCAGTTCCTCGGCGAGGGCCGCGCCGCGCCAGGTCCGCGGCTTGGCACGCGGCACCTTCGCCTGGCGCACGGTCTCCCGGATCAGCGCAAGCTGCTCCGGCGCCCCGGCACCGGGTTCGGCGGACTGCTCGTTCTCGCTGCTCACAGCTGCATTCCTACCAGAGGGCACTGACAGTCCGGAGAGCACGGACAGTCGTGGGGGCACGGCAGCGGGGGGGGGCCACCGCGTTCGGTGTCCGGGCCCCGCCGTCACTCAGTGCCGGTGCTCGTACGGCCCTTACAGACCCGCGGCCGCGCGCAGCGCGTCCACGCGGTCCGTGCGCTCCCAGGTGAAGTCCGGCAGCTCGCGGCCGAAGTGGCCGTAGGCGGCGGTCTGGGCGTAGATCGGGCGGAGCAGGTCGAGGTCCCGGATGATCGCGGCCGGGCGGAGGTCGAAGACCTCGCCGATCGCGTTCTCGATCTTCTCGGTGTCGACCGCGGCGGTGCCGAAGGTCTCGACGAAGAGACCGACGGGCTCGGCCTTGCCGATCGCGTAGGCGACCTGGACCTCGCAGCGCGCGGCGAGACCGGCGGCCACCACGTTCTTCGCGACCCAGCGCATCGCGTACGCCGCGGAGCGGTCGACCTTGGACGGGTCCTTGCCCGAGAAGGCGCCGCCACCGTGGCGGGCCATGCCGCCGTAGGTGTCGATGATGATCTTGCGGCCGGTGAGGCCGGCGTCGCCCATCGGGCCGCCGATCTCGAAGCGGCCGGTCGGGTTCACCAGGAGGCGGTAGCCCTCGGTGTCCAGCTTGATGCCGTCCTCGACGAGCTGCGCGAGCACGTGCTCGACGACGAACTCGCGGATGTCGGGCGCGAGCAGCGAGTCCAGGTCGATGTCCGAGGCGTGCTGCGAGGAGACGACCACCGTGTCGAGCCGGACCGCCTTGTCGCCGTCGTACTCGATGGTGACCTGGGTCTTGCCGTCGGGGCGCAGGTAGGGGATGGTCCCGTTCTTGCGGACCTCGGACAGCCGCCGGGAGAGGCGGTGCGCGATGTGGATCGGGAGCGGCATGAGCTCCGGGGTCTCGTCGCAGGCGTAGCCGAACATCAGGCCCTGGTCGCCCGCGCCCTGCTTGTCGAGCTCGTCCTCGTCGCCCTCGACCCGCTTCTCGTACGCGGTGTCGACACCCTGGGCGATGTCCGGCGACTGGGCGCCGATCGAGACCGAGACGCCACAGGAAGCACCGTCGAAGCCCTTTTTGGAGGAGTCGTAACCGATCTCCAGAACCTTGTTGCGCACGAGGTTGGGGATGTCGGCGTAGGCCTTGGTGGTGACCTCGCCCGCGACATGCACCAGACCGGTGGTGATCAAGGTCTCGACGGCGACGCGCGAGGAGGGGTCCTCGCGCAGGAGCGCGTCGAGAATCGTGTCGCTGATCTGGTCAGCGATCTTGTCGGGGTGACCCTCGGTGACGGATTCCGAGGTGAAGAGACGGCGGGACACATCGCTCCCTGGGGTTGCAGCGGCTGCTGGCTGATCATGGGTGATACGTCCGAGAGCTGCGCTCGGTGCGTATCGTCGGCCAGTTTATCGGTCACATCCGGCGGTCGGGCCAGGTGTCTCGCCCTTTGGGAGGTTCGTGACGTGCGCCACGCAGGACACCAGTAGGACAATCCGCCCTCCCCGACCGCCGCTTTGAGGCTTATGGGGCGATTTAGCTCACCCGGAGGGTTGATTATGAAATCGGCTGGAACCTGACGGAAACCAGATCCCAGACCGTGTCGGCGAGCGCTTCCTTGGGGCCGTACGGCACCGGCGTCTCCTGGCCGTCCGCAGCGAGGACGACCGCCTCGTTCTCCTCCGAGCCGAAGGTCCTGCGCTCCCCCACCTCGTTGACCACGAGGAGGTCGCAGCCCTTGCGGCGGAGCTTCGCACGGCCGTTGGCCAGCACGTCGTCGGTCTCGGCGGCGAATCCGACGACGATCTGGTCCGGCCGGGCCCGCTCCCCGGAGACCTCGGCGAGGATGTCGGGATTGCGGACGAGAGTGAGCGCGGGCGCCTCCTCGCCGTCCTTCTTCTTGATCTTGCCGGTGGCGTACTCGGCAGGGCGGAAGTCGGCCACCGCGGCCGCCATCACCACGACGTCCGCGTCGGCGGCCGCCTTCAGCACGGCCTCGCGCAGCTGGACGGCCGTGCCGACGCGCAGGACGTCGGCCCCGGCCGGGTCGGGCAGCCCGGTGTTGGCCTCGATCAGGGTGACCCGGGCTCCCCGGGCCACGGCGGTGCGCGCCAGCGCGTAGCCCTGCTTGCCGGAGGAGCGGTTCCCCAGGAAGCGCACCGGGTCGAGCGGCTCGCGGGTGCCGCCGGCGCTGATCACCACATGGCGGCCCACGAGGTCGCTCTCGGTGACCCCGCGTGCCAGCACCCGGCGGCAGGTCTCGAAGATCTCGCCGGGATCGGGCAGCCGGCCCTTGCCGGTGTCGACGCCGGTGAGCCGCCCGACGGCCGGCTCGATGACGACGGCGCCCCGGCGGCGCAGGGTGGCGACGTTCTCCTGGGTGGCCGGGTGCTCCCACATCTCGGTGTGCATGGCGGGGGCGAAGACCACCGGACAGCGGGCGGTCAGGAGCGTGTTGGTGAGCAGGTCGTCGGCGAGCCCGTGGGCGGCCTTGGCCAGCATGTCCGCGGTGGCCGGGGCGACCACCACGAGGTCGGCCTCCTGCCCGATCCGCACGTGCGGGACCTCGTGGACGTCCTGCCAGACCTCGTCGGAGACCGGGTGGCCGGAGAGCGCCGACCAGGTGGCCGCCCCCACGAAGTGCAGCGACGCGGCGGTCGGCACGACCCGTACGTCGTGGCCGGACTCGGTCAGCCGGCGCAGCAGCTCGCACGCCTTGTAGGCGGCGATGCCCCCGCTGACCCCCAGGACCACCTTCGGCTTGTCCACTGCGTCTCCCCGCACTCGGCACCGTAACGGCAACATGTGCGTCCCATGCTGCCTCACCGCGCGCGGCGCGTTCATCCGGCCCCGGACACACCTCAGGCCCGGCGGACGGGCCGCCGGGCCTGGAGTGAAGGTGCTGCGGTGCCGCTGCGTTACTGAGCGGGGCCCTCGATGGCCTCGGAGGTCAGCAGACCGGCGTTGATCTCGCGGAGCGCGATCGACAGCGGCTTCTCGTGCACGTGGGTGTCGACGAGCGGACCGACGTACTCGAGGAGGCCTTCACCGAGCTGCGAGTAGTACGCGTTGATCTGACGGGCGCGCTTGGCCGCGTAGATCACCAGGCTGTACTTCGAGTCGGTGGCCTCGAGGAGCTCATCAATCGGCGGGTTGATGATGCCCTCGGGCGTGGTGATGGAAGAGGACACTCTCTGCCTTCCGAAGGGGGTGTAGATCAAAGATCAACGAGATCTGGACGATCGCAGAGATCTAGGCCTGAAGCATCAACGTTAGCAGCTCGCGTGCCACGTCCTCGACGGAGGTGTTGACGAGCGTCGTATCGAACTCCGCCTCGGCGGCCAGCTCGACCTTCGCGGCGGCGAGCCGGCGCTCGATGACCTCGGGGGCCTCGGTGGCCCGGCCGGTGAGCCGGCGCACCAGCTCCTCCCAGCTCGGCGGGGCCAGGAAGACCAGACGCGCGTCGTCCATCGACTGGCGGACCAGCCGGGCGCCCTGGAGGTCGATCTCCAGCAGGACCGGCTCGCCCGCCTCCAGGCGGTCCAGCACGGCCCGGCGGGGCGTGCCGTAGCGGTTGCCCGCGAACTCGGCCCACTCCAGCAGCTCACCGTTGGCGATGAGCTTGTCGAACTCCTCGTCGTCCACGAAGAAGTAGTGGACACCGTTGCGCTCCCCGGGGCGCGGCTTGCGTGTCGTCGCCGACACGGAGAGCCACACCTCGGGGTGCACGGTGCGCATGTGAGCGACGACCGTGCTCTTGCCGACCCCCGAGGGGCCGGAGAGCACGGTCAGCCGCGGACGTACGTCCGGGGGTACGGGGGACGTCCCCCGGGATGTTGCAGCCATGGGGCGATTATCCAGGTTCTCAGGAGTGCCTGAGAACGTCAGGCGGGGCTGCCGCCGAACTCACGCTCCAGGGATGCGATCTGGTTGGAGCCAAGACCCCTGACCCGGCGGCTCTCGGAGATGCCGAGACGCTCCATGATCTGCTTGGCGCGGACCTTGCCGACGCCCGGCAGGGATTCCAGCAGTGCGGAGACCTTCATCTTCCCGATGACGTCGTTCTCCTGGCCCTGCTTGATGACCTCGTGGAGGGAGGCGCCGGAGTGCTTGAGTCGATTCTTGACCTCGGCCCGCTCCCGGCGAGCCGCGGCGGCCTTTTCGAGCGCGGCTGCGCGCTGTTCAGGGGTAAGGGGCGGAAGAGCCACGCCTACGTCACCTCGGATGTCGATCTGTCGGATACGGACCCACGGGGAAGCTGGACGCCACCCCACCAGGTGAGCGACGAACACACTGTGCTCGGCCGCTCTTCGACGGAGACTAGCGGCAAGGGCCGCTGTAGTCAGCGAGAACAGACGAAAAGTCCTGGTCAGCTGTGGCCGACCAGGATTTTCCCGACATATCGACCAGGTTTCCCGTCAGTAATTCGTCAACACGCTGTAAACGTGTCAGGGTCAGCTGCCGGATACGGCGCTGCGGACCTCGTCCGCGAACCGTTCGGCTGCTTCGCGCAGCCCTGACGCGTCCGGTCCGTGGCGCAGCACGCCCCGGCTCACGCTGGGCACCACGTTGCCCACCGCGTCGCCGAACACCGCCGGAAGATCCGCCGGGGTCGCTCCCTGGGCGCCGATGCCGGGCGCGAGCAGCGGCCCGTTGATCGCCAGGTCCACCCCCGCGTCGCCGAGCGTCGCGCCGACCACCGCGCCGACCGAGCCGAGGGGAGCCGCCCCCTCGTTCTCGGCGGCCATGTGGTCGAGCATCAGCTGGGCGAGCGAACGGCCGTCGGCAGCCGTGGCCCGCTGGACCTCGGCGCCCTCCGGGTTGGAGGTGAGGGCGAGGACGAAGACGCCCGCGCCGGAGACGGCGGCGGCGTCCAGCGCTGGGCGCAGCGAGCCGAAGCCCAGGTACGGGGAGACGGTGACCGCGTCGGAGAAGAGCGGCGAGTCCTTGTCCAGGTAGGTCGCCGCGTACGCGCCCATGGTGGAGCCGATGTCGCCGCGCTTGGCGTCCATCAGGACCAGCGCCCCGGCGGCGCGGGCCTCCTCGACGGTCTTCTCCAGGACGGCGACGCCGCGCGAGCCGAAGCGCTCGAAGAACGCGGACTGCGGCTTGAGCACGGCGACCCGGTCGGCCAGCGCCTCCACGACGGTCCGGGTGAAGCGCTCCAGGCCCGCGATGTCGTCGTTCAGCCCCCAGGAGGTGAGCAGGGACGCGTGCGGGTCGATGCCGACGCAGAGCGGCCCGCGGGTGTCCATGGCGTGGCGCAGGCGGGCGCCGAAGGGTTCGAGGGTCACTGGGCGGCCTTCTTCCGGGTCTCGGCGCCGACGGCCTCGGCGAGGGTGGCGTACGGGGAGGTGGCGAGCCGGGCGGCGAGGCCCTTGTGGATCGCGCGGGCGTAGAAGGGACCTTCGTAGATGAAGGCGCTGTAGCCCTGGACGAGGGTGGCCCCGGCGAGGATGCGCTGCCAGGCGTCCTCGGCGTTCTCGATGCCGCCGACGCCCACCAGGGTGATCCGGTCCCCCACGCGGGCGTACAGGCGGCTCAGGACCTCCAGCGAGCGCTCCTTGAGGGGGGCGCCGGACAGTCCGCCGGTCTCGCCCAGCAGCTCCGGGCCCGACTTCAGGCCGAGGCCCTCGCGGGCGATGGTGGTGTTGGTGGCGATGATGCCGTCCAGGCCCAGCTCCACGGCGAGGTCGGCGACGGCGTCGACGTCCTCGTCCGCGAGGTCCGGGGCGATCTTGACGAGCAGCGGGACGCGCCGGGTGGTGACGGTGCGGTCGGCGGCCTCGCGCACGGCGGTGAGCAGCGGCCGCAGCGACTCGGTGGCCTGGAGGTTGCGCAGGCCGGGGGTGTTGGGCGAGGAGACGTTGACGACCAGGTAGTCGGCGTGGGCGGCGAGCCGCTCGGTGGACTTCACGTAGTCGGCGGCGGCCTCGGCCTCGGGGACGACCTTGGTCTTGCCGATGTTGACGCCGACCGTGGTGCGGAAGACCGGGTTACGGGCGGCGAGGCGGGCGGCGACGGCGGCGGAGCCCTCGTTGTTGAAGCCCATGCGGTTGATCAGAGCGCGGTCGGCGACGAGCCGGAAGAGGCGCTTCTTGGGGTTGCCGGGCTGCGGTTCGCCGGTGACGGTGCCGATCTCGATGTGGTCGAAGCCGAGCATCGCCATGCCGTCGATCGCGACGGCGTTCTTGTCGAAGCCGGCGGCGAGCCCGAAGGGGCCGTGCATCCGCAGGCCGAGGGCCTCGGTGCGCAGCTCCCGGTAGCGGGGGGCGAGGGCGGCGGCGACGAAGGTGCGCAGGACGGGGATCCGGGCGGCGAGGCGGATCCAGCGGAAGGCGGCGTAGTGGGCCTGCTCGGGGTCCATCCGCTTGAAGACCAGCCGGAAGAAGAGCTTGTACATGAAGAGATGTCCTTGGTGCTCGGTGTGCTCGACAGGGCTCACAAAGAGGGGGACACCGTTTCCGGTGTCCCCCTCTCCGGGCGGCTAGTCGCGCGCCGCGGTCAAGTGTTCCGCGTGTTCCTGGAGGGAACGGACGCCCACGTCACCGTGGTTGAGGGCGTCGATGCCCTGGACGGCGGCGGCGAGCGCCTGGACCGTGGTCAGGCACGGTACGGAGCGGGAGACGGCCGCGGTGCGGATGTCGTAGCCGTCGAGGCGGCCGCCGGTGCCGTACGGCGTGTTGACGATGAGGTCGACCTCGCCGTCGTGGATGTGCTGGACGATCGTCTTCTCGCCGTTGGGGCCGGGGCCCTCGGACTGCTTGCGCACGACGATGGCGTTGATGCCGTTGCGCTTGAGGACCTCGGCGGTGCCGGAGGTGGCCATCAGCTCGAAGCCGTGGGCGACCAGCTCGCGGGCCGGGAAGATCATCGAGCGCTTGTCCCGGTTGGCGACCGAGATGAAGGCGCGGCCCTTGGTGGGCAGCGGGCCGTACGCGCCGGCCTGCGACTTGGCGTACGCCGTGCCGAAGACCGAGTCGATGCCCATGACCTCGCCGGTGGAGCGCATCTCCGGGCCGAGGACCGTGTCGACGCCCCGGCCGTGGATGTCGCGGAAGCGCGACCACGGCATCACGGCCTCCTTGACGGAGATCGGCGCGTCCAGCGGCAGCGTGCCGCCGTCGCCGGTCTTCGGCAGCAGGCCCTCCTCGCGCAGCTCGGCGATGGTCGCGCCCAGCGAGATGCGGGCGGCGGCCTTGGCGAGCGGGACGGCGGTCGCCTTCGAGGTGAAGGGGACCGTGCGGGAGGCGCGCGGGTTGGCCTCCAGGACGTACAGGATGTCGCCGGACAGCGCGAACTGGATGTTGATCAGTCCGAGCACGCCGACGCCCTTGGCGATGCCCTCGGTGGAGGCGCGCAGCCGCTTGATGTCGAAGCCGCCGAGCGTGATCGGGGGCAGGGCGCAGGCCGAGTCGCCGGAGTGGATGCCGGCCTCCTCGATGTGCTCCATGACGCCGCCGAGGTAGAGCTCGTGGCCGTCGTAGAGGGCGTCCACGTCGATCTCGATGGCGTCGTCGAGGAAGCGGTCGACCAGGACCGGCCGGGTGGGGCTGATCTCGGTGGACTCGGAGATGTACGAGGCGAGGCGCGTCTCGTCGTACACGATCTCCATGCCGCGCCCGCCGAGGACGTAGGACGGCCGTACGAGGACGGGGTAGCCGATCTCGTCGGCGATGGCCTTGGCCTCGGCGAAGGTGGTGGCCGTGCCGTGCTTGGGCGCGGGCAGTCCGGCCTCGGCCAGGACCCGGCCGAAGGCGCCGCGGTCCTCGGCGGCGTGGATCGCCTCCGGGGAGGTGCCGACGACGGGCACGCCGTTGTCCTTGAGCGCCTGGGAGAGACCGAGCGGGGTCTGGCCGCCGAGCTGCACGATGACACCGGCGATCGGGCCCGCCAGCGATTCGGCGTGCACGATCTCCAGGACGTCCTCCAGGGTGAGCGGCTCGAAGTAGAGCCGGTCGGAGGTGTCGTAGTCGGTGGAGACGGTCTCCGGGTTGCAGTTGACCATGACGGTCTCGTAGCCCGCGTCGCTCAGGGCGAAGGAGGCGTGCACACAGGAGTAGTCGAACTCGATGCCCTGGCCGATGCGGTTGGGGCCCGAGCCGAGGATGATTACGGCCGGCTTGGTGCGGGTCGCGACCTCGCTCTCCTCGTCGTAGGAGGAGTAGAAGTACGGCGTCTTCGCCGCGAACTCGGCCGCACACGTGTCAACGGTCTTGTAGACCGGGCGGATGCCGAGCGCGTGCCGGACCTCGCGGACGACGTCCTCGCGCAGCCCGCGGATCTCGCCGATCTGGGCGTCGGAGAAGCCGTGCCGCTTGGCCTCGGCGATCAGGTCGGCGTCCAGGCGTTCGGCGGAGGCCAGCTCGTCGGCGATCTCCTTGATCAGGAAGAGCTGGTCGACGAACCAGGGATCGATCTTCGTGGCGTCGAAGACCTCTTCCTGGGTGGCTCCGGCGCGGATGGCCTGCATGACGGTGTTGATGCGGCCGTCGGTCGGGCGGACCGCTTCCGCGAGCAGCTCGGCCTTGTCGCCGACCGGGCCGGTGAAGGCGAACTGCGAGCCCTTCTTCTCCAGCGAGCGCAGGGCCTTCTGGAGGGCTTCGGTGAAGTTCCGGCCGATCGCCATGGCCTCGCCCACCGACTTCATGGTGGTGGTGAGGGTGGAGTCGGCGGAGGGGAACTTCTCGAAGGCGAAGCGGGGGGCCTTGACGACGACGTAGTCGAGGGTCGGCTCGAAGGAGGCCGGGGTCTTCTCGGTGATGTCGTTGGGGATCTCGTCCAGGGTGTAGCCGACGGCCAGCTTGGCGGCGATCTTGGCGATCGGGAAGCCGGTGGCCTTGGAGGCGAGCGCCGAGGAGCGGGAGACGCGCGGGTTCATCTCGATGACGATGACCCGGCCGTCGGTGGGGTCGATGGCGAACTGGATGTTGCAGCCGCCGGTGTCGACGCCGACCTCGCGGATGATCGCGATGCCGACGTCGCGCAGCCGCTGGTACTCGCGGTCGGTGAGCGTCATCGCCGGGGCGACGGTGATGGAGTCGCCGGTGTGGACGCCCATCGGGTCGAAGTTCTCGATGGAGCAGACGACCACGACGTTGTCGTTCCGGTCGCGCATCAGCTCCAGCTCGTACTCCTTCCAGCCGAGGATGGACTCCTCCAGGAGCACCTCGGTGGTCGGGGAGAGCGTGAGGCCCTGTCCGGCGATGCGGCGCAGCTCCTCCTCGTCATGGGCGAAGCCGGAGCCGGCGCCGCCCATGGTGAAGGAGGGGCGGACGACGACGGGGTAGCCGCCGAGGGTGTCGACGCCGGCGATGACGTCGTCCATGGTGTGGCAGATGACGGAGCGGGCGGACTCGCCGTAGCCGATCTTCTCCTTGACGGCTTCCACGACGCCCTTGAAGAGGTCGCGGTCCTCGCCCTTGTTGATTGCCTCGACGTTGGCGCCGATGAGCTCGACGCCGTACTTCTCCAGCACGCCGTTGTCGTGCATGGAGATCGCGGTGTTCAGCGCGGTCTGGCCGCCGAGGGTGGGCAGGAGCGCGTCGGGGCGCTCCTTGGCGATGATCTTCTCGACGAACTCGGGGGTGATCGGCTCGACGTAGGTGGCGTCGGCGATCTCCGGGTCGGTCATGATCGTCGCCGGGTTGGAGTTCACCAGGATGACGCGCAGGCCCTCGGCCTTGAGGACGCGGCAGGCCTGGGTGCCGGAGTAGTCGAACTCGGCGGCCTGGCCGATGACGATCGGACCGGAGCCGATGACCAGGACGGACTGGATATCGGAGCGCTTAGGCACGCTGGCCCTCCATCAGGGATACGAAGCGGTCGAAGAGGTACGCGGCGTCGTGCGGGCCCGCGGCCGCCTCGGGGTGGTACTGGACGCTGAACGCGGGCCGGTCCAGGAGCTGGAGCCCCTCGACGACCTGGTCGTTCAGGCAGACGTGGGAGACCTCGGCGCGGCCGAACTCCGTGTCGGAGACCTTGTCGAGCGGGGCGTCGACGGCGAAGCCGTGGTTGTGCGCGGTGACCTCGACCTTGCCGGTGGTGCGGTCCTGCACCGGCTGGTTGATCCCGCGGTGGCCGTACTTCAGCTTGTAGGTGCCGAAGCCGAGCGCGCGGCCGAGGATCTGGTTGCCGAAGCAGATGCCGAAGAGCGGGGTGGAGCGTTCCAGCACGCCGCGCATGAGGGCGACGGGGTGGTCGGCGGTGGACGGGTCGCCGGGGCCGTTGGAGAAGAAGACGCCGTCGGGCCGGACCGCGTACACCTCCTCCAGGGTGGCCGTGGCGGGCAGGACGTGCACCTCGATGCCGCGTTCGGCCATCCGGTGCGGGGTCATGCCCTTGATGCCGAGGTCGACCGCGGCGACGGTGAACTTCTTCGTGCCGATCGCGGGGACGACGTACGCCTCCTTCGTCGCCACTTCGGCGGAGAGGTCGGCGCCGGTCATCTCGGGGGCCTGGCGGACCTTGGCGAGGAGGGTGCCCTCGTCGGGGATGGCCTCGCCGGAGAAGATCCCGACGCGCATCGCGCCGCGCTCGCGCAGGTGGCGGGTGAGGGCGCGGGTGTCGACACCGCTGATGCCGACGACGCCCTGGGCCGCCAGCTCCTCGTCCAGCGAGCGCTGGGAGCGCCAGTTGGAGGGCTTGCGGGCGGGGTCGCGGACGACGTAGCCGGAGACCCAGATCCGGCCGGACTCGGGGTCCTCGTCGTTGACGCCGGTGTTGCCGACGTGCGGGGCCGTCATGACGACGACCTGGCGGTGGTACGAGGGGTCGGTCAGCGTTTCCTGGTAGCCGGTCATGCCGGTGGAGAACACCGCTTCGCCGAAGGTCTCCCCCACGGCCCCGTAGGCGCGGCCGCGGAAGGCGCGGCCGTCCTCCAGGACGAGTACGGCGGGGGTCTGTGCCCCCCGGGTGGAGAGGGTCATCGTGCGGTGCCTTCCGTCGTGGTGCTGGTGAGTTCGGTGGCGGCCGGGGCGCCGGTGAGCCGGTTGACGGCGTCGACCCAGGCCTGGTGCTCGGCGGAGCGGTCGGAGCGGAAGCCGGAGTCGATCAGCTTCTCGCCGTGCGCCCAGGTGATGATCAGCAGGCCGCCCTCGGGGAGGACCTTGCCGGCGAGCGCCTGGTCGAGGCGGGCCTCGCGCAGGGCGTCGGCCGGGATGAAGAAGTCGGCCGCTCCGGGGCGTACGACGTCCAGGCCGCGGGCGGTGAGCGTCAGCTCGGTACGGCTGCGGGTGCCGAGCCCGTGCGCGACGATCCGGTCGAGCCACTGCCCGGCGGTGGTGGAGGCGTGGTAGCGCCCCTGGAGCGTCAGCAGCGTCTCGTCGTCGTCGAAGTCCTCGGGGGTGACCGGGAGCTCCGGCAGATCCGACTGGAGGCTGGCGCGCCACTTCCAGCCCTGGCGCATCAGCCAGTAGACGAGGGCGATGAAGACGAAGAGGCCGACCACCCAGGCGATGCGGGCGGCCCAGTCCGTCACTTCCGCCGACTTCTGCTCGGCGGCCAGGTGGTACAGGGGGGTCAGAGTTGTCACGCGAGCTTCCCGTCGACGACCGTGGCACGGCCCCGCAGGAAGGTGTGGGTGACACGGCCCGGCAGCTCACGGCCCTCGTAGGGGGTGTTGCGGCTGCGGGACGCGAAGCCCGCGGGGTCCACTGCTCCACGGTATGCCGGATCGACCAGAGTGAGGTTGGCGGGCTCACCCGCCGAGACGGGACGGCCGTGTCCTTCGAGCCGGCCGATGGCCGCGGGGCGGAAGGACATGCGGTCGGCGACGCCCGCCCAGTCGATCAGACCGGTGTCCACCATCGTCTGCTGGACGACCGAGAGCGCGGTCTCCAGGCCCACCATGCCCATGGCGGCCGCGGCCCACTCGCAGTCCTTGTCCTCGTGCGGGTGCGGGGCGTGGTCGGTGGCGACGCAGTCGATCGTGCCGTCGGCCAGCGCCTCGCGCAGGGCCAGGACGTCGGCCTCGGTGCGCAGCGGCGGGTTCACCTTGTAGACCGGGTTGTAGGTGCGGACCAGCTCGTCGGTGAGGAGGAGGTGGTGCGGGGTGACCTCGGCGGTGACGTTCCAGCCCTTGGACTTGGCCCAGCGGACGATCTCCACGGAGCCGGCGGTGGAGAGGTGGCAGATGTGGACCCGGGAGCCGACGTGGGCGGCGAGGAGGACGTCGCGGGCGATGATCGACTCCTCGGCGACGGCGGGCCAGCCGCCGAGTCCCAGCTCGGCCGAGACGATGCCCTCGTTCATCTGGGCGCCCTCGGTGAGGCGGGGCTCCTGGGCGTGCTGGGCGACGACGCCGTCGAAGGCCTTCACGTACTCCAGGGCCCGGCGCATGATCACGGCGTCGTCGACGCACTTGCCGTCGTCGGAGAAGACCTTCACCCCGGCTGCCGAGTCGTGCATGGCGCCGAGCTCGGCGAGCTTCTTGCCCTCCAGGCCGACGGTGACGGCGCCGACGGGCTGCACGTCGCAGTAGCCGGACTCCTTGCCGAGCCGCCAGACCTGCTCGACGACGCCGGCGGTGTCGGCGACGGGGAAGGTGTTGGCCATGGCGTGCACGGCGGTGAAGCCGCCGACGGCCGCGGCCTTGGTGCCGGTGAGGACGGTCTCGGAGTCCTCGCGGCCGGGCTCGCGCAGATGGGTGTGCAGGTCGACCAGGCCGGGCAGCAGGATCTGCCCCTCGGCCTCGATCACGGTGGCGCCCTCGGCTTCGATGCCGGTGCCCACCTCGGCGACGGTCTCGCCGTCGATCAGGACGTCCCTGGGCTCGCCGCCGAGGATCCGCGCACCGCGAATAAGGATCTTGCTCATGGTTACTTGTTCTCCTCGGTACGGGCGGGGGCGGCGGACAGCGCGGTGTCGGAGCCGCCGAGCAGCAGGTAGAGCACGGCCATGCGGATGGAGACCCCGTTGGCGACCTGCTCGACGACCGTGCAGCGGTCGGAGTCGGCGACCTCGGCGGTGATCTCCATGCCGCGGACCATCGGGCCGGGGTGCATGACGATGGCGTGTTCGGGCATCTTCGCCATGCGCTCGCCGTCCAGGCCGTAGCGGCGGGAGTATTCGCGCTCGGTCGGGAAGTAGGCGGCGTTCATCCGTTCGCGCTGCACACGCAGCATCATCACCGCGTCGGACTTCGCCAGCACGTCGTCGAGGCTGTAGCTGACGTCGCAGGGCCACTGCTCGACGCCCACGGGGACGAGGGTGGGCGGGGCCACCAGGGTGACGTGCGCGCCGAGCGTGGTGAGCAGGTGGACGTTGGAGCGGGCGACGCGGCTGTGCAGGATGTCGCCGACGATCGTGATGCGGCGGCCGTCCAGGTCGCGGCCGAGCCCGGCGTCGGGGCCGACGAGCCGGCGGCGCATCGTGAAGGCGTCCAGCAGGGCCTGGGTGGGGTGCTCGTGGGTGCCGTCCCCGGCGTTGACCACCGCCCCGTCGATCCAGCCGGAGGTGGCGAGCCGGTAGGGGGCGCCGGAGGCGCCGTGCCGGATGACGACGGCGTCGGCGCCCATCGCCTCCAGGGTGAGCGCGGTGTCCTTCAGGGACTCGCCCTTGGAGACGGAGGAGCCCTTGGCGGAGAAGTTGATGACGTCGGCGGACAGCCGCTTGGCGGCCGCCTCGAAGGAGATGCGGGTACGGGTCGAGTCCTCGAAGAAGAGGTTGACGACGGTACGGCCGCGCAGGGTGGGGAGCTTCTTGATCGGCCGGTCCGCGACCCGGGCCATCTCCTCGGCGGTGTCGAGGATCAGGACGGCGTCGTCGCGGGTGAGGTCGGCGGCCGAGATGAGGTGACGCTTCATCTGGGGTTCTCCGGGTGGCTGGAGGGGGTTTCAGGCATGCGGGCGCGCAGAGGGGCGCCGTACGTCCCCACAGGGGCGTACGGGAGGGTTCGGGCTACTGCGCGTCCGCGGGGGCGGCCTGCTTGACGCCGAGCAGCACGGCGTCGCGGCCGTCCTCCTCGGCGAGCTGGACCTTGACCGTCTCCCGCAGCGACGTGGGGAGGTTCTTGCCGACGTAGTCCGCGCGGATCGGGAGTTCCCGGTGGCCGCGGTCGACGAGGACCGCGAGCTGCACCGCGCGGGGGCGGCCGATGTCGCCGAGCGCGTCGAGGGCGGCGCGGATCGTGCGGCCGGAGAAGAGCACGTCGTCGACCAGGACGACCAGGCTGCCCTCGATCCCCTCGCCGGGGATGTCGGTACGGGCCAGGGCCCGCGCCGGGCGCAGCCGCAGATCGTCGCGGTACATGGTGATGTCGAGCGATCCGACCGGCGTCTTCCGGCCGGTGATCTCTTCGAGTTTGTCGGCGAGCCGACGGGCGAGGAACACGCCCCGGGTCGGGATGCCGAGCAGCACCACGTCGTCGGCGCCCTTGGCGCGTTCGACGATCTCGTGGGCGATACGGGTCAGCACACGGGCGATGTCGGGGGCCTCGAGAACGGGGCGCGCCGCGTTGCCGGTGTCGTCGTGCTGTGCGTCCATAAGAAACGGACCTCCTTCTCCGCCTCACGGGACGGATCGTTAAAGGACGTCGAAATTGCGTCATCCACGCTACCAGGGCTTGCGCCCGGCCCTGGCCCCACCCCCGGGAGGTGCCGGTCCGGACCATTCGGCTTGACGCATCCAAGTAACGCTGCGTAACCTCACAGTGAGTTACCAGCCACGCGGCGGAGCCGCACACTGTTCCAGCGTCCGGGGAGCCATATGTCCAGCGAATACGCAAAACAGCTCGGGGCCAAACTCCGTGCCATCCGCACCCAGCAGGGCCTTTCCCTCCACGGCGTGGAGGAGAAGTCCCAGGGCCGCTGGAAGGCCGTCGTGGTCGGTTCGTACGAGCGCGGCGACCGTGCGGTGACCGTGCAGCGCCTCGCCGAGCTGGCGGATTTCTACGGGGTTCCGGTGCAGGAGCTGCTGCCCGGCACGACGCCGGGCGGAGCCGCCGAGCCGCCGCCGAAGCTCGTCCTGGACCTGGAGCGCCTCGCCCACGTCCCGCCGGAGAAGGCCGGTCCGCTGCAGCGCTACGCGGCGACGATCCAGAGCCAGCGCGGTGACTACAACGGCAAGGTGCTCTCGATCCGCCAGGACGACCTCCGCACGCTGGCCGTGATCTACGACCAGTCGCCTTCCGTACTGACGGAGCAGCTCATCAGCTGGGGCGTGCTGGACGCGGACGCGCGCCGTGCGGTCTCCCACGACGAGGCCTGAGCGAGCGGGGTCCGACCCCACAGCAGAAACGTGCCGCCGGGGGGGGGGGGGGGGGGGGGGGGGGGGCCCCCCCCCCCGGGGGGGGGGGGGGCCCGCGCGCGGCGCCCCCGCCTTCCACGCCGTGGCCCCCGGGGGCGTCGCCGGGGGGGCCCTTCGTGGTGTCCGACCGGACCGTCGCCGGGGGCTACTGCTCTCGGCGGAGGTTCGGCTTCAGGTCCTTGAAACGGGCCAGCAGGCCGTTCACGAAGGACGGGGAGTCATCGGTGGAGAACTCCTTGGCGAGCTGGACGGCCTCGTCGATCACCACGGCGTCCGGGGTCTCGTCCATCCAGATCAGCTCGTACGCACCGAGCCGCAGGATGCTCCGGTCGACGACCGGCATGCGGTCGATCTCCCAGTCCACGGCGTAGGTGACGATGAGGTCGTCGATCCGGTCCGCGTACTGCGCGTACCCCTCGACCAGCTCCATCGTGAACTCACCGACCGGCGGCTGACGGTCGTCGGTCCGCGAGAGCCGAACCCAGTCCGCGAGCACGCTCTGCACGGACTCACCGCGCTGGTCGGCCTCGAAGAGGATCTGGAAGGCGCGCTTGCGGGCCTTGTTCCGGGCAGCCACGGTTAGCTGTTCACCCGGCCGAGGTAGGTGCCCGTGCGGGTGTCGACCTTGATCTTCTCGCCGGTGGTGATGAAGAGCGGCACGCCGATCTCGTAACCGGTCTCCAGGGTGGCGGGCTTGGTGCCGCCGGTGGAGCGGTCGCCCTGGACGCCCGGGTCGGTGTGCTGGATCGTCAGCTCGACCGCGGCGGGCAGCTCGACGTAGAGCACCTCGCCCTCGTGCTGGGCGACGGAGGCGGTGAAGCCCTCGATGAGGAAGTTGGCGGCGTCGCCGACGGCCTTACGGTCGACCATGAGCTGGTCGTAGGTGTCCATGTCCATGAAGACGAAGTACTCGCCGTCCATGTACGAGAACTGCATGTCGCGGCGGTCGATGGTGGCCGTCTCGACCTTCACGCCGGCGTTGAACGTCTTGTCGACGACCTTGCCGGAGAGCACGTTCTTGAGCTTGGTGCGCACGAAGGCGGGGCCCTTGCCGGGCTTGACGTGCTGGAACTCGACGACGGACCAGAGCTGGCCTCCGTCGAGCTTGAGCACCAGGCCGTTCTTGAGGTCGTTCGTGGAAGCCACGGTTGCGGAATCTCCTGGACTGAAGCTGGTGGAACGACCGAGGATGCGCGCTAGAGCGCGAGCAGCTCCTTGGTCGTCATGGTGAGTAGCTCGGGTCCGCCGTCCGCCTCGGGGCGCACGACGAGCGTGTCATCGATCCGGACACCGCCCCGGCCCGGGAGGTGGACCCCCGGTCCGACGGTGACCGGCACACAAGCGTCCAGTTTACCCATGGCTGTCGGTGCCAGTTGCGGGTCCTCCTCGATTTCGAGCCCCACACCGTGCCCGGTCCTCGGCTGGAGGCCCTCGCCGTGCCCCGCGGACTCCAGCGGATGCCGGGCCGCCCGGTCCACGTCCCGGTAGGCGGCCCCCGGCGCCAGGGCTTCCCTGCCTGCCCGCTGAGCGGCGAAAACAAGGTCGTAGAGCTCGATCTGCCACTCTGCGGGGGCGGTGCCGATGACGAACGTACGGCCGATCTCGCAGCGGTAGCCGTGGTAGCTCGCGCCGAGGCGGACGGAGAGGAAATCTCCCTCCTCCACCCTGCGGTCCGAGGGCCGGTGGCGCCCCTGGCCGGAGTTGGGTCCGGTGGCCACGGAAGTGACGAAGGCGGGGCCGTCCGCGCCGTGGTCGACGAGACGGCGCTCCAGTTCGAGGGCGAGGTGCCGCTCGGTGCGGCCGACGAGGATCGATTCGAGGAGTTCCCCGAGGGCCTGGTCGGTGATCTCGGCGGCGATCCGGAGGCAGCCGATCTCCTCCTCGTCCTTGACGATCCGCTGCTGCTCCACGGTGAAGCCGAGGTCGGCCAGTTTCAGACGCGGGGCGGCCTTCCCCATGGCACGGTGCCGGGCCACGGTCAGGTCGTGCTCCTCGACGGCGAGCGAATCCGCGCCCGACGCGGCGGCGAGACCGGCGGCAGCGATCACGGGGTCCGTGTCCGGGGCGGGCAGGAGGTCGATCCGGAGCGCCTCGTCGGGCCGCCCGTGGGCGGGTTCGCCGGTGGGGGCGCGGGGGCAGAGCAGAACGTCCTCGCCGGGGCCGAGCAGCAGCACGGCGCCGGGCGGCGCTCCGCCCGCGAGATAGCGGACGTTGGCGGGGCGGGAGACCAGGGCGGCCGCGGACCCCGCGGCGGAGCACCGGTCGCGGAGCAGCCCGCGTCGGACGGCGTGCACCTCTGACATGGTTCGAGCGTACGAGCGGGGGCGGCGGCCCGCCCGGCCAGCGCATCCGACCGGGGGGCGGGGCTCCCGAACGCTGCTGCTACCAGGCGGGCGGGCTCGCGATGGAGCGGGCCAGCACGTCGTCCAGGACGCGGGCGGTGGTCTCGACGTCGTACGTGGAGTTGTCGATGATCGGGAGCCCGGAGCCGTACCAGCCGGCCATCCGGCCGTGGATGCGGGCGACCTCCTCGTCGGAGAGCCTGCGGTTGCCACTGCGGGCGGCGTTGCGCTCCAGGACGATCTCCAGGCCGGGCAGCAGGACCACGGGCAGCAGGCCGGGGCCCACATGGCGCTTCCAGCCGCCGAGGCCGACGACCGGGCGGTCGGGGAAGACGGCGTCGTCGAGGATGCAGGAGATGCCGTTGGCGAGGAAGTTGCGGGCGGCGAAGCCGCAGGTGCGGCGGGCCAGGCGGTACTGGGCCTCGGAGTGGTCGTTCCAGCCGGCCTGCGGGTCGGCGAATCCGGAGCGGACCCATTCGCGGACGTCGTCGAGGGAGACATGGGCGGTGGGCACCCGGCGGCGGGCCGCCCAGAGCTTGGCGACGGTGGTCTTGCCCGCCCCGGCCGGGCCGATGAGCAGCACGGCGAGCGTCGCGCCGCCGGTGCCGGGCTCGGCGGGCGGTGCGGGCAGCGGCACGGGCCCGCCCGGAGGCAGCTGGACGTGCCCGGTGTGCCCGACGGCCTCCCTGGCGGGGGGCGTTGGGCCGGTGCCGCTCCAGCCCGACCCGGGGGCCTGGCCGGGGTGGCCGGTCTGCTGGGCCTGGTAGGGCCGGCCGACGTGCCCGATACCGGGTCCGTGGGGCGGCGGCAGCGGGGCCCCCACTGCGTGCTGCATCCGGTGCCACTCCGTCTCGTAACTGCAACTGACGCTGATGGGACGGCTACCGTACCTTCCCGGGCCGTCTCGGGGTGAACGGCCCGGGAGGGTACGAAGTGCCCGTCGGCCGCGCGGCGGGCGGACGGGAACCGCGGGGTGTCAGTCCGTCAGTTCGTCGGCGAGGGCGCGCAGGGCGAGCCGGTAGGAGCCGATGCCGAACCCGGCCACCGTGCCCGTGGCCACCGCGGCGACCACGGAGGTGTGCCGGAACTCCTCGCGGGTGTACGGGTTGGAGATGTGCACCTCGATCAGCGGGGCGGTGCGCTGGGCGGCCGCGTCCCGCATCCCGTACGAGTAGTGCGTGAAGGCACCCGGGTTGAGAACGACCGGAATCGACCCGTCCGCCGCCTCGTGGAGCCAGCGGATCAGCTCGCCCTCGTCGTTGGTCTCCCGTACGTCGACGTCGAAGCCGAGCTCCTTGCCGAGCGCGGTGCAGGTCTCGACGAGTCCGGCGTAGGAAGTGGCCCCGTAGACGTCGGGCTCGCGCGAGCCGAGCCGGCCGAGGTTGGGGCCGTTCAGGACGAGGACCCTGCGGGTCACGCGGAGACCTCCCCGTAGGCGGCGAGCAGCACGGCCGGGTCGGGGCCCTCCAGGACGGTGGGCTTGCCGATGCCGTCCAGGACGATGAAGCGCAGCAGGTCGCCGCGGGACTTCTTGTCGACCTTCATGTTCTCCAGCAGCTTGGGCCACTGGTCGCCGCGGTAGGCGAGCGGCAGGCCCACCGACTCCAGGATGGAGCGGTGCCGGTCGGCGGTGGCGTCGTCGAGGCGTCCGGCGAGCCGGCCCAGCTCGGCGGCGAAGACCATGCCGATGGAGACGGCCGCGCCGTGGCGCCACTTGTAGCGCTCGTTCTTCTCAATGGCGTGGCCCAGCGTGTGGCCGTAGTTGAGGATCTCGCGGAGTCCGGACTCCTTGAGGTCGCTGGAGACGACCTCGGCCTTGACCCGGATGGACCGCTCGATCAGCTCGGCGGTGTGCGGCCCGGAGGGCGTACGGGCGCCCTCGGGGTCGGACTCGATCAGGTCGAGGATGACCGGGTCGGCGATGAACCCGGCCTTGATGATCTCGGCCATGCCGGAGACGTAGTCGTGGACCGGCAGCGATTCCAGCGCGGCGAGGTCGCAGAGGACCCCGGCGGGCGGGTGGAAGGCGCCGACGAGGTTCTTGCCCTCGGCGGTGTTGATGCCGGTCTTGCCGCCCACGGCCGCGTCGACCATGCCGAGCACGGTCGTCGGGACCGCGATCCAGCGGACCCCGCGCAGCCAGCTGGCCGCGACGAACCCGGCGACGTCCGTGGTGGCGCCGCCGCCGATGCCGACGATGACGTCGGTGCGGGTGAAGCCGGTCTGGCCGAGCGCCTTCCAGCAGTAGGCGGCGACCTCGACGGTCTTGGCCTCCTCCGCGTTGGGCAGCTGGATGGCGATGGCCTCGTACCCCTGGGCGGCGAGGTCCTCGCGGACCGCCTCACCGGTGTCGGCGAGCGCCTCGGGGTGCAGGACGGCGACCCGCTTCGCACGGTCGCCGATGAGCTGGGGCAGCTCGCCGAGGAGCTGGTGGCCGACGAGGACCTCGTACGGGTCGGAGCCCGCGGAGCCTGCGACCTGGATGCGGGTGGGGCTCTGCTGCGTCATGCCGGTGTTCTCCACGCCGGGGGCGGCTTCGCCCTCCGGCAGTTGCAGTGCGTCGATGATCGCCTGGGCGACCTCTTCGGGGGTGTTCTCGTCGGTGGCGACGACGGTACGGGCGACCTCTTCGTACAGATGGCGGCGGGCGTCCATCAGCTCGCGCCACTGCCGGCGCGGGTTGACCGCGAGCAGAGGACGCGCGGCGCCGAGCCCGACGCGGCGGACGGCCTCGTCCACGTCCATGGAGAGATAGACGACCGGCCGGCCGGCCAGCAGTTCCCTGGTCGCCCCGTCCAGAACGGCCCCGCCACCGAGGGAGAGGACACCGGGGTGCCCGGCGACGGCCGCCGCGACGGCCCGGCGCTCCAGGGCGCGGAAGTGCTCCTCGCCCTCGTCGTAGAAGATCTCCGCGATCGGCTTGCCGGCCTCGGCGACGACGTCCGCGTCGGTGTCCCGGTAGGTGGTGCCGAGCCGGGCGGCGAGCAGCTCACCGACGGTGGACTTGCCGACGCCCATCGGGCCGACGAGGACGACCAGGGGGCCGCTCATCGGATCTGGAGGTGGTCGAGGTACGACTGGACGTTTCGGTGGGTCTCGGCCACGCTGTCGCCGCCGAACTTCTCCGCGACCGCGTCGGCCAGGACCAGGGCGACCATCGCCTCGGCGACGATGCCCGCGGCCGGGACGGCGCAGACGTCGGAGCGCTGGTGGTGGGCCTTGGTGGCCTCACCGGTGACGACGTCCACGGTGGCGAGCGCGCGCGGCACGGTGGCGATGGGCTTCATAGCGGCGCGGACGCGCAGCAGCTCGCCGGTGGTGAGGCCGCCCTCGGTGCCGCCGGACCGCCCGGAGGTGCGCTTGATGCCGCCCTCGGTGGCGACGATCTCGTCGTGCGCCTTGGAGCCGGGGACGCGGGCGAGCTCGAAGCCGTCGCCGACCTCGACGCCCTTGATGGCCTGGATGCCCATGAGCGCTGCGGCGAGGCGGGCGTCCAGGCGCCGGTCCCAGTGCACGTGCGAGCCGAGCCCGACGGGCACGCCGTACGCGAGCACCTCGACGACCCCGCCGAGGGTGTCGCCGTCCTTGTGGGCCTGGTCGATCTCGGCGACCATCGCCTTGGACGCGTCGGCGTCCAGGCAGCGGACCGGGTCGGCGTCCAGCTTCTCCACGTCGGCGGGGACCGGGAGGACGCCGTACGGCGCCTTCGCGGCGGCCAGCTCGACGACATGGCTGACGATCTCGATGCCCGCGGTCTCCTTGAGGTAGGAGCGGGCGACGGCGCCGAGGGCGACGCGCGCGGCGGTCTCCCGGGCGCTGGCGCGCTCCAGGACCGGCCGGGCCTCGTCGAAGCCGTACTTCTGCATCCCCGCGAGGTCGGCGTGGCCGGGCCGGGGGCGGGTCAGCGGGGCGTTACGGGCGAGCTTCGCCAGCTCGTCGGGGTCGACCGGGTCGGCCGACATGACCTGCTCCCACTTGGGCCACTCGGTGTTGCCGACCATCACGGCGACCGGGGAGCCCATGGTGAGCCCGTGGCGTACGCCGCCGAGGAAGGTGACCTCGTCCTGCTCGAACTTCATCCGCGCGCCGCGGCCGTAACCGAGCCGTCGCCGGGCCAGCGCCTCCGCCACCATCTCCGTGGTGATCGGGACACCGGCGGGAAGACCCTCCAGCGTCGCCACCAGTGCGGGGCCGTGCGACTCGCCTGCGGTCAGCCAGCGCAACCTGCTCAACGGTGCTCCTCATGCTCGCGCCTGAAATCCAACGGCGCCACCGGGTGCGCGGCCCTGGCCCGCCACCCCCGATCCTCCCACGACCGGGGGCACGATCCGGCCGCCGGTCCAGCAGGCGGACCGGCGACGTTCGCCGGCGGTCGCGTCAGCGGGCCGCGAGCGCGGCCTCTCCGGCCTGCCGCATGGCAGCCAGCGGTGCCGGGATCCGGCCGGTCATCTGCTCGACCTGGAGCAGTGCCTGGTGAACAAGGAGGTCAAGCCCGCCGACGACCGCCCCGCCGTGCGCGGACCAGGCGGCGGCGAGCCGGGTGGGCCACGGCTCGTACAGCACGTCGAAGAGGATGCCCGGACCCTCGGGCACGGAGCCGGTGAACGCGTCCGTCGCGCCCGCCGGAGTGGTGGCGATGACCAATGGCGCGCTCAGTGCCGCTTCCGCGTCCGCCCAGTCGGCGGTGACGACGTCGACCCCGAGCCGCTCTCCCCAGCCGCGCATCTCGGCGGCGCGCTCGGGGCTGCGCACATAGGCGGTGACCGGTCCGGCGCAGACCGCGGCGAGCGCGGCCAGGGCGGAGGAGGCGGTCGCGCCGGCGCCGAGGACGGCGGCCGAGTCGACCTTGTCGACGCCGCGTTCCCGCAGGGCGGCGATCATGCCGGGGATGTCGGTGTTGTCGCCGACCCGGCGGCCGTCCTCGGTGAACACGACCGTGTTGACGGCTTCCACGGAGGCGGCCGTCGCGCTGACCTCGTCGAGCAGCGGGATGATCGCGCGCTTGAGCGGCATGGTCAGCGACAGTCCCGCCCAGGAGGCGTCAAGACCCTCGATGAACCCGGGCAGCGCCGCCTCGTCGACCTCGAACCGGTCGTAGGACCAGTGCTCCAGGCCGAGTTCGGCGTAGGCGGCGCGGTGCAGGACCGGGGAGAGGGAGTGGGCGATGGGCGAGCCGAGGACGGCGGCCCGGCGGCGAGTATCAGCCAAGTCCCTGCTGTTCCTTCCACTTCTCGTTCAGCTTCTCGTGCTCCTCGACGGTCTTCGTGAAGTCCGTCTTCTTGCCGTCGAGCGAGATGAAGAACATCCAGCCGTTCGTGGTCGGGTTGAGCGACGCCTTTATGGCGTCCATGCCGGGATTGCTGATCGGCCCCGGCGGAAGTCCCGTGTGGTAGTAGGTGTTGTACGGGTCCGGATTGGTTCGGATCTCCTTGGAGCCGATCTTGATCTTGCTCTGGTTCTTGAGGTAGTTGAACGCCGAGTCGAATTCCAGCTTGCGATTGGTGATCGTGTTGTCGGGTTCGAGCCGGTTGTAGACGACTTCGGCCATCTTGCGGAAGTCGTCGTGCGTGAGGCCCTCCGCCTGCACCAGACTCGCCACCGTGAGCACCTGCCACGGGCCGTCGAGGTTGAACTTCTTGGCCGTGGCTTCGAGGTCGACCTTCTCGTACTCCTTGTTGGCCCGCGTGACCATCCGCTTCAGCGCGTCCTCGGGCTTGGACCCCTTGGCGACCGGATAGGCCGCCGGGTAGAGGAAGCCTTCCAGCGGGTCCTTGACATCCGGGTTGTCGTCAGCCCAGTCGGGCAGGCCCAGCGACTCCGCCTTCGTCTTGGCGATCTTCGCCGTGGTGCCCTTCTCCAACTCCAGCCGCTTGTCGATCTCGGCATAGACCGTGACGTTACGCGTCCCCTCCGGGATCACGAACGCGTTCTGGCTCTTCGGATCGAGCATCAGCGTGACCGCGCTGGCCGCCGACATCTCCTTGTTCAGGAGATAGACACCCGCCTGGATCAACTTGCCCTTGGGGTTGTCGTTCTGCGCCGCGACGAACGCGTCGGACGACTTGATGACCCCCTGCTTGCGCAGGATGTTCGCGATGTCGTACCCGAACGCGCCCTCGGGGATCTCCACCTCGACCTGATCGCCGGTGCCCGACCCCGCGTAGTCGGCCGGGGCTCCGAACTGCTTCTTCCAGAAGGTGTAGCCGACATAGCCGACGCCACCGAGGCCGCCGACCAGGACGACGGAGACCACCAGGCAGGCACAGCCGCTGCGGCTCTTCTTCTTCTTGCCCTTGCCGCCCCGGCGCTCACCGCCGTCGCGGTCGCGGCGCGAGGAGCGTGATCCCTCGTCGTCCGGGTCATCGTCGTCGTCGCGCGGCTCGCGGCCGGCCGGTTCGTCCGCGCCGGTGAAGAAGGGGTGCGTCTCCTCGTGCGGCTCGTCCGGATCCCAGTCCGTCGACGCCTGCTGCTGAGAGTGCTGTTGCTGAGGGTGCTGCTCAGGCGCGGCCTCGCGGCGACCCGGGGGCTGCGGCGGAGGGTAGGCCTCGGGCGTGCCGTAATAGTCCTGGCTCGCGTCGTAGCCACCGGGGTGCTGCGCGTACGGGTCCTGGGGCTCGGCCCCGTACGGCATGGCGGCCTGCTGGCCGGTGTCCCAGCCGCCGTTGTACTGCGGCTGGGCACCCGGCTGCTGGGCATAGGGGTCCTGCTGAGGCGTGCCGTACTGCTGCTGGTGCTGGTGGTTCTGGTGCTGCTGGCCGTACTGCTGATGCTGGTCGTACGGCTGCTGCTGCTGCTGCGGGTACTGATGGTGCTGCTGGTGGTTCTGGTGCTGCTGGGCGTACGGGTCCTGCGGATAGGACTGCTGCTGGTCGCCGTACTGGCCCTGGCCGTGGGCGGCCTGACGGCCTTCCCATCCCTGGTCCCCGTACAAGGGGTCCTCGGGATGCCACGGTTCGGAGCCGGGGCCCCGGCCATACTCAGTCATCGATCCCCTAGAGCCGCGAGACGACGTTCCGTCTCTTCGCTTCGCCGTGCGGTTTATTCGAACACCGCCGCATCGCGCGGAACGTTACCGTATCGCGATCAGACAACCACTTCGACGCCCTCGCCCGGGGGATTACCTGACGCCCGTTCGGACTCCAGAGCGTTCTGAAGGATCACCACAGCGGCAGCCTGGTCGATGACAGATCGGCCCTTCTTGGACTTCACGCCCGAGGCGCGCATCCCCTGGGCGGCCGTCACTGTGGTCATCCTCTCGTCCACCAGTCGCACCGGAACGGGCGCGATCGATCGGGCGAACACTTGCGCGAACTCCCGGACCTTGGCGGCCGCCGGACCCTCGCCGCCGCCGAGGGAGCGCGGCAGACCGAGGATGACCTCGATCGGCTCGTACTCCTCGACGATCTGGCGGAGCCGCCGGTGGGCTGCCGGGACGTCACGTCCCGGCACGGTCTCCACCGGCGTGGCCAGGATCCCGTCGGGGGGGGGGGGGGGGGGCCCCCCCCCCCGGGGGGCCCCCCCCCCCCGCCCGCGCCCCCCCCCCCCCCCCGGGGGGGGGGCCCCCCCCCCCCCCCGGGGGGGGGGGCGGCGGGGGGCGGGGGGGGGGGGGGGGGGGTCCGCCCCGCCCGGCCCGGGTCCCCCCGGGGGGGGCCTGTACCCGGGGGGGGTCGCACGCGGCGACCCCGATCCGGGCGTCCCCGACGTCGACGGCGAGCCGCCGGCCTCGGCGCATCTGCGTCATCGCGCTCGTCACGCGGTCTCGGTGACGAGGCGTTCGACGGCGGCGACGGCGTCGCCGATGGCGGCCGGGTTCGTGCCGCCGCCCTGGGCGACGTCCGGCTTGCCGCCGCCACCTCCGCCGAGGGTCTTGGCCGCCGTACGCACGAGGTCACCGGCCTTGAGACCGCGCTCGCGGGCGGCCTCGTTGGTGGCGATGACGGTGAGCGGGCGGCCGTTGGCCGTGGTGAACAGGGCCACGACGGCCGGGCGGCCGCCCTGGATGCGGCCCCGCACGTCCAGGACCAGCTTGCGCAGGTCGTCGGCGGAGGTGCCGTCGGGGACCTGGCCGGTGACCAGGGCGACGCCGCGGACGTCCTTGGCGGACTCGACGAGCCCGGCGGCGGCGGCGAGCACCTTCTCCGCGCGGAACTTCTCGATCTCCTTCTCGGCGTCCTTCAGCTTGCCGAGCATGCCCGCGATCTTCTCGGGAAGCTCCTCGGGGCGGCCCTTGACCAGCTCCTGGAGCTGGGCGACGACCGTGTGCTCGCGGGCCAGGAAGTTGTACGCGTCCACGCCGACGAGGGCCTCGATGCGGCGCACGCCGGAGCCGATGGAGGACTCGCCGAGCAGCTTCACCAGACCCAGCTGGGCGGTGTTGTGGACGTGGGTGCCGCCGCACAGCTCCTTGGAGAAGTCGCCGATGGTGACGACGCGGACCCGCTCGCCGTACTTCTCACCGAACTCGGCGATGGCGCCCTGCTTCTTGGCGTCGTCGATCGACATGACCTCGGCCTGGACGTCGAGTTCGCGCGAGAGGACCTCGTTGATCCGCTGCTCGACGTCGGTGAGAACCGTGCCGGGAACGGCGGCGGGCGAACCGAAGTCGAAGCGGAAGCGGCCCGGGGAGTTCTCCGAGCCGGCCTGGGCGGCCGTCGGGCCGAGCGCGTCGCGCAGCGCCTGGTGCGTGAGGTGCGTGGCGCTGTGGGCGCGGGCGATAGCCCGGCGGCGGGTGGAGTCGATGGAGGCGAAGACCGGGGCCCCGACCGTCACTTCGCCGACCTGGACGACACCCTTGTGGACGTGGACGCCGGGGACCGGCTTCTGGACGTCACGGATCTCGATCACGGCGCCCGTGTCGAGCCGGATGCGGCCCGTGTCGGCGAGCTGGCCGCCGCCCTCGGCGTAGAAGGGGGTGCGGTCGAGGACGACCTCGACCTCGTCGCCCTCGGTGGCGGCGGGCGAGGGCACCCCGTCGACCAGCAGGCCGACGATGGTGGACTCACCGGCGGTGGCGGTGTAGCCGGTGAACTCGGTGGCGCCGGAGGTGTCGGCGACCTCGCGGTAGGCGGATAGGTCGGCGTGACCGGTCTTCTTGGCGCGGGCGTCGGCCTTGGCCTTGTCGCGCTGCTCCTGCATGAGGCGGCGGAAGCCGTCCTCGTCCACGGAGAGCCCCTGCTCGGCGGCCATCTCCAGGGTCAGGTCGATCGGGAAGCCCCAGGTGTCGTGGAGCAGGAACGCCTTGTCGCCGGCGAGGACCTGGCCGCCGGCGGCCTTGGTCTCGGTGACGGCGGTCTCCAGGATATTGGTGCCGCCCTTGAGGGCCTTGAGGAAGGCGGCTTCCTCGGCGAGCGCGACGGTCTCGATGCGCTTGCGGTCGGTGATCAGCTCCGGGTACTGGAGGCCCATCGTGTCGATCACGACGTCGACCAGGTCCTTGACGACCGAGCCGGTGGCGCCCATGAGGCGCATGTTGCGGATGGCGCGGCGCATGATGCGGCGCAGCACATAGCCGCGGCCCTCGTTGCCGGGGGTGACGCCGTCGCCGATGAGCATCACCGACGTACGGATGTGGTCGGCGACGACGCGGAGCGAGACGTCCGTGCCCTTTTCGGCGCCGTAGCGGACGCCGGTCAGCTCGGTGGCCTTGTCCATGACGACGCGCAGGGTGTCGGTCTCGTACATGTTCTGTACGCCCTGGAGGATCATCGCGAGGCGTTCCAGGCCGAGACCGGTGTCGATGTTCTTCGACGGCAGGTCCCCGAGGATCGGGAAGTCCTCCTTGCCGTCGCCGGCGCCGCGCTCGTACTGCATGAAGACCAGGTTCCAGATCTCCACGTAGCGCTCGTCGTTGACGGCCGGGCCGCCCTCGACGCCGAACTCGGGACCGCGGTCGTAGTTGATCTCGGAGCAGGGGCCGCAGGGTCCGGGGACGCCCATGGACCAGAAGTTGTCCTTCTTGCCCAGGCGCTGGATGCGCTCGGCGGGGACGCCGATCTTGTCGCGCCAGATGGCCTCGGCCTCGTCGTCGTCGAGGTAGACGGTGATCCAGAGCTTCTCGGGGTCGAGGCCGTAGCCGCCGTCCTCGACGGAGTTGGTCAGTGCCTCCCAGGCGAGCTGGATGGCGCCTTCCTTGAAGTAGTCCCCGAAGGAGAAGTTGCCGCACATCTGGAAGAAGGTGCCGTGGCGGGTGGTCTTGCCGACCTCTTCGATGTCCGGCGTACGCACGCACTTCTGCACGCTGGTGACGCGCGGGGCGGGCGGCTTGACCTCGCCGAGGAAGTACGGCTTGAAGGGGACCATGCCAGCGGGGACCAGCAGCAGAGTCGGGTCGTCCGCGATGAGCGACGCCGAGGGCACGGCAGTGTGACCGCGCTCCTCGAAGAAGCTCAGCCAGCGGCGGCGAATTTCAGCCGACTCCATCAGTGGTCCTCATTCCGGTTGTTCGATTTGTAGGGAAGCTTGCGGTACGTGTTCGGGTGCGCGGCGGGTTCGGGCGCTTCGACGGCCCAGTGCCGCTGTCCGGGAAGGTCCGGGTCGACCGGGGCCTCCAGGCCGAGGGCACCGCCCAGTTCGGCTTCGCGGCGGACCATGCCCTCCCGTACGTCGAGGGCGAAGTCCTTGAGCTTGTGACCGGTCTCGATCGCCTTGTCCGCGGCCTGCGCCGCGAGGCTTTCGGGGGTCAGCTGCTTGAGCTTGCGGTTGACCTTGGTGGTGGCCCACACACCGGCGGCTGCGCCGGCGGTGAACCAGAACGTGCGGCGGAACATCGCTCGATCAGTCCTTCTGTCCGCGGGCGTTTCGGCGTTCGCGCCTGCGTTCGCGCGCCGAGGGTACGGTCCGGCCGACGATCACGGTGCGCCGGGCGGAGCCACGGCTCCGCGCCGGTTCCGGTTCGGGCTCGGGTGCGGTGCGGCGGCCGAGTGCCTGCCGTACGCCGTAGCCGAAGGCCGCGACCTTGACGAGGGGGCCGCCGAAGGTGGAGGCGACGGTCGTGGAGAGCGCGGAGGCGTTGGAGGTGACCTCCTGCACGTCGCTCGCGATGGCGTCGACCTTGTCCAGCTGGGTCTGCGCCGAGCGCACCGTCGCCGAGGCGTCGGCCAGCAGCGGAACGGCCTGATCGGTCACGTCCGCCACGAGCTTGGTGGTCGCCCTGAGCGTCTGGGCGAGCCTCACCAGCACCACGGCGAGGAACGAGACCAGGATCGCCCAGAAGACGGCCACGAGGATTCCGGCAACCTCTCCACCGGACACTGTGCACCGCTCTCTGCTTGTCGATCGGCCCCCTTGGGGGCTTGTCTCCGTCGGTGCCGCCGGCTGCCGCCGACGCGCCCGATCGTCGTCCCACGAGCCTATCGCGCCGCGCATCTCCTCCCCTACCGCATTCCCCGCGGGCCGGGCGGGAGTTGCCTTACGAGATTGTACGGAGAGCTTTCAAGCCAGTACGCTCCGTGTTTCATGCGACGCCTGCAGGACCCCTGCCCGAATCCCGACCATCCGGACGCCCGCCCGGCGGCGGTGCCCGGCACCCTCCCGGCCGAACTGAACAGATTCGTGGGCCGCGAGGACGAACTGGCCGAGGTGGGAGGGCTGCTGGTGGAGTCCAGGCTCGTCACCGTCGTCGGAGTGGCGGGCGTGGGCAAGACCCGTTGCGTCACCCGTGTCGCAGCGCTCCGGGAGAAACGGTACTGCGACGGGGTCCTGCTGGCCGAGCTGTCCACCGTCCGCGACCCCGACCTGCTGGAACACGCCCTGATCGACGCCCTGGGGCTGATCGATCACACCAGTCGGCCGCCGCGCGCCGCCCTCGTCGAGCATCTCTCCGGGCGCCGGACGCTCCTGGTGATCGACGGCTTCGAGCACCTCGTCGACGCCTGCGCCGGCCTCGTCACCGAGCTGCTGCGGCGGGCCCCGGGCCTCCAGGTGCTCGCGGCCGGGCGCTGCCCGCTGCGGGTGGACGGGGAACGGACGTATCCGCTCGCCCCGATGTCCGACGGGGACGCGGTGGAGCTCTTCACCGAACGGGCGCGCGGGGTGCGGCCGGGCTGGGAGCCGGCGGCGGGCGAGCGGGGAACCGTGCTGGAGCTCTGCCGCCGCCTCGACGGGCTCCCGCTGGCCCTGGAACTGGCGGCGGGACGGCTGCGCGCCCTCTCGGTGGAACAGGTGCTGCTGCGGCTGGACGACCGGTTCCGGCTGCTGACCGGCGGCCGTCGCGGTGCGCCGCCCCGCCACCAGACCCTGCGTACGGCGATCGGCTGGAGCCATGAGCTGTGCACGCCCGAGCAGCGGCTGTTGTGGGCTCGGCTCTCGGTGTTCGCCGGGCAGTTCGACCTGGAGGCCGCCGAGTACATCTGCGGCGGAGCGGACCTGCCGGCCGATTCGGTGCTCGATGTGCTGGACGAGCTGCTCGCCCAGTCGGTGGTGGAGCGCGAGGACGGGCCGGCCGGGGCCCGCTACCGGCTGCTGGACACGGTCAGCGAGTACGGGGCGCAGTGGCTGGCGGCCGCCGGGGACGCCCAGCGGCTGCGGCGTCGGCACCGGGACTGGTTCCTGGGGCTCGCGACCTGGTGCGAGCTGGACTGGTTCAGTCCGCGCCAGGCGGAGGTGGCGGCGCGGATCGACTGCGAACTGCCCAATCTCCGCCGGGCGATGGAGTGCTCGATGGAGAGCCCCGACGAGGTGCATCTGGCGCAGCATCTGGCGGGCACCCTGTGGTTCTACTGGGCGGGCTGCGGGCGGCTGTCCGAGGGGCGGCACTGGCTGGACCACGTCCTGGAGGAGCCGACGCCGCACGATGCCGCTCGGCTGAAGGTGCTGTGGGTGCTGGGCTATGTGGCGGTGCTCCAGGGCGACCCGGTGGGCGCGATCTCGGCTCTTCAGGAGTGCCGGGAGGAGGCCGAGCGCGCCGGGGACGCGGCGGCACTGGCGTACGCGGTGCACCGCACGGGGTGTCTGGCGATCGTGACGGACGACATGGAGCGCGCCGAGGAGCTGCTCCGCGAGGCGCTCGGCCGGTACCGCGAGGTCGGCGAGCTGAACAGCAACGTCCTGATGGCGCAGGTGGAGCTGGCCATGGCGGTGGCGTTCCTCGGCGATCTGGACGCGGCGGCGGTGATCTGCGACGAGGTCCGGGAGATCTGCGAGGACCACGGGGAGCGGTGGGCGCTGGCGTACGCGCTGTACGTCCTGGCGTACGCGGCGCTGCGGCGGGGGCGGCCGGCGCGGGCGCGGCAGATGCTCGGGGAGTGCCTGACGATTGGCCGGACGTTCAACGACCTGCTGGGCACGGTGCTGTCGCTGGAGCTGCTGGCGCTGGTGACGGCGGTGGAGGGGGACGCCGGGGAGGCCGCCGTGCTCCAGGGGGCGGCGGAGGGCATCTGGCCGTCGGTGGGTCTGCAGCTGTTCGGCTCGGTGTTCTACGGGCGGCCGCGGGTGGAGTGCGAGGAGCAGGCGCGGCGGGAGCTGGGGAACGCGGCGTACGAGGAGGGGCTGCGGGCGGGCCGGCGGCTGGATCCGGCCACCGCGGTCGACCGGGCCCTGGCCGGTGGCGGGC
>NZ_JAFEUF010000301.1 GCF_016901035.1 Streptomyces durocortorensis
CCCCCGGAAAACACGGCTCCCGACACCCCCTGTCTCCCTCCCTGACCACCACCACACCGAGAGGAGTCAGCCCCCATGGCTGGCCACATCCAAGACCGCTGGTACAAGACCGAGCCCGGCCCCACCGGCAAGCCCGTACGCCTCAAGACCGACCGCCACGGCACCGGCATGCGCTACCGCGCCCGCTACATCAGCCCCGACGGAACGGAGAAGTCGAAGTCCTTCCCTGACGGACAGAAGCGCAAGGCCGAGCACTGGCTGACCGGCATCGAAACCGACATGTCGCGCGGCCAGTACATCGACCCGCGCGCGGCCCGTATGACGTTCCAGGAGTTCGGGGAGAAGTGGTTGGCCAGCCAGAGCGGGGATCCGAACACGCGGGCCTCCATCGGCTCCCAGCTCAAGCTGCACGCCTTCCCGCGCATCGGGTCACGGCCTCTGGGAGCGTTCCAGCCGAGCCATATCCGGGAGTTCGTCACCCAGCTCGAAGCGTCGAGCATGTCCGGCTCGTACGCCCGCGTCATCTTCTCCAACGTGCGGGCGATCCTGAGCGCGGCTGTCGAGGACGGGTACCTCTCGCGGAACCCCTGCCATTCGCGCACGGTGTCGCTTCCGGAGATGGGGGCCCGACGGGTCGTCCCCTGGCTGCCCGAGCGGGTTTTCGCTGTACGGGAGGCCCTGAACGAGCGCTTCCGTCCCATGGTCGACGCAGGGGCCGGGTGCGGACTGAGGCAGGGCGAGATTCTCGGCCTCTCCGTGGAGGGACTGGACTTCGACAACGAGACGCTTCACGTTGTCCAGCAGCTCAAGCTGAGCTTGAGTCAGCCCGTCTTCGCACCGCCCAAGGGGGGCAAGCTGCGGGACGTGCCCCTGCCCGCCCCCGTGGCCGACGCGCTCAAGCGGCACATGAAGCGCTTCCCGCCGGTTGAGATCACGCTGCCGTGGATGCGCGCCGGCGGACCGCCCGTGACGAAGCGTCTGATCTTCACGGGTCCTCTTGGCGGGCACGTCTGGCGCACGTCGCTGAATGAGGACCACTGGAAGCCCGCTCTTGCAGCCGTCGGCGTCATCCCCAAGGCGAAGAGTCGGGAGCACGCCGCCGCCCGTGAACATGGGATGCACGCTCTACGGCACTTCTATGCGTCGGTGTTGCTGGACGCGGGGGAGAGCATCAAGGCCGTCAGCGAGTACCTGGGGCACTCGGACCCGGGCCTCACGCTGAAGGTGTACGCCCACCTTCTACCGAGCAGCCGGGACCGGGCGCGGAAGGCGCTCGGTGCGGCGCTCCAGCCGCCCCAGCCCCCGCGCTGACGGCCCGCAGACGGCCCCGGAAATGAAACGGCCCCCCACCTGCCCTAAAGACGCAGGTGGGGGGCATGATCACTTTCTCTACTTCTTCTTGCCCTGGTTCTTCACGGCCTCGATGGCCGCCTTCGCCGCATCCGGGTCGAGGTACGTGCCGCCCGGCTTCAGCGGCTTGAAGTCGGCGTCCAGCTCGTAGGAGAGCGGGATGCCGGTCGGGATGTTGAGGCCCGAGATGTCCTCGTCCGAGATGCCGTCCAGGTGCTTCACCAGACCGCGGAGGCTGTTGCCGTGCGCGGCGACCAGGACCGTGCGGCCCGTGAGGAGGTCCGGGACGATGCTGTCGAACCAGTACGGGAGCATGCGGACGACGACGTCCTTCAGGCACTCCGTGTCCGGGCGCAGCTCCGGCGGGAGGTCCGCGTAGCGCGCGTCGTCGAACTGGCTGTACTCGTCGTCGCGGGCCAGCGGCGGCGGCGGGGTGTCGTACGAGCGGCGCCACAGCATGAACTGCTCCTCGCCGAACTCGGCAAGCGTCTGCGCCTTGTCCTTGCCCTGGAGCGCGCCGTAGTGGCGCTCGTTCAGACGCCAGGAGCGGCGGACCGGGATCCACAGGCGGTCGGCGGACTCCAGGGCCAGCTGCGCGGTGCGGATCGCGCGGCGCTGGAGCGAGGTGTGCAGGACGTCGGGGAGCAGACCGGCGTCCTTGAGCAGCTCACCGCCGCGGACTGCTTCCTTCTCGCCCTTTTCGGTGAGGTTGACGTCCACCCAACCGGTGAACAGGTTCTTCGCGTTCCATTCGCTCTCGCCGTGGCGGAGGAGGATCAGCTTGTACGGTGCGTCGGCCATGGGCCCGAGCGTAATCGAACCCGTGCGACCCCCGCGCGCCCGCCCGTAACGCGGACAGCGCCGGGCCCCAAGCACCCGGCGTGCGGACGATTGACGGGGGGCGTCAATCCAGTGGCGGGCGGGGAGCCGGGCTTCGTAATGTCTCGAACGTCGCCGGGGGTATTACCCGGGGCTCTGTTCCGTACATCCGTCCCGTGGGGGGAATCCTTATGTCCGTCGCCGGTCTGCGCACAGCCGCCCGTGAGACCGTCTCCGGGATGCCCCGCGAGTTCTGGTGGCTGTGGACCAGCACCCTGGTCAACCGCCTCGGCGCGTTCGTCGCGACCTTCATGGCCCTCTACCTGACCCTGGACCGGGGCTACTCCGCCTCGTACGCCGGGCTCGTCGCCGCCCTCCACGGGCTCGGCGGCGTCATCTCCTCGCTCGGTGCGGGCGTGATGACGGACCGGCTCGGGCGGCGGCCCACCATGCTGATCGCCCAGGTCTCCACCGCCGTGTCGGTCGCGGTGCTCGGGTTCATGGTCCACCCCTTCGCCATCGCCGGCGTCGCGTTCTTCGTCGGCATGGCGAGCAACGCGTCCCGCCCCGCCGTCCAGGCGATGATGGCGGACATCGTGCCCCCGAAGGACCGGGTCCGGGCCTTCTCGCTCAACTACTGGGCCATCAACCTCGGCTTCGCGATCTCCTCCGCCGGGGCCGGGTTCGTCGCCGAGTACAGCTACCTCGCCGGCTTCATCGGCGAGGCCCTGATGACGCTCGTCTGCGCCGTCCTCGTCTTCCTGAAGGTGCCGGAGTCGCGGCCCGAGGAAGCGGTGGTGAAGAACGTCGGCGGCAAGCGGCCGAAGGACGAGGTACGGCTGACCACCGTCCTGCGCGACGGGCGCTTCATGGGCGTGGTGGGGCTGTCGTTCCTGGTGTCGCTGATCTTCCAGCAGGGGTACGTGGGGCTGCCGGTGGCGATGGGCACGGACGGGCTGTCCAGCTCCGACTTCGGTACCGCCATCGCCGTCAACGGCGTGCTGATCGTGGTCCTCCAGATCCCCGTCACCCGCTTCATCCAGCACCGCGACCCGCGCCGGCTGCTGATCATCTCCTCGCTGCTCGCCGGGTACGGCTTCGGACTGACCGCCTTCGCCGGGTCGGTCGCCGCGTACGCCCTCACCGTGTGCGTCTGGACGCTGGCCGAGATCGTGAACGCACCCACCCAGACGGGGATCGTCGTGCAGCTCTCGCCCGCCAAGGGCCGGGGCCGCTACCAGGGCATGTACACGATGTCCTGGTCGGTGGCCGCGCTCGTTGCACCGCTGATGTCCGGTTTCGTGATCGACCACTACGGCGCCGCCTGGCTCTGGGCCGCCTGCGCCGTGATCGGCACGGTGGCCGGCCTCGGCTACTGGCTGCTGATGCGCAACCTGCCGCGCGAGGAGCAGACCGGAGCGGACGTGCTGCCCGAGCCCGCGCCCGTACCGGCGGAGGCCCGCCCGGACCAGGCCGAACCGGCGGCCGCACCCGCGGCGGCGGTCGAGCGGGCCCGCTGAAAACGGCGCGCGGTGCCCATCCGGAACGGGGGTCCGGGCGGGCACCGCGCGCTTCTCGTACGTGTACCTGTACGGGTACGGGTCAGCCGGAGTAGCCGCCGCACTGGCACGGGGCACCTGACTGGCAGCCGCACCCGCAGCCCGACCCGCATCCGCAGGCGCCGAGCAAGGTCAGGTGCACCACTTCGGTCGGGGTCTCCTGCTGGGGTTCGGTCATGGGGGAATCGGCCATGGTCCCTCCTCAGGGCGTACGGCTGGGCGGCGGTCGGCATGGTGCACCGCCGCCACCCCATTGCATGCCCATCCCGGCGGGCGCATCAACGGCGCACGCGCGCAGGAACGTATGTGCGACTCGCGTACGCCGGTGATGCGTCGGCGGCGCCCCAGGCCCGTCGCCTACGCGCCCTCGACCGGGGCCGCCGCCTGGATCTCGTCCGCGTGCTCGCCCGTCACCAGGTAGACGACGCGCTTGGCGACCGACACCGCGTGGTCGGCGAAGCGCTCGTAGTAGCGGCCCAGCAGCGTCACGTCGACGGCCGTCTCGATGCCGTGCTTCCAGCGGTCGTCCATCAGGTGCTGGAACAGCGTGCGGTGCAGCAGGTCCATCTCGTCGTCGTCCTGCTCCAGCTGGAGCGCCAGATCGACGTCCTTGGTGATGATCACCTCGGCCGCCTTGGCCATCAGGCGCTGGGCGAGCTGGCCCATCTCCAGAATCGTGGCGTGCAGGTCGTGCGGGACCGCCGACTGCGGGAAGCGCAGCCGGGCCAGCTTCGCCACGTGCTGGGCGAGGTCGCCCGAGCGCTCCAGGTCGGCGCTCATCCGCAGCGAGGTCACCACGATGCGCAGGTCGGTCGCCACCGGCTGCTGGCGGGCCAGGAGCGCGATCGCGCGGGCCTCCAGGTCGTGCTGGAGGTCGTCGACCTTCTGGTCGCCGGCGATCACGTTCTCCGCCAGCGTCAGATCGGCATCCAGCATGGACGTGGTCGCCCGGCCGATCGCCGAGCCGACCAGCCGGGCCATCTCGACCAGGCCTTCTCCGATCGAATCGAGTTCCTCGTGGTAAGCGTCGCGCATGGAAGTCCCTCTCCAGTTCCAAACTGAGGCCGGGGTCTCGGACCGACCCCCACGGTTACACGGTGGGGCCGTAACGCGTCCGGATCCGTCCCCCTAAGTGAACCGGCTCCTACCCCTCGGTGAACTCTGGGCGACGAGTGTTCGAGATGGCACTCGGACGGCTGGGAGAGTGTCGTCGCACCCGCATAACCTTGAAGCATGGACGTGAACGCGGCGGTCGCCGCAGCTGCAGCGATCGCCGGTCTCCTGACCGGTGTGATCGCCATGCTGGCGTTCCGCTGGAGCGAGCGCGACCTGAAACGGCCCACGCGCACCTCGCTGCGGCCCGACAGCAACGCCGCCCTTCCCCCCGGAGTGGACACCGTCCTCTCCGTCCTCAGCTCCTCCGCCGTCGTCCTCGACGAGAGCGACAGCGTGGTCAAGGCCAGCTCGGCGGCGTACGCCCTCGGCCTGGTGCGCGGCGGCCGGCTGGCCGTCGAGCCGATGCTCAACATGGCCCGGGACACCCGGCGGGACGGCGAGATACGACAGGTCGAGCTGGACCTGCCCCGGCGCGGCACGGGCCGGGGGGACACCCTCGCCGTCTCCGCCCGGGTCGCCCCGCTGGGATCGCGGCTGGTGCTGCTGCTCGTCGAGGACCTCACCGAGGCCCGCCGGATAGAAGCGGTACGGCGCGACTTCGTCGCCAATGTCAGCCACGAGCTCAAGACCCCGACCGGGGCGCTCTCCCTGCTCTCCGAGGCGGTCATGGACGCCTCCGACGACCCGGAGGCCGTGGAGCGGTTCGCCGGGCGCATGCAGATCGAGGCGACCCGGCTCACCAACCTCGTCCAGGAACTCATCGACCTCTCCCGGGTGCAGAACGACGACCCGCTGGAGGACGCCGAGCCGGTCAAGGTGGAGACGCTGGTCGCCGAGGCGATCGACCGCTGCCGCCAGCAGGCCGGCTCCAAGCAGATCACCATGGCCTCCGCGGGCGCCGAGGGCCTCACGGTCTGGGGCAACCGCGGCCAGCTCGTCGGCGCCCTCGGCAACCTCGTCGAGAACGCCGTCAACTACAGCCCCGCCCGCACCCGCGTCGGCATCGCCGCACGCCGCCTCGCATCGCCCGGCGGGGACCTCATCGAGATAGCCGTCACCGACCAGGGCATCGGCATCTCCGAGAAGGACCGCGAACGGGTCTTCGAGCGCTTCTACCGCGTCGACCCGGCCCGCTCACGGGCCACCGGTGGCACCGGTCTCGGCCTCGCCATCGTCAAACACGTGGCCGCCTCGCACGGCGGGGAGGTCACCGTCTGGAGCTCCGAGGGACAGGGCTCCACCTTCACCCTCCGGCTGCCCGAAACGGGCGCCACGAGGGAGCGCACCACCGGCGGACCGCTTATCGTCAACGGCGACGACGAGGGGCCGTACGAGACCGACACCTTTGACCCCTTCCCTGCCCCGGAGGCTCTTCCGTGACCCGAGTGCTTGTCGTCGAGGATGAGGAATCCTTCAGCGACGCCCTGTCCTACATGCTGCGCAAGGAAGGCTTCGAGGTCGCCATCGCGGCGACCGGCCCCGACGGTCTGGACGAGTTCGAGCGCAACGGCGCCGACCTGGTCCTCCTCGACCTGATGCTGCCCGGCCTGCCCGGCACCGAGGTGTGCCGCCAGCTCCGCAGCCGCTCCAACGTCCCGGTGATCATGGTCACCGCCAAGGACAGCGAGATCGACAAGGTCGTCGGGCTGGAGATAGGAGCCGACGACTACGTCACCAAGCCCTTCTCCTCCCGCGAGCTCGTCGCCCGCATCCGGGCCGTCCTGCGCCGCCGCGGCGAGCCGGAGGAGGTCACCCCGGCCGCCCTGGAGGCGGGCCCGGTCCGGATGGACGTCGACCGGCACGTCGTCACCGTCTCCGGCGGCAAGGTCGACCTCCCGCTCAAGGAGTTCGACCTCCTGGAGATGCTCCTGCGCAACGCGGGCCGTGTGCTCACCCGTATGCAGCTCATCGACCGGGTCTGGGGCGCGGACTACGTCGGCGACACCAAGACCCTCGACGTCCACGTCAAGCGCCTGCGCGCCAAGATCGAGCCCGACCCGGGCGCCCCGCGCTACCTCGTCACCGTGCGGGGCCTGGGGTACAAGTTCGAGCCGTAAACCGCTGGCGGTGCGGTCCGCGCAGGCCGCGCGGTCCCGTGTACGCGCGGGGGGGGGGGGGGGGGGCCGGGCCGGCCCGGGGGGGGGGGGGGCGGCCTGTTCAGGGGGCGGAAACGCCCCGGACCAGCAGTAGCGCCAGATCCACCGCCGCCACGACCACCGCTCCGGCC
>NZ_JAFEUF010000302.1 GCF_016901035.1 Streptomyces durocortorensis
GCCCCGACCCCCGCCGGGAAGGCCTCCCCATGACATCCGCACCGAACGCGGCCGCCCCCGCGGTCCTCGCCCTCGACCGGCTCACCCGCAGGTACGGCACGCTCACCGCCGTCGACGACGTGAGCCTCCGGCTCCCGGCGGGCGCCCGGCACGCCGTCATCGGCCCCAACGGAGCGGGCAAGACCACCCTGCTCAACCTCATCGCGGGCACCGACCGGCCCGACCACGGCACGATCACCCTGGACGGCGCCGACATCACCCGGAAGCCCACGGCCGGACGGAGCCGGCTCGGCATCGCCCGCAGCTTTCAACAGCCCGCGGTGATCGCTGAGTTGTCGGTGCTGGACAATGTCGTGCTGGCGGGCTGGCCGCACCATCCGCAGCGTCGCGGGGCCTGGCGCAGGCCGTCCCGCTACCGGCTGCACAAGGAGTCCGCGGGTCGCCATCTGGAGACGGTCGGCCTGGCGGACCTCGCCCACCGGCCGGCCTCGACGCTCTCGCACGGGCAGCGCCGCATGCTGGACCTCGCCGCCGCGCTGGCGGGAAGACCCCGGCTGCTGCTCCTGGACGAACCGGCGGCCGGGCTGACCGACCGGGACATCGGCCGGCTGCTCGGCATCATCGGCGGTCTGCCGTCGGACGTCGCGGTCATCCTGGTCGAGCACCATGTCGAGGTCGTCGCCGAACTCGCCACGTCCGTAACGGTGTTGGCAGCGGGGAAGGTGCTCGTCAGCGGGCCGACCCAGGAGGTGCTGGCGCATCCCGAGGTCCGCGAGGCGTACCACGGCCCCGGCCCGTCGACGGGCCCGGACGGCCCCCGGGGCAAAGGGATCCCGACCGTCTGCCCGTCCCCCACCGACGCGAGAGGATGACCGACGCCCGATGCTCGAACTCACCGGCCTGACCGCGGGCTACCACGGCGGCACCGTCCTCCACGGCCTCGACCTGGCGGTGCCCGCCGGTTCGGTCCACGCCGTCGTCGGCCACAACGGCGCGGGCAAGACCACGCTCGTCCACACCGTCGCCGGGCTCATGCGCCCGAGCGCCGGAAGCGTACGCCTCGACGGCCGTGAGGTGACCGGGCAGCCGGCCCACCGGGCCGCACGGGCGGGAATCGGGCTCGTGCCGCAGGGCCGCCGGGTGTTCGCCGGGCTCACCGTCGACGAGCACCTGCGGCTCTCCTACCGTCCGCCGCGCCGCGGTGACACGACGCGCCCCAGCGTGTGGACCCCCGCGCGTGTCCTGGAGCTGCTGCCCCGGCTGGGCGAGCGGCGGGGCAACCGGGGTACGGATCTGTCGGGCGGCGAACAGCAGATGCTGGCGCTGGCCCGCGCGCTGCTGGGCTCACCCCGGGTGCTGCTGCTCGACGAGCCGACGGAGGGGCTCGCGCCCGTACTCGTAACGCAGGTGCACACGTTGGTGACCACGCTGGCCGCCGAGGGCATCGCCGTCCTGCTGGTGTCCCCCAGCCCCGCCCAGGCCGTCGAGTGCGCCGGGGCGCTCACCGTCCTCACCTCGGGGCGGATGACGCTGCGCCTGGACGGGGAGGAAGCCCGCGCCGACGCCACCGCCCTGCACGCCGCGCTGGAACTGACGGCGACGAAGACGGGCGTCTGAGGCGCGGGGAAGGCCCGCGGGGCTTCGGGGACGGTCGCCCCCGAAGCCCCGCCCCCGCGCCTACCGGCCCTTCATGCTGTGCCCGCCGAAGCCGCTGCGCCGGTCGGACCCGCTGTTCTGTTCCTGCCACCACCCGTCGAACGCGGCCTGGTCCATGGCGGACCAGTCGGGCGTGTTCTCGACCTGGGCGTCGCCCATCCGGCGGGCGAGCGCGACCATGGCGGCCCCCACGGGTCCGCGCCGGGCGTCGTAGTTCGCCAGGACCTCCTCCCAGCTGTCCCCGGCCACCCAGGCGGCCTCCAGCGCGGTGGCGTCCTGGAGCGCCTTCACGCTGCCGCCGCCGATGTGCGGCCGGGCGACGCTGGCGGCGTCGCCGACGAGCGCCATCCGGCCCGAGGTGTAGTGCGGCACCTCCAGGTCGTAGATGGGCTGGATGAAGGTGGTCTCGGCGGGGGTGCGGAGCACGCGGGCCGCCCAGTACGGCGGGAAGTGCTCGGCGACCAGGGCGCGCAGATGCCCGGTGAGCTCGGAGTTGAGCCGGCCCGGCGGCAGGGAGGTGGGGGTCCGCAGGTCCGGGTGGAGGCCGTCGACCTGCGGAGGCGCGGTGTAGAGCACCCAGTTGAGCCGGTGTCCGCCCGCGCCGTCCGGGATGCGGTAGATCATGCAATGACCGCCGGGGAAGACGATGTTGTGCGCGTCGTTGCCGTCCGCCGGGAGGTCCGCGACGTCCGGCGAGGTGCCGCGCCAGCCGACGTATCCGGCGTACGAGGCGTCCGCGCCGGGGAACATGGCCTCGCGGACGACGGAGCGGTATCCGTCCGCGCCGATCACGACGTCGAAGCGCTCCTGGTGCCCGTCCGCGAGCCGCAGCGTCACGCCCTCGGCGTCCGGCTCGACGCCGGTGACCACGGCCCCGGACCGGTAGGACACCCTCTCGGGCACCCGGCGGCGCAGTTCGCTCCACAACGAGCCCCAGCTGTAGGCGCGGAAGGGGAACGGCTGCTCGCCGATGGCCCGGCCGTGGTCGGCCTCTCCGTCGCGCACACTCCACACCCGCCGGGTCAGCGGCGCCCAGGGCATCTCCGGGGCGACGTACCCGGCGTCCCGCAGCTCGTCGTACCGGTCGCTGTGAAGCGCGATGCCCACGCCTCTGTCGCGGAGTCGGGCGTCGGCGCGTTCCAGAACGGTGATCCGTTCGGCCCCACCGCGCGACGCGGCCAGAGCCGCGGCACACCCCGCTATGCTGCCGCCGACCACGGCGACGCTGCCTCCACGCATGACTGGCACTCCACTCACTCGGTGTTCCGGGTCTCCGGCCGCCGGTCGGAACGCTGGTTCTCGCGACGGCGCGACCGGCGTAAGTCGCGCTGCGTAAGCGACTGTTGAACGACCCGTGACGTCCTGTCAGGGCCCGGTCGGAATCCTATCGAGGACCCGGGCCGCCGGCCCCCGCCCCGGGCCGCCACGGGAGCGCTGCCCTCAGCCGCCCAGGACCCATCTGGTCGCCGCGACCGCCCCGAGAATCAGCGGCGGCGCCAGCCACCAGGGGCCCATCGCGCGCCGCACCGTGGGAGGGGCCACTGTAATGACCAGAGTGATGACGCTGACCGCGATGGTGAGGAAGCACAGCAGTGTGATGGCACCGTGTGCGTCCCTGTCCCAGACCCCCGACGGGCGGATCGTCCACGCCGAGTAGCAGAGACCGGCCGCGAGCAGGTTCAGGATCCCAAGAGGTACGGCCATCACCCAACGCAGGCACCCGTCGTCCTCGGTCGCGTGGATGATGTCCGTGCGGTCGGACATCAGCGCATCGCCTTCCTGGCGTTGGAGAGGTCGTTGTCGAGACCCCGGCCGTGTGCCTGGGCGTCGCTTCCCTCCCAGTAGGGTCCGCCGTTGTACCGCGCGGCGAGTTCCTGATACTGGGCGGGTGCCATCTCCTCTGCGGGCACGTCGACGAACTCACTCTCGGCTTTGATCTGAGCCAGATACTCGGACGCGATGAAGATGTTCTGTCCTGGGTCCTGGAGCGACTCCTCCACACCGAGCGTTGGTGTTCGGTGAGGTTGTCCGGTCGGCCCTCGTGGAGGAAGCCCGCGATCTCGATCAGCAGGTTGGCGTTGCCATTGATCGACGCGTTGTTGTAGTCGAGGGTGCCGCTCTCGGTCGTACCCGCCGGGGCCCCCGGGGCTGGCGGCGCCTGCTCCGATCGGCCCCGCCCGTGCTGCGCACCCGCCCGGCCCCCCTTACCGTCTGTGCTGACGTCGTCGCGCAGGGAGCCGGTCGTCGCCGTGGCCCGCACCCGGTGGGCGCCCGGCCCGCCCCCGTACAGGAGGAGCCCATGCCGGAGCTGTTCATCGATGGCCGGTGGACCGCCGCCGCCGAGGGACGGACGCGGGAGATCCGCTGTCCGGCCGACGGCACGCTGGTGGCCGCCGTCGACGAGGGCGGGGCCCAGGACGCCGACGCGGCCGTCGCCGCTGCCCGGCGGGCCTTCGACGAGGGGGCCTGGCCGCACACGCCCGCCGCCGAGCGGGGGCGGCTGCTGCTGCGGGTGGCGGAGCTGCTGGAGCGGGACAAGGACGCCTTCGCGCGGGCCGAGTCGCTGGACACGGGCAAGCGGCTCGTCGAGAGCGCCTACGACATGGACGACATCGCGAACTGCTTCCGGTACTTCGGCGAGCTCGTCGCGGCCGGGGACGCGGGGCGGGTCGTGGACACCGGGCTCGCGGACGTCGACAGCCGGGTGGTG
Source organism: Streptomyces durocortorensis (assembly GCF_016901035.1). Classification (GTDB taxonomy): domain Bacteria; phylum Actinomycetota; class Actinomycetes; order Streptomycetales; family Streptomycetaceae; genus Streptomyces; species Streptomyces durocortorensis. The sequence goes on from NZ_JAFEUF010000302.1 coordinate 4,367, forward strand.
CACGAACCCGTCGGGGTGTGTGCGCTCATCACCCCGTGGAACTATCCGCTGCTCCAGACCGCCTGGAAGGTAGCCCCGGCGCTCGGGGCCGGCAACACGTTCGTCCTCAAGCCGAGCGAGCTGACCCCGCACACCGCCGTCCTGCTCATGCGGCTGCTGGACGAGGCCGGGCTGCCCGGCGGGGTCGCCAATCTGGTGCTCGGCGCGGGGGGTGTGGTGGGGGCGCCGCTGACCGAGGACCCGCGGGTGGACCTGGTGTCGTTCACCGGGGGGCTCGTGACCGGGCGGCGCATCATGGCGGCCGCCGCGCCCACCGTGAAGAAGGTCGCCCTGGAGCTGGGCGGCAAGAACCCCAACATCGTCTTCGCCGACGCCGACTTCGACACCGCCGTCGACTACGCGCTGATGGCGGTCTTCCTGCACTCGGGGCAGGTCTGCTCCGCCGGGGCGCGGCTCCTCGTGCAGGACGAGCTGCACGACCGGTTCACCGACGAGCTGGTGGCGCGGGCGGGCCGGATCAAGCTCGGCGGGCCGTTCGACGAGGACGCCCGCAGCGGGCCGCTGATCTCCGCCGCGCACCGCGACAAGGTCGAGGCGTACGTGGCGGAGGGCATCGCCGAGGGCGCGGTGCTGCGCTGCGGCGGGGCGCGGCCCGACGATCCGGCACTGGCGGACGGCTTCTACTACCCGCCCACCGTGCTGGACGAGTGCGCCACCTCGATGTCCGTGGTGCAGGACGAGTCGTTCGGCCCGGTGCTCACGGTCGAGCGGTTCCGGGACGAGGACGACGCGGTCCGGCTGGCCAACGACACCGTGTACGGGCTGGCGGGCGCGGTCTGGACGCAGGACGGCGGGCGGGCCCACCGGGTGGCCTCGCGGCTGCGGGCGGGCACCGTGTGGATCAACGACTTCCACCCCTACGTACCGCAGGCGGAGTGGGGCGGCATGAAGCAGTCGGGCTTCGGCCGCGAACTGGGTCCGGCCGGGCTCGCCGAGTACCAGGAGGCCAAGCACATCTGGCGCAATGTCGCGGCGACTCCGCAGCGGTGGTTCGAGTGAGCGGCAGCGCGGGCCCCGAAGGGCGGGCGGTGCCGGACAGCAGCCACGACGACGCCGCGCTCGGCGAGCTGGGCTACAAGCCCGAACTGCGGCGCACCCTCGGCAACTTCCACACCTTCGCCGCCGGGATCAGCTACATCTCGATCCTGACCGGCACCTTCCAGTTGTTCTACTTCGGCGTCAGCTTCGGCGGTCCCGCCTACTGGTGGTCCTGGCCGATGGTCTTCTGCGGACAGCTGATGGTGGCCCTGTGCTTCTGCGAGCTGGCCGCCCGCTATCCGGTGGCCGGTTCGGTCTACAACTGGGCCAAGAAGATGGGCGGCCCGCACGTCGGCTGGCTCGGCGGCTGGATGATGATGACGGCCACCATGGTCACCCTGTCGGCCGTGGCGCTGGCGTACCAGATCACGCTGCCGCAGATCGACGACTGGTTCCAGTTCGTGGGCGACGGAAGCGGCAAGAACGACCAGGCGGCCAACGCCGTGCTGCTCGGCTCCGTGCTGATCCTGTTCTCCACGCTGGTCAACGCGTTCGGCGTCAAGCTGATGGCCCGGATCAACTCCGCGGGCGTCTTCATCGAGCTGATCGCCGCCGTCGCCCTGATCATCTTCCTGGCGGCCCACATCACCCGGGGCCCCAGCTCCGCGCTGACGGAGACGTACGGACTGGGCAGCGGCCAGTCGCTGGGCTACTTCGGCGCGTTCCTCACCGCCTCGCTGGCCTCCGCGTACGTCATGTACGGCTTCGACACCGCGTCCTCGCTCGGCGAGGAGTCGCACAACCCGGGCCGCAACGCGCCCCGCGCCATCCTGCGGGCGCTCATCGCGTCCTTCCTGATCGGCGCGTTCATCCTGCTCTTCGCGCTGCTCTCGGTGCCGGACCTGAAGGCCGAGGAGCTGTCCACCGGCGGACTCCAGTACGTGGTGCTGGCGACCCTCGGCGACACGATCGGGGAGATCTTCCTCTGGGCGGTGGTCGTCGCGATCACGGTCTGCGTGCTGGCCGTGCAGGCCGCCGGGATCCGGCTGATGTTCGCCATGGCCCGCGACAACAACCTCCCCGCGGGGTCGGTGCTCGCCCGGGTCAGCCCCCGGTTCAAGACGCCCGTGGTGCCCGCCGTGGTGATCGGCGTGGTGGGCGTCGTCATCCTGGTCGTCAACATCAACCAGCCGCAGATCTTCTCGGTGATCACCAGCATCGCGATCATCATGATCTACGTGGCGTATCTGCTGGTCACCGTGCCGATGCTGCTGCGCAGGCTGCGCGGCGACTGGCAGCCGCGCGAGGGCGCGTTCTCGCTGGGCCGCTGGGGGCTGCCGGTCAACATCATGGCCGTGCTCTGGGGCACGGCCATGTCGCTCAACCTGGCCTGGCCGCGCGCCGAGGTGTACAACGCGACCGGCCCGCAGCACTGGTATCTGCGCTGGGGCGCGTTTCTGTTCATCGGCGTCGTCGCGCTCGGCGGCTTCGCCTACTACTGGTTCGTCCAGCGGCACCGTACGGGAGTCCTCGCCGAGCACCGCGTCGCGGCCCAGGACGACCCCGCCGCCCCCACCGCCGC
>NZ_JAFEUF010000303.1 GCF_016901035.1 Streptomyces durocortorensis
CCCACCCGCCAACTGTCCCGCGCACTCACCGACGCGGGCGCCGAAACCATCCACCTCACCCCCACCAGCACGGACCGATCAGCCCTCGCCGCGCAACTCGCCGAGGCCGGCCCGGTCAGCGGAGTGATCTCGCTCGCCGCCTGGGCGGACGACGCAACCCCGCACCCCGAAACACCCGCCGCCCTCGACCTCACCCTGCGCCTGCTCCAAGCCCTCGGCGACGCCGAAATCGACGCCCCTCTCTGGGCACTCACCACCGGCGCCGTCTCGGTCGGACCGTCGGACACCGCCCCCGCCCCGCAACCCGCACAGATCTGGGGACTCGGCCGCGTCGCCGCACGGGAACACCCCGACCGCTGGGGCGGCCTCCTCGACATCCCGGCCGTACTGGACACCCGAGCAGGAGCACGCCTCACCGCCGTCCTCGGCGGAGACACCGGCGAGGACCAGACAGCGGTACGCGCAGCCGGCGTCTACGGCCGCCGCCTGGTGCGCGCGGAAACCACCGACAACACCCCATGGTCACCATCCCGGCCCGGCACCGTACTGGTGACCGGAGGCACCGGAGCACTCGGCACGATGACCGCCCGCTGGCTCGCCGACCGAGGCGTACCCCACATCGTCCTCATCGGCCGACGCGGCACCCGGGCACCGGGCATACCCGAACTCGTCGCCGAACTCGCCGACCGCGGCACCCAGGTCACCGTCGAGACCGGCGACATCACCGACCGCACCACACTGACCGGCGCACTTGAGCGCCTCCCCGCCCAGCACCCACTGATCGGAGTCGTCCACGCCGCCGGAACACTGGACGACGGCACACTCGACACACTCACCCCCGAACGCTTCCAGACCGTCCTCGCCGCGAAGGCCTCCGGACTCGTCGCGCTGGACGAAGCGACCCACGGAGCGCAACTGGACTTCTTCGTGGCCTTCTCCTCGCTCGCCGCGACACTCGGCAGCGCCGGACAGGGCAACTACGCCGCCGCCAACGCCTTCGTCGACGCATGGATGCACGGCCGCCGGCACCGAGGACTCCCCGGCACCTCGATCGCCTGGGGGCCCTGGGCCCAGGACGGCATGGCCGCCGGCGACCGGACGGTCACCGACCGGCTACGACGCGGCGGCCTGTCCCCACTCGACCCCGAACTGGCCCTCACCGCCCTGGCAGGAGCCCTCACCACCGGCGACCAGGACCCGATGATCGCCGACATCGACTGGCCACGCTACGCCGCCGGACTGACCGCCACACGCCCCAGCCCACTGCTCACCGAACTGCCCGAAGCAGCCTCCGCCCGAACCCCGGCCACCAGCACCACACCCGCCACACAGTTCCGCGCGGAACTCACCGCAGCACCCGCAGGCCGACGCCACGCACTGCTGCTCGCAGCGGTCCGCACATGGGCGGCAACCGTACTGGGACACGACTCGGCGGAAGCGGTCGGCGCCGGCCAGGCATTCCGGGACCTCGGCTTCGACTCACTGGCAGCCGTGGAGCTCCGCAACCTCGCCGGCACGAGCACCGGACTGCGACTGCCCGCCTCCCTGGTCTTCGACCACCCCACCCCCACAGAGCTGGCACAGTTCCTCGGCGAAGAACTCCTCGGCAACGAACAACCGCGGACACCGGCCGCCCAACCCCCGACGAGAACCACCACCGAGCCGGACGAGCCGCTGGCACTCGTCGGCATGGCGTGCCGACTGCCCGGCGGCGTCGGCAACCCCGACGAACTGTGGGACCTGCTCATCGGCAAGGTGGACGCCATGACCACCTTCCCCACCGACCGAGGCTGGGACCTCACCGCACTGCCCAACTCCCTCGCACGGCGCGGCGGTTTCGTCGACGGAGCCGCAGAATTCGACGCCGGACTCTTCGGAATCAGCCCGCGCGAAGCCATGGCCATGGACCCCCAGCAACGGCTGCTCCTCGAAACCGTGTGGGAAACCTTCGAATCCGCCGGAATCGACCCGCACGCGGTACGCGGCCGATCCATCGGAATGTTCGTCGGCACCAACGGACAGGACTACCCCGTAGTGCTGGCCGGATCCGACGACCAAGGCCTCGACGCCCACACCGCCACCGGCAACGCGGCCGCGGTACTGTCCGGCAGGGTCTCCTACGCCTTCGGCCTGGAAGGACCCGCACTCACCATCGACACGGCGTGCTCGTCATCCCTGGTGGCACTCCACCTCGCCGCACAGGCCCTACGGCGCGGCGAATGCGATCTCGCACTCGCCGGCGGCGTGTCCATCATGTCCACCGAAGCGGCGTTCACCGAGTTCGCCCGGCAGGGCGGCCTCGCGAACGACGGCCGCTGCAAAGCCTTCTCCGCCGACGCGGACGGCACGGGCTGGGGCGAGGGCGCCGGCGTACTCCTGGTGGAGCGGCTCTCCGACGCCCGCCGCAACGGCCACGAGATCCTCGCGGTGGTGCGCGGCAGCGCGGTCAACCAGGACGGCGCCTCCAACGGCCTCACCGCACCCAACGGCCCCTCCCAGCAACGCGTCATCCGGCAGGCACTCGCCGACGCCCGACTGTCACCGACGGAAGTCGACGCGGTCGAGGCACACGGAACCGGCACCAAACTCGGCGACCCCATCGAGGCCCAGGCCCTGCTCGCGACCTACGGCCAGGACCGCGACACCGACCGGCCGCTCTGGCTCGGCTCGATCAAATCGAACCTCGGCCACACCCAGGCCGCCGCCGGTGTCGCAGGCGTGATCAAGATGGTGATGGCGCTACGACACGGCACACTGCCGCCCACACTGCACGCCGATGAGCCCACCACACAGGTCGACTGGTCGGCCGGCGCGGTGGAACTGCTCACCCAGACGCGACCGTGGCCCGAAACGGGCCGCCCACGCCGAGCAGGCGTCTCCTCCTTCGGTATCAGCGGCACCAACGCCCACATCATCCTGGAAGCCGAACCGGCCCCGGCGGACCAAGAACCCCCGACCGGCCACCCGGCCGACGGAACGACACCGCCCTGGCTGATATCCGGCCGCACCGCCACCGCACTCGCCGCACAAGCCGGGCGACTGCACGACACCCTCTCCACACACCCGGAGCCGGCGACGGACATCGCCAGGTCCCTGCTGTCCCGCGCCGACCTCCAGCACCGCGCTGTCGTCACGGGCGACGGTTACGACGACCTCCTGACCGGCCTCACCGCACTCGCCACCGGCCAACCAGCCATCGATCTGATCTCCGAGACGACCAGCGAAGGCCGCACCGCGTTCCTCTTCACCGGGCAGGGTGCACAGCGTGCCGGTATGGGGCGGGGGCTGTACGAGACGTTCCCCGTGTACGCCGATGCTTTCGACGCGGTCTGCGCGGAGCTGGAACCGCACCTGGAACGCCCGGTGCGTGATGTCGTCTTCGGCGGTGACGGACTCGATGAGACCGTGTGGGCGCAGGCCGGGCTGTTCGCCGTCGAGGTCGCGGTGTTCCGGCTGCTGGAGTCCTGGGGTGTGGTCCCGGACGTTCTGCTCGGGCACTCGGTGGGCGAGATCGCGGCCGCCCACTGCGCGGGAATCCTGACCCTGGCAGACGCGTGCGAGCTGGTCGCAGTCCGCGGCCGCCTGATGCAGGCCCTCCCCGCAGGCGGGGCCATGCTCGCCGTGCGGGCGACCGAGGAAGAGGTGACCGCCGACATACAAGGCCGCCTGGACATCGCCGCGGTGAACGGTCCGACCTCGGTGGTGGTCTCCGGCGACACCGAGACCGTCGAGGAGTTCGCCGCGACCTGGTCGGCCCAGGGACGCAGGACCAGCCGGCTCACCGTGTCCCACGCCTTCCACTCGGCCCTGATGGAACCCATGCTCGCCGAATTCGCGAAGACCGTCGAGCCGATGACCTTCGCCGAACCCCGCATCCCCGTCGTCCCCGCCATGGCCGGCGCCGACCCGACCACACCCGACTACTGGATCCGTCAGGTACGCGAAACCGTCCGATTCACCGACGGCCTCCACGAAGCGACCGAACACGGCGTCACCCGCTTCGTCGAGGTCGGCCCCGACGGCGTGCTCTGCGCCCTGGCACAACAAAGCCTCCCCGACGCCGTGTTCGCCCCCGTACTCCGCCGCGACCGGGACGAACACGAAACCGCCCTGACCGCCCTCGGCCGCCTCTGGGCCACCGGCTCCGACATCGACTGGCCGGCAGTACTCCCCACCGGCCGCCCCACCGCGCTGCCGACCTACGCCTTCCAGCGGGAACGCTACTGGCCACAGCCACAGCCACAGACCACGACCCACCCGGCCACACCCGCCGACGCCGACGAAACACGCTTCTGGGCCGCCGTCGACCGCGCGGACCTGACCGAACTCGCCGACACCATCAACCTGCCCGACGCATCCCCCCACCTGAACGCCGTCATCCCCGCGCTCTCCCAGTGGCGGCGCTCCCGCCACCAGGAATCAGTGATCGGATCCTGGCGCTACCGCGTCACCTGGACCCCGCTCAACCACCTCACCAGCACCACCGCCACACTCTCCGGCACCTGGCTCGTCGCAGCCGCCCCGGCCGACGCCGAACAAGCCGCCCGCCTCGCCGACGCACTCCGCGCCGCCGGCGCCGAAGCCACCCTGCTGGACCGCGAAACCGGCCGACAGGAACCAGGCGCCCTCGCCGACATCACCGGAGTCATCGCCCTGGCCCCGTCCACCGACACGGTCACCGAATCGGTCGCACTGCTCAAACGCCTCGACGACACGCACCTGGACGCACCCCTGTGGATGCTCACCAGCGGAGCAGTGTCGATCGGCCGCTCCGATCCACTGCGCCAAGTGACCCAAGCACAAGCCTGGGGACTCGGCCGCGTCGCCGCACTCGAACAACCCCACCGCTGGGGCGGCCTGATCGACCTCCCGGCCGAACTCGACGACCGCGCCACCCGCATCCTGCTGTCCGTACTGGCCGGCGACACCGACGAGGACCAGATCGCCGTACGCACCTCCGGCGCCTACGGCCGCCGCCTGGCCCGCGCCACCGCCGACGAACCCACCACCACCCCCTACACACCCACCGGAACCATCGTCATCACCGGCGGCACCGGAGCCCTCGGCACCCACGTGGCCCGCTGGCTGGCCGAACGAGGCGCACCACACCTGCTGCTCCTGGGCCGCCGAGGCCCCGACACCCCCAACGCCACCGGCCTCACCGACGAACTCGCCGCCCACGGCACCCAGGTCACCATCGCCGCCTGCGATGTCACCGACCGCACAGCACTGGCAGCCGTCCTGGACACCATCCCCGCACAACACCCCCTGACCGGCATCGTGCACGCGGCCGGCGCCGGACAGGCCGTACCGCTCGCCGACACCGACGAAGCCGAGATCACCCGCGTCCTGGACGTCAAGACCACCGCCGCCGCCCACCTCGACGAACTGACCCGCACAACCGACCTGGACCTGTTCGTCGTCTTCTCCTCCATCGCCGCCACCTGGGGCAGCGGCGGACAAGGCGTCTACGCCGCCGCCAACGCCCACCTCGACGCACTCGTCGAACAGCGCCGCGCACACGGACACAGCGGCACCTCCGTGGCCTGGGGCCCGTGGGAAGGCGACGGCATGGCCGGACAGGACGGAGCCGAGGCATACCTCCACCGCCACGGCCTCAACGCCATGGCACCGGACCTCGCCATCCGCGCCCTCCAACGCGCCGTGGAACTCGACGAGAGCTGTGTCACCGTCGCCGACGTCGACTGGCAGCGCTTCGCCCCCGCCTTCACCTCCGGCCGCAACAGCGCACTGCTCACCGACCTGCCCGAAGCCACCACAGCCCTGGCCCCGACCCCCACCACCCCCACCGACCGGAGCTCGACCTTCCGCGACGAACTGACCGCAGCACCCGAGAGCCGCCGCCACGGCATGCTGCTCGACCTGATCCGGGCCCGCACCGCCGTCTCCCTCGGCCACACCTCCCCGGAAGCAATCGAACCGGAACGCTCCTTCCGCGACCTCGGCTTCGACTCGCTCACCGCCGTCGAACTACGCAACCTTCTCGGCACCGACACCGGACTGGCCCTGCCGGCCACCCTGGTCTTCGACCACCCCAACCCCACCGCCCTGGCCGAACACCTGGCCGCCGAACTCCTCGAACACACCGGCCCGGCCACTCAGCCCACCACCACCGGCGCCGTGGACGACGCCATCGCGATCGTCGGCATGAGCGCCCGCTACCCCGGCGGAGTACGCAACGCCGAGCAACTCTGGGACCTCGTCGCACACGGCATCGACGGCATCGCCGAGTTCCCGGCCGATCGCGAATGGCCCAGCGACGTCGTGACCGGCACCGCCGCCCGCGGCGGATTCGTCGACGACGCCACACAGTTCGACGCCGCACTGTTCGGAATCAGCCCACGCGAAGCCCTCGCCATGGACCCGCAGCAGCGGCTGCTCCTCGAAGCCGCCTGGGAAGCGTTCGAATCCGCCGGACTCAACCCGCGCTCGCTGCGCGGCCGCCCCGTCGGCGTCTTCGCCGGCGCCTCCGCCTCCGGATACGGAGGCCCGGGCGACGACCTCGAAGGCGCCGACGGATACCGCCTGGCCGGCACCGCCAACAGCGTGATCTCCGGCCGCGTGGCCTACACCTTCGGCCTGGAGGGACCGGCGGTCACCGTCGACACCGCATGCTCCTCGTCCCTGGTGGCCCTGCACTGGGCGGCACAGGCGCTGCGCAACGGCGAGTGCGAGATGGCGCTCGCCGGCGGCGTGACGGTCATGGTGTCACCCGCCGCGTTCGCCGAATTCGACCGCCAGGACGGACTGGCCTCCGACGGACGCTGCAAATCCTTCGCCGGCAGCGCAGACGGCACCGGCTGGGGCGAAGGCGTAGGCGTCCTGGTCCTGGAGCGGCTCTCCGACGCCCGCCGCAACGGCCACGAGATCCTCGCGGTGGTGCGCGGCAGCGCGGTCAACCAGGACGGCGCCTCCAACGGCCTCACCGCCCCCAACGGCCCCTCCCAACAACGCGTCAT
>NZ_JAFEUF010000304.1 GCF_016901035.1 Streptomyces durocortorensis
CCGCCCGCCCTGGTCACCCGCCTCACCGCCCGGTACGGAAAGCGCGTCGAACCCCGCAACGGCTACGGCCTCACCGAGACCAGCGGCGGCGTCCTCGCGCACTTCGGCGACGACTACCGCGCCGAGCCCGGCGGCGCGGGACGGCCCACCCCCGTCACCGAGGTACGGATCGCCGGGCCGTCCGGCGAGGAGCTGCCCGACGGGGAGCCGGGGGAGCTGTGGTTGCGCGGCCAGTCGCTGTTCCGCGGCTACTGGCGCGACGCGGCGGCGACCGAGGAGGCCTTCGGCGAGGGCGGCTGGTTCCGTACGGGGGACCTCTCCGTACGCCGCGAGGGGCAGGTGTCCATCGTCGACCGGATCAAGGACGTGGTGATCCGGGGCGGCGAGAACGTGTACTGCGTCGAGGTCGAGGGCGTCCTGCACGACCACCCCGACGTGGCAGACGCCGCCGTCCTCGGCATCCCGCACCCGGTGCTGGGCGAGGAGGTGGCGGCCGTCGTCCGGCTGCGAGCCAAAGCCAAGCCCAAAGCCGGGCCCAATGCCAAGCCCAAAGCCGGGGCCGAAGCCGGGGCCGAAGCCGGGGCCGAAGCCGGATCCGAAGCCGGCGACCGGGCCGGGGCCGGGGTCACCGCCGAGGCTCTGCGCGAACACGTCGGCGGGAAGCTCGCCGCCTTCAAGGTGCCCGCCCAGGTGCTGTTCACCGACGAGCCGCTCCCGCGCAACGTCACCGGAAAGCTCCTCAAGGACCGGATCCGGGTCTGGCTGGAAGAGGCCGCACCCCTCACGGGCGCGTGACCGCCACCCGCCGCACCGGCCTCACGGGCGCGTGACCCGTACCCGGTAGTTGCCGTCGTCGTCCTCGTCCAGCACGGATATCCGTACGCCGTTGGCCCGGTCGGTGAACGTCTGGCCGGGGCGGAACGGGGCGTCCGACAGCTCCGCGTGCACGTTGGGGCGCCGGGTGCAGCCGCCGCTGTCCTCGGTGGCGTCGGCGACGGAGACCGGGCCCTGGCCGGTGTCCACGTCGGAGCTGACCTTGTAGATCAGCACCCCGGGCCGGCAGACCGCCTCGTCGTTGCCGGCGGCCGTGCGGACCTCCACGGCGTAGCCGGACTGGGCGCTCAGCGGGACGAAGGCCAGCTTGGTGCCGCCCTCGGAGGCCAGCGGGCCGAGCGTGTGCTCGCTGACGCCGGCCTTGGACGCGCAGCTGATCTGCTCGTTGTCGAGCCAGCCCAGCTTCCACTTGTGCCAGGCCAGGAAGTCGTTGTTGGCGCCCCAGTCCTCGGACATGATGTCCCAGTGCCCGACCGAGCCGCCGCCCTCCATCGTGTAGAGGTCGGGCAGCCCGAAGACATGGCCGTTCTCGTGCGGCAGGACGCGGTAGCCGGTCTCGGCGTACGACCCCGATCCGTCGTCCTGGCGGCTGTAGACGAAGGACGTGTTGGAGAGCGGGACACCGTCCGCCGTCGGGGCCTCGTCGTTCCCGGAGAAGGTCACCGAGAGCACGGTGTCCAGCGCGGAGGGACCGGCGTTCGGGCTGACCAGGATGTTGACCAGGTCGTACTCCGAGAAGTCGACCCGGGGGTCGGCGGCCGCGACGATGTCCTTCACCAGCTGGCGGTAGCCCGGCTCGAACGGTGAGCCGCGCTCTATCCCGTACTCCGTGAACGGCATCGGCATCCGCAGCCAGTCCTTGACGGGGGCCTCGGGCCGGTAGACGAGCCGGCCGTAGGAGCTGGTCCTGAACCAGTCGGAGGTCTGCGGGAAGAACTCCGCGTACCGATCCGTCGCGGGTTCCGTCCCCTCCGCGTCCGGGAAGTCGATCATCAGGTTGAGCGCCCTGATCTCGCCGGTCGACCGGGAGTAGCCGGGCGGGGTCGGCAGCCCCTCGGACATCTGTACGCCCATGGTGGCGGAGATCCGGCACGGGGCGAGCGCGGAGTCCTGGGCGGTGGCGGCCGGGCCCGCCGAGGCGCGGCCGCCGGAGTGGAGAGTGGTGCTGGCCGAGGCCATGGCCGCTATGACCAGCGCGGTCGCTCCGGCGAGGGCGACCGGGCGGCGGTGTCTGCGTATCCGGTGGCGGGGCTGCTGCATAGAGGCGCCTTCGGGGTCCGCGGCAGTCGGCCGACCCCTGACTGCGCTCTGGCGATCAGCCTGTGCCGGGCGGTCCGGGGCCGCTCGCTGGGTGCGCCGATCGGAGGGTTTTCCTCCGGAAGCGATGTGACTCAGGTCACAAAAGGCTGGGAAATAAGCGGGGATCCCTTCCCCGTTTGCATACGTGTCCCCGCTAAACGGGGAAACGGTCCCCGGTTACGAACGGGGGTCGACCGACTACACAGAGGGAAGGGGGGAGGGGCGCAGTGGAGACCGTCGCCGAGAACGCGGTGCAGCCCGTCACCGGGAACGCCGCGGACCGCGCGGTGCAGCCCGTAACCGGGAACGCCGCCGATCACGCGGTGCAGGCCATCGCCCGGAAGGGCACGGAGGCCGCGGAGGTCACGGAGGCGGCGGAGGCCGTCACCGGGAAGGGCGCCGCACCGGCGGCACCGTGCCGCGCGCCCCGCCCCCGGGCCGACGCGCTGCGCAATCGCGAGCGGATCATCGCGGCCGCGCGCGAGCTGTTCGTCGAGTTCGGCCCGGATGTGGCGCTGGACGACGTCGCCCGCCGCGCGGGTGTCGGCAACGCCACGCTCTACCGCAACTTCACCGACCGCGCCGCCCTCACCCATGAGGTCGTCCTCGCGGTCACCTCCCGTACCACCCTGCGGGCCGAGGAGGCCGTCGCCGCGGAGTCCGACCCGTTCGCCGCGCTCAGCCGCTTCGTGCACGCGGCCGCCGACGAACGGATCGGCGCCCTGTGCCCGATGCTCTCCGGCGTCTTCGACAAGGACCACCCCGACCTGCTCGCCGAGCGCCGACGCCTCGAAGAGGCCGTCGAAGGCCTCGTGGCGCGCGCCCAGTCCGCGGGGCGGCTGCGTACCGACATCGCCGTCGGTGACGTACTCGTCGCCCTCTCCCAGCTCACCCGGCCGCTCCCCGGCATCGCCTGCCAGGGCATCGACCGGTTCACCCACCGCCATCTGCAGTTGTTCCTGGACGGCCTGGAGACCCCGGCCCGCTCCGAACTGCCCGGCTCGGCGGCGACCTTGGAGGATCTGCGGCGCCCCTGACGCCCGCACCGACCTGAACCTTCCGGCCCCGCCGGCCTCCCCTCGTCCCTCCTCACCTGAACACCGGCCCGTACGTCCACGTCCACGTAACGCACGGGCGGCCCACGCAACCGTCGCGCGCTCGTCATCGCACGTGCCGCCGACGCCCACTTCACGACGCCTCGGCGCCCTTTCACGTCCTTAGGTGGCTACACCCATGTCAAAAACGTCCGGCACGCCACGCCTGGCCGACACCGCCCTTCCCGATCCGAGCCGCTGGAAAGCCCTCGCCTTCATCGCGCTCGCCCAGCTCATGGTCGTCCTCGACGCGACCATCGTGAACATCGCGCTGCCCTCCGCCCAGACCGACCTCGGTATCTCCGACGGCAACAAGCAGTGGGTCATCACCGCCTACGCCCTCGCCTTCGGTGGTCTCCTCCTCTTCGGCGGCCGGATCGCCGACCTGTGGGGGCGCAAGCGCACCTTCGTCGTCGGCCTGATCGGCTTCGCGCTGGCCTCCGCGCTCGGCGGGGCCGCCCAGAACGAGGCGATGATGTTCGGCTCCCGGGCCCTCCAGGGTGTCTTCGGCGCCCTGCTCGCCCCGGCCGCGCTCTCCCTGCTCGCCGTGATGTTCACCGACGCCAAGGAGCGGGCCAAGGCCTTCGGCATCTACGGGGCCATCGCCGGTGGTGGCGGCGCGGTCGGGCTGATACTCGGCGGCTTCCTCACCGAGTACCTCAACTGGCGCTGGACGTTCTTCGTCAACATCCCGTTCGCCGTCGTCGCCGCCGCGGGCGCGTACTTCGTCATCCGCGAGCCCTCCGGCACCCGCAACCGCGCACCGCTGGACATCCCCGGCGTCGTGCTCTCCACGCTCGGCCTGGTCGCCCTCGTCTACGGCTTCACCCGCGCCGAGTCGGCCGGCTGGTCGGACGCGCTGACCGTCTCCATGTTCATCGCCGCCGCCGTGCTGCTGATCGCCTTCGTCGTCACCGAGGCGCGCGTGAAGTCGCCGCTGCTGCCGCTGCGCGTCCTGACCGAGCGCAACCGCGGCGGGGTCTACCTCTCGCTGGGGCTCGCCATCATCGCGATGTTCGGGCTGTTCCTCTTCCTGACCTACTACCTCCAGATCGTGAAGGGCTACTCCCCGGTCAAGACCGGCTTCGCGTTCATGCCCATGATCGTGGGCATGATCACCGGCTCCACCCAGATCGGCACCCGGCTGATGACCCGGGTTCCGCCGCGCCTGCTGATGGGCCCCGGCTTCCTGGTCGCCGCGGTCGGCATGCTGCTCCTGACCCAGCTGGACCTCAACACCAGCTACGCGGCCGTCATCCTGCCCGGCATGCTGCTGCTCGGCCTCGGCATGGGTACGGCGTTCATGCCGGCGATGTCCCTGGCCACGCACGGCATCGAGCCGCGTGACGCGGGCGTGGCCTCCGCGATGGTCAACACCTCGCAGCAGGTCGGCGGCGCCATCGGCACCGCCCTCCTGAACACCATCGCCGCCAGCGCCACCACCGCGTACGTCGCCGACCACGCGGCCCGCGCCACCGACCCGCAGCTCCTGCAGCTCCAGGCCATGGTCAGCGGTTTCGCCGCCGCGATCTGGTGGGCGGTCGGCATCCTCGTCGCCGCGGCCGCCATCGCGATCGCCCTCATCAACACCGGCCGCCCCGGAACGGGGGCGGGCGGCGCGGAGAGCGCGTCCGAGGCGGGCGCCGAAGAGGAGTTCAAGATCCCGGTGGTCGCCCACTGACGACGGCGGTCGCCCACTGACGGCCGTGGTCACCCACTGACGATGGCGGTCGCCGACAGTCCTTCGACGGCGACCGGCCCCGGATCTACCCCGGACCTGTCCGGGATTCGCCCGGGACCTGCCCCGGATCTGCCCTGGTTCCGCTCAGCGGAGCCAGGGCAGATCCGCGTCCGTGCCCTCCGGTTCCAGACCGGTGGCGAGCGTCCGCATGATCTCCCCGAGGCTGCTCACCTGCTCGGGCGTGAGCCGGTCGAACATCGCCTGCCGTACGGCCTCCACATGGCCCGGCGCCGAGCGGCGGAGCATGGTGAGGCCGTCGTCGGTGAGCACCGCGTTCTGGCCGCGCTTGTCGGAGGAGCAGTCCTCGCGGCGCACCCAGCCGTTCTTCTCCAGCCGGGCGATGGCGTGCGAGAGCCGGGAACGGGTGATCTTCGCGTTACGGGCCAGCTCCGTCATCCGCATCCGGCGGCGGGGGGCCTGGGAGAGCTGGACGAGCAGCCCGTAATAGATGTGCGGCATACCGGCATCGCGCTGCAACTGGCGGTCGAAGTGATCCTCCAGCAGCGTGGTGGCATGCAGATAGGCGCGCCAGACGCGCTGCTCCTCGTCGGTGAGCCAACGCGGCGCGCTGGTGGATGCCGTGGTCATGGACTCCACTGTACGACCTTTTCTTGAAAGTTTAACTAGATAGAGCTAAGGTCTCCACAGGTAGGAACTTGAAGATTCAATAAGCCTGCCCCAGGAGGCCCCGCAGGGGATCCGAAGGAATTTCCGCAGAGTTCCGCAGGACCCCTGAACAACGATCCCCCGGATGACCTCGGGGAACTCCTGCTCTGACGAACTCGTGACCGGAACCAGTGCCCTGTGCATCCAACGCGGTGCCCGGCGCGCCGAGTTCCGCGTCCAGTGGATGGGGAGTGCCATGACAGCCACCGCGGACCGCATGCCCGCCCTCTACCTCTCGCACGGCGCGCCGCCGCTGGCCGACGACCCCGTCTGGCCCGGCGAACTCGCCGCCTGGTCCGCGGGTCTGCCCCGCCCCCGCGCGATCCTCATGGTCTCCGCCCACTGGGAAGAGGCCCCGCTCGCCCTGGGAGCCACCGAGACGATGCCGCTCGTGTACGACTTCTGGGGCTTCCCCGAGCACTACTACGCCGTACGGTACGGAGCCCCCGGCGCGCCGGGGCTCGCCGACAGCGTCCGCAAGCTGCTGCGCGGCGCCGGTACGCCGGTCCAGGACATCCCGGACCGGGGCCTCGACCACGGGGCGTACGTCCCGCTGGTGGAGATGTTCCCGGACGCCGACATCCCCGTACTCCAGATCTCCCTGCCGACCCTCGACCCGCAGAAGCTGATGGACGTCGGGCGTAAACTCGCCCCGCTGCGCGACGAGGGCGTGCTCATCGTCGGCAGCGGCTTCTTCACCCACAACCTGGCCGCGCTGCGGCACACCGGCGGCGGGGTTCCCGGCTGGTCGGCGGAGTTCGACGACTGGGGCGACCGCGCGCTGCGGGCCCAGGACATCGACGCGCTGATCGACTTCGAGCACACGTCCCCGGCCGGGAAGCTGGCCCACCCCCGCACCGAGCACTTCGCGCCGCTGTTCGTGACGCTGGGCGCGGCGGAGGACGAGCTGGACCGGGGGCGGAGCGTCATCGACGGGTTCTGGATGGGGCTGGCGAAGCGCTCGGTGCAGTTCGGCTGAGGCGGCAGGGCTCGGGGGCCTCGCCGTGAGCGGCCGCCCGGGCGAACAGCCGGGCCGGGGGCGGTGGCCCCAGGTCCCCGGTGCCGGCCCTGTGGTCTCCGGCCCGGCACGCGGGCGCCCCGAGCGTCGCTGAGCAACCCGAACGCCACCCAATCCGTCTTCCGCAGCGGGAGCACGGTCCTCCGGCCCTCCGGGCGGTCGGGCGGTGGGCCGCTCGGTCGGAGGTGGCGGGGATGGAGAGCGCGGAGCGCGGGCGGCCGGCACCCCGCCGGGGCGGTGGGCGCCCACGACTCGCTGGGGCTCT
>NZ_JAFEUF010000305.1 GCF_016901035.1 Streptomyces durocortorensis
CGACTGGGGCGGCGGCGGGGCGCAGCCGCAGGGTGCCGCTGGCCGGGGAGTCCAGATCGCCCCGCCGCTCGGCGCCGCTCGGCGGGCGCTGGCCCACGATGCGGGGGGCGGCCTCCTGCTGCCCGTGCCGCTCGTGCCAGGCCGCGAAGTCCAGGTCGCCGAGCAGCTCGGCGCGCCGCTTCAGCTCGCCGCCCAGGGCCTGGGCGAACTCCCGCATCCGGACCGGGTCGGACGCCACGAGATGCGTGAAGACGTGCGGCAGCTCCGTGCAGGGGAGCAGCCCTTCGCCGCGCTCGCCGTGCTCACCACCGGAACCGTCGACGAGGAGGATGCCGAGCCGGTCGGGCCGGGCGGCGGAGGCGAGCGAGGCGGCGACGGCCCGGAGCAGCTCGGTGCGACCGCTGCCCGGGGGGCCCTCGATCAGCAGGTGCGGGCCCTCGTCGGCGAGATCGACGCCGAGGGGGCCGCGCGGGCCCGCGCCGAGCACGAGGACGGGGCGGCCGATGTGGACGGCGGCCGGGGCCGTGGCACTGCCGGGACCGGGGCCGGACGGCGCGGGGGTGGCGTCGCCCCGCTCCCAGGCGTCGGCCCCTGCTCCGGTGCCGGCCCCTTGAGCCGGGCCGGAGCGCTGGGCGCCCAGGTAGGGCGTGCGGCCGGAGTCGTGGGTGTCCAGGGGCGGGTACGGGGTGCGGCCGGAGTCGCGGCTGTCGAGCGGCGGATACGGGGTGCGGTCCGGGTCCGGAGCGCCCGCGGCCGGATACGGCGTGCGGCCGGAGTCGTGATGGGGGGACGAGGCCGCGGTGCGCTGGGGGCCGACGCGCGGGCCGGCGCTGAGGGTGCGCCCGGAGTTGGCGCTGTCCAGCTCGGAGCGTGACGGGGGAGCTGCGGCGCGGGGTGCCGAAGCGCCCGGCTGGGCCTCCGCCGTGGACGCCCAGCGGGCCATCAGCGAGGCCGGAGTGGCGCGGGCCAGGCCCAGCTCGTCCAGCAGCCGGGCGGACGGCGGCAGCGCGGCGGTCGTCGGGCGGCCCGCCAGCGCGGCCGAGCCCTCCTCGCGCAGCGGTGCGAGCGCCCGCGCGAACCGCTCGGCCCAGGCCACCGACACCGCGTCCACGGCGGCGACGGTCCCGTGCCCCGCGGCCTGCCCGCCCGCCGTGCGCAGCAGGCGCAGGGCCGTGGCGACATCGCCGCTCAGCATGGCGACCGCCCCGCACTCCCGGAAGGCGATGGAGCTCCGGCAGGCGGCCTCGTAGGTCGCGGCCACCGGCGAGGTGGGGGAGGCGGCCGGGGTCTCGGCCAGACAGATCAGGTGGATCCCGGCCGCCGCGCCGGCCCCGGCCAGCCGTGCCGTGGTCTCGCGCAGGAACGCCGTGCCGGGGTCGCCGTCCAGGACGACCACGGTGTGCGGACCCTTGTGGTCGCGGGCGGCCCCGGCCACCGCGGCCCGGTCCAGATGCGGCCAGCCGGGACCGAGGGGGCCCTCGTCGAGGCGGCGCACCAGCTCGGCCGTACGGGCTTCCGCCTGCTCACGCTCGTACGCGAGGAGCAGCCGGCAGTCCTGCCCGTGCGTCGGGCGCAGGTGCGGCAGCCAGCCCAGCCAGGACCACTCGCGCCGGCGTTCCTCCGGCGTGCGGGAGCGGTCCGTGGAGATGAGGACGATCTCCAGGTCGAACGGGGAGTGCAGCGCGGCGAGCTGCGCCACCGTGGCGCGGCCCCCCCCCGCCAGCCGGGCGCGCGGACCGGCGAGCCCCAGCGAACCGGCCTCCCGCAGCCCCACGGTCACCGGCACGCCGGGCACCTCGGCCCGGTCGGTCGTGCCGAGCCGCACCACCAGCGCCTCGGGGTGCTCCGGGTGGCGCTCCCAGAGCCGGGGCCCCGGGCCGAGCGCGGTCAGCAGCACGGCCGCCGGATCGGGCCAGGTGCCCTCGGGGGCGGAGGGCAGCGCGGAGAAGGGGGAGCCGGGGGAGGCCGGGGAAGCGAGATGCCCGGCCCCCGACGGTCCACCGGACGGATCGGGGAAGCCGCCCGGGACGCGCGACGAGCCCGCCGCGGAGCCGTGTGTGCCGGAGCCGTACCCGCCGGATCCGTATCCCTCGGAGTCGGAGTCGGAGCCGGAGCCGGAGCCGGAGCCGTACGTACCGGTTCCGTGCGCCCCGGAGTCGTCCGCCCCTGTCCCGTACGACCCTGTTCCGTAGGCCTCGGAGCCGTGCGCCGACGACCCGTACGCCGACGATCCGTGCGCCTCGGAGCCGTACGCCGCCCGGGAGCCCGGAGCGTCCGGGGTGCGGGCAGCTCCGTACGCGTCGCTCCGCCCCCCGGTCCCGGTCTCCCGGCCCGCCGTCTGCTCGCTCTTCGCGCCGCCTTTGAGCCGCCTCGCCCAGGCCCCTATGCCGCGTCGGGGCGCCGGGGCCTCGGTGAACTCCTCGCCGCGGGCGGGGGCGCCGTCTTGCGCGTACGTGCCGGGCCCGGCGGCCTTGGCAGGCTCCGCCCAGGAGGCCGCGTCGGGGGACGCCCCCGAGGCCCCGTACGCCCCCGGGCCCTCGTACGCCCCCGAGCCCTCGTACGCACCGGAGGACCCGGAAGAGGCGGCGGAGCCGGAGGCCGGGAACGGCGGGGCGGGAGAAGCGGCGGCAGGGGAGGAGGCGAACGGCGAGGCCGGTGTGCCGTACGCGGGGCCGGGGCCGGGGGTGAGCGCGGCGAAGGGCGCACCGGTGCCCTGGCCCGGGGCGGTGGACCCCGTCTCGGCGCGGGTCACCCGTAGGTGTCCCTCGCCGTCCGGGGCGGTCGGCAGCGTCGCCGCGCGGCAGCCCGACGTGAGGCGGAGGGCGGACTCGCCGAGCCGCAGCAGCGCGCCGGGGGCGAGGCGGACCGGCCGCTCGTGCACCTCCACGCCGTCCAGCGAGGTGCCGTTCGTCGAGCCGAGGTCGGCGACCGAGACCCGGCCGTCGTCGGAGACCGTCACCGCGCAGTGCAGCCGGGAGACGTCCGGGTCGTCGAGCGGGACGTCCGCGTCGGCGGAGCGGCCGATCCGGATCTGCCCGCCGTGCAGCAGATGGACGCCGCCCGCATCGGGCCCCGCCACCACGTGGAGCTGGGCCGGAACGGCGTCGTCCGTCGGCTCGTCGTCGCCGGGGACCTGGAGCGAGAGGACCGCGCCGTCCACCAGGGGCGGCTCGCCCAGTGCGATGCGGTGCCCGTCCAGCCGCTCCCGCCCGGCGAAGAGCACGACCGCCCCGCCGCCCTGGGAGCTCTCGGGCCCCGACACGGCGGCGGCCAGCTGGGAGGCGACGGCGGCCAGCGCCGTCCCGGCGGGGGCGGTGACGAGCACGTCGCAGGTGCGCGCCGGGGTCTGGCCGCTGCGCGGCGCGAGGACGGTCAGCCGGATCTGCATCGCCGTCAGCGGTCCCTTCTGCGCGGGGGTGCCCGGCAGGGGAAACGCCCTGTGATTCCCCCCACCCGGCACGGACACGTCGTCCGTACAGGTCGTCACGGACCGTGGGACTCCGAGCCCGCGGGTCCGTGCTGGAGGCATCCTCGCACCTGCCACTGACAACACGCCCGGCGGTCACCTTTAAATGATCTTGAATGGACGGCTGTGGGCGAAAAAGTGCCTGCTTGCGTCCGGATCCCGCCGCTCGGAGAGGTTTCCGGGGGAGTTGCCTGCCGGAAGTCGGGCAGGAGTCCGTGCAGGCGATCGAACGGTCGGCCGACTCCCGGGAGGCCGTACGGCAACCATCGGCCCGGTCCACGCGTCTTCCCCCGAAACGTGAGCCCCCGGTGCCCCGTTCGGCGGCATTACAGTGGGCCGGAACATTCGGGCGGGCCGGGCGGTACGACACCCCCTGGGGTCCGCAAGCACCACGATCAGCAGGGAGCGCATGACGTGCGGCCTGTAGGCAGCAAGTACCTCCTGGAGGAGCCGCTCGGGCGCGGCGCCACGGGCACCGTCTGGCGAGCCCGCCAGCGGGAGACCGCGGGCGCCGAGGCAGCCGTAGCGGGTCAGCCCGGCGAGACCGTGGCCATCAAGGTCCTCAAGGAGGAGCTGGCCAACGACGCCGATGTGGTGATGCGGTTCCTGCGGGAGCGCTCCGTCCTGCTGCGGCTCACGCACCCGAACATCGTGCGCACCCGCGACCTGGTCGTCGAGGGCGATCTCCTCGCCCTGGTGATGGACCTGATCGACGGCCCCGACCTGCACCGCTACCTGCGCGCCAACGGCCCGCTCACCCCGGTCGCCGCCGCCCTGCTCACCGCGCAGATCGCGGACGCGCTCGCCGCCAGCCACGCCGACGGCGTCGTCCACCGCGACCTCAAGCCGGCCAACGTGCTGCTCGACGAGCGCGACGGCGGCATGACCCCGATGCTCACCGACTTCGGCATCGCGCGCCTGGCCGACTCCCCGGGGCTGACCCGGACCCACGAGTTCGTCGGCACGCCCGCCTACGTCGCGCCGGAGTCCGCCGAGGGCCGCCCGCAGACCTCCGCCGTCGACATCTACGGCGCGGGCATCCTGCTGTACGAGCTGGTCACCGGCCGTCCGCCGTTCGCCGGGGGCACCGCCCTCGAAGTCCTGCACCGGCACCTCAGCGAGGAGCCCCGCCGGCCCTCCACCGTGCCCGCGCCGCTGTGGACGGTCATAGAGCGCTGCCTGAGCAAGGACCCGGACCGGCGGCCCAGCGCCGAGAACCTGGCCCGCGGTCTGCGCACGGTCGCCTCGGGCATCGGCGTCCACGCGAACTCCGCCCAGATCGCCGCCGCCGAAGGGGTGGGCGCCCTGCTCGCCCCCGACCCGGCGCCCACGGCCGTCCCGGAGACCCCCGGCGCGGCCGACCCCACCCAGGTGCTGCCGAGCAACGCGGGCTCCTACGACCCGGGCGCCGCCACCAACGTGCTCCCGCAGACCGGCCCCGGGGGACAGGGCCAGGGCCCCGGCGGCGGCCACGCCGACCCGACCGCCGTCATGCCGCCCGTGCCGCAGCGCCCCGACGGGCCCCCGCAGCCGGACGGACCGCACCCCTGGCAGTCGCAGCTCCAGGCGGCCCGCGACCGCAACGAGCAGACCCAGGTGCAGTACCTGGACCCGAGCCAGGACCCGCTGCGCCGCCGCCCCCAGCGCCAGCAGCCGCCGCAGCAGCATCAGCAACAGCAACAGCAACCCCAGCGCCGCCAGCCGCCCCCGCAGCATCAGCAGTACCAGCAGCAACATCAGCCGCAGCGCTACCAGCAGCCGCAGCAGCCCCAGCGGCAGCAGTACGCGCCCCCGCAGCCGCAGCAGCCCCAGCAGCCGGCCGCGCGTCCGCCGCGCGAGCCACGCCCGCCGCGGCAGCGCAGCGCCAACCCGATGCGGATCCCCGGGCTCGGCTGCCTCAAGGGCTGTCTGTTCACCGTGGTGCTCCTGATCGTCGCCGGCTGGCTGATCTGGGAGCTGACCCCGCTCCAGGACTGGGTCGCCCAGGGCAAGGGCTACTGGGAAGCGATCGGCGACGCCATCGGCACGGTCACCGACTGGGTCTCCAAGGTCGGCAACAGCGCCGAAGGCTCGGACGGCGCCTGACCCGCCCTGGCCCGACTCATGACGGCTCGACTTGCCCGTAACACTGTCCCTTTGTCGACTTCTCCGGGCCCATTCGGCCCGGAGAAGTGAAGCTCGGTGCCATCCTGGGCACGTGACACCCCGAACGCCGCGTAACTTTGTCGACCGGGGGTCCACCGCCAGCCGCTGAGGGAGCAGTCTTGGCACGGAATATCGGCAGCCGGTACACGGCCCACCAGATCCTGGGGCGCGGCAGCGCCGGCACGGTATGGCTCGGCGAAGGGCCCGAGGGCCCGGTCGCCATCAAGCTGCTCCGTGAGGACCTCGCGTCCGACCAGGAGCTCGTGGGCCGCTTCGTACAGGAGCGCACCGCCCTGCTCGGACTCGACCACCCGCACGTGGTCGCCGTCCGGGACCTCGTGGTGGACGGCAACGACCTGGCCCTGGTCATGACCCTCGTACGCGGCACCGACCTGCGCACCCGCCTGGACCGCGAGCGCCGCCTCGCCCCCGAGGCCGCCGTCGCGATCATCGCGGACGTCGCCGACGGCCTGGCCGCCGCGCACAAGGCCCAGATCGTCCACCGGGACGTCAAGCCGGAGAACATCCTGCTCGACATGGAGGGCCCGCTCGGCCCCGGCGGCGGCCACCCCGCCCTGCTCACCGACTTCGGCGTCGCCAAGCTGATCGACACCCCGCGCCGCACCAAGGCCACGAAGATCATCGGTACGCCGGACTACCTGGCCCCCGAGATCGTCGAGGGCCTCCCGCCCCGGGCCGCCGTCGACATCTACGCCCTGGCCACGGTCCTCTACGAGCTGCTCGCCGGCTTCACGCCCTTCGGCGGCGGCCACCCCGGCGCGGTTCTGCGCCGCCACGTCACCGAGACCGTCGTCCCGCTCCCCGGCATCCCCGAGGAGCTCTGGCAGCTCCTCGTCCAGTGCCTGGCCAAGGCCCCCGCCTCCCGGCTGCGCGCCTCGGAGCTGGCCGTACGGCTGCGCGATCTGCTGCCCCTGCTGGCGGGGATACCGCCGCTGGAGGTGGACGAGCCGGGCCCGGAGGAGAGCGAGCAGCAGCCCGCGTACGACGAGCAGCAGTACACCCCGGCCGCCGAGGAGGCCCGCCGCCGCGCCGAGGTCCCGCTGGTGCCCGGCTCCGCCCCCGACTCCAACCGGGACACCCACACGAGCATGCGCGTCCCGGCCCCGGACGAGCTGGCGGGCGGCCCCCTCGGCACGGCCCGCGCGCCCCGCGCCCCGGGCAGGCCCCGGCCCGGCTCCGCCCGCAACAAGGCCGCCGCCGTCCGCAAGCGCCGCCTCACCCTCGGCGCCGCCGCCGTCGCCCTCTGCGCCGCCGTCGCGGTCGGGGGCTGGC
>NZ_JAFEUF010000306.1 GCF_016901035.1 Streptomyces durocortorensis
GCCCGGGCCTCCCCCGATACGCCGGCGGCCCCGGCCCACCCGAAGCGTGACCCGGTACGTCAACGGCTCCGGCCCACCCGATGTCTCACCCGGTACGTCGACGGCCCCGGCCCACCCGACGTGTCACCCGGTAGGTATCAACGGCGCCCGGCACCCCGGTGTGTCACCCGGCACGTCAGCGGACGGCGAGCAGGTGGTCCATGGCGAGCTGGTCCAGCGCCTCGAAGGCCATCCCGCGTTCCGCCGCCGCGTCGACGTCGAACTCCTCGTACGCCGTGCGGTCGGCGAGCAGCTCCGCCAGGCCCTCCCCCGCCGTCGGGCGCGCCAGTTCGTCCAGGCGGGAGGCGCGCAGGGCCGCACGTACCTCGGGGTCGGCACGGAAGGCGGCGGCCCGCTCCTTGAGGATCAGGTAGTTGCGCATGCAGCCGGCGGCCGAGGCCCAGACGCCGTCGTAGTCCTCGGTGCGCGGGGGCTTGAAGTCGAAGTGGCGGGGGCCTTCGTAGCCGCTCTCCAGCAGGTCGACGAGCCAGAACGCCTGACGGAGGTCGCCCGCGCCGAAGCGCAGGTCCTGGTCGTACTTGATGCCGGACTGGCCGTTGAGGTCGATGTGGAAGAGCTTGTCCGCCCACATGGCCTGGGCGATGCCGTGCGGGAAGTTGAGCCCGGCCATCTGCTCGTGCCCGGTCTCCGGGTTGACGCCGACCAGCTCGGGCCGCTCCAGGCGCTCGATGAAGGCCAGGGCGTGGCCGATGGTGGGGAGCAGGATGTCGCCGCGCGGCTCGTTGGGCTTGGGCTCGATGGCGAAGCGGAGGTCGTAACCCTGCTCGGTGACGTACTCGCCCAGCAGGTCGAAGGCCTCCTTCATCCGGTGCAGGGCGAGGCGTACGTCCTTCGCCCCGCCGGACTCGGCGCCCTCGCGTCCGCCCCACGCCACGAACGTGGTCGCCCCCAGTTCGACGGCGAGGTCGATGTTGCGCAGGGTCTTGCGGAGCGCGTACCGGCGTACGTCACGGTCGTTGGCGGTGAACCCGCCGTCCTTGAAGACCGGGTGGGTGAAGAGGTTGGTCGTCACCATCGGCACGACGAGACCGCTGGCGTCGACGGCCTGGCGGAACCGCTTGACGATCGCCTCGCGCTCGGTCTCCGGCGCGCCGAAGGGGATCAGGTCGTCGTCGTGGAAGGTCACGCCCCAGGCGCCCAGCTCGGCGAGCCGCTGCACGGACTCGACGGGGTCGATGGCCGCGCGGGTCGCGTCGCCGAAGGGATCCCGGCCCTGCCAGCCCACGGTCCACAGACCGAAACTGAACTTGTCCTCGGGGGTGGGGGTGAAGCGTTCCGTCATCGTCGTCCGACCGCCTTCGCCTGCCGTCGGGACGCCCGGCGGCAAGCCTGGCACCCCTATTTGTTCAGTGTCATGACTAATCAAGCACACCGCACCCCGGGCACGGAACCCCCTAGCCGCGAGGAGCGTTTTCGACCCCCTGTGCAGAGGGCCGCGCATCCCGTAATTTGTTCGTGCCGCAGCCGAATGATCAGCACGCGTCGGCCAGCACCCGTTGGCCGGCCCCGCAGCGCGAAAGAGGCTTCCCATGCCGTCACCCGCCGTCGTCATCGGCGTGGACAGCTCGACCCAGTCCACCAAGGCCGCCTTCATCGACGCCGGGACCGGCGAGCAGCTCGCCGTGGGGCGCGCCCCGCACGTGGTCACCGGCGAGGCGGGTGCCCGGGAGAGCGATCCGGAGATCTGGTGGCGGGCCCTGTGCGAGGCGGTGGCCGCCGGGCTGGCGGAGTCCGGCCTCCCCGCCCGCGCGGTCACCGGGATCGCGGTGGCCGGTCAGCAGCACGGGCTGGTCGTGCTCGACGGGGCGGGCCGGCCGCTGCGCCCCGCGCTGCTGTGGAACGACACGCGGTCCGCGCCGCAGGCCGCCGCTCTCACCGAGGCCTTGGGCGGGCCGGAGGCCTGGACCGCGCGGACCGGGTCCGTACCGGTGGCGTCGATCACCGCCTCCAAGTGGCAGTGGCTGCGCGAGCACGACCCGGCGAGCGCCGCGAGCGCGGCGGCGGTCCGCCTCCCCCACGACTTCCTGACCGAGCGCCTGGCGGGCGTCGCGGCCACCGACCCCGGGGACGCGTCGGGCAGCGGCTGGTACTCCACCGCGACCGGCGCGTACGACCCCGAACTCCTTGACCTCCTCGGCCTCGACGCGGCCCTGCTGCCGGAGGTGGCGCCCACCGGGGCGGCCCGGATCGGCTCGCTCACCGAAGTGGCGGCGCGCGCGCTCGGCCTCCCCGCGGGGATCGCGGTGGCGGCCGGCACCGGCGACAACATGAGCGCCGCCGTGGGCCTCGGTCTTGGCGGCGAGGGGCTGCTGGACCACCCGGCCCTGAGCCTCGGCACCTCCGGCACGGTGTTCGCGGCGTCCCGCACCCGGCCCGCGTCGACCGCGCTCAACGGTTTCGCCGCCGCCGACGGTACGTACCTCCCGCTGGCCTGCACCCTCAACTGCACGCTCGCCGTGGACAAGGTGGCCGCCCTGCTCGGCCTGGACCGCGAGGACGCGGCGCCCGGCGGCGAGGCGGTCCTCCTCCCGTACCTCGACGGCGAACGGACCCCCGACCTGCCGACCGCCTCCGGCCTGCTGACCGGACTCCGCCACGACACGACCCGGCAGCAACTACTGGGCGCCGCCTACGAGGGCGCGGCCGTCACCGTACTGCGGGCCATGGACGAGCTGCTGTCCGCCTGCGGCCTCGACCCGGACGCGCCCGAGGTGGCCGGCCGGCCGCTGCGCCTGATCGGCGGCGGGGCGCAGGGGCGGATGTGGGTGGAGACGGTACGCCGCCTCTCCGGCCGCCCCCTCGTCATCCCGGGCAGCGGGGAGCTGGTCGCCCTCGGCGCGGCGGCACTCGCCGCATCGGCCGCGGGCGGCGGCGACCCGGTGGCGCTGGCGACGACCTGGCAGAAGTCCGGGACGGACCGTCAACTTCCGCCGGTGGAAAGGGATGTGGAGACCTGGCAGCGGATCACCGCAGTCCTGGAGCGCGCCTCCGGGCCGCTGCTGGGCGGTTCGTGACGTCTCAGGGCATCAGCATCTCCTCGATCAGGCGTACGGCACGCGGGGTGCCGCCCTCGCTCAGGGCCTCGGCGCGCAGGCGTGCGGATCGGCGGGCCACCTCCGGGTCGGCGCGCAGG
Source organism: Streptomyces durocortorensis (assembly GCF_016901035.1). GTDB lineage: Bacteria > Actinomycetota > Actinomycetes > Streptomycetales > Streptomycetaceae > Streptomyces > Streptomyces durocortorensis. Next base: position 3,194 of record NZ_JAFEUF010000306.1, read on the forward strand.
TCGTCCAGGGCGGCCCGCAGGGTTTCGGCGGTGGCGTCGGCGGTGTCGACGCGGCGGGCGACGCCCAGCTCGACCAGCCGGTCCGCGTTCATGAACTGTTCGGCGCCCTGGGGCACGGCGATCATCGGGACGCCCGCGCGCAGGCCGTCGCCGCATCCGCCCATTCCGGCGTGGGTGACGAAGACGTCGGCCTGTTCCAGGATCGCGCGCTGCGGAACCCAGGGGTGCACTTCCACGGTGGGCGGGATCTCGCCCAGCTCACGCGGGTCGGTGTGCTTGCCGATCTGGAGCACGACGTGCCAACCGGGGAGGTTTCCGTACGCGGCGAGGCACTGGCGGTAGAACTCCGGCCGGTGCGTGTAGGCCGAGCCGAGGGAGACGAGCAGGACGCGCTCGGCCGCCTCCGGCCGGACCCACCGGCCGGTGTCGCCGTCGGCATCGGGGCAGGGTCCGACGAAGGAGACCCTCCGGGGGTCGACCTTGTCCGCGCTGGGCTGCATGGCCCGGGGAATCAACGCGAGGGCCCGTGCCGGGGTGCCGGAGAAGGCGTCGACATCGAGGGTGGTCGCCCCGCAGTCCGCCAGCCAGCGGGCGAACCTCTCCCGGTGCTCGGCCGCGCCGGGCAGGTTCCGCAGGTGGGCACCGACCTCCTGCTCGTACCCCTCCCAGGCGACGAAAGGACGGGGACAGCTGCATCAGGGGCCGCCCCTGCGCTTCGGCGAGGGCGCGTGCGGCGTAGGCGCCGATGTCGTACAGATACAGATCGGCGGGGTCCTGGTCGAAGGCGGCGCGCAACGGGGGCAGCGCCTGGACGTTGTCGTCGAGGAAGAGGTTCATCGCGGCGACGGGGTCGGCCGGCCAGTTGTCGTCGGCGACGGGCAGCGTCGAGGCGTACGGGACGAACGCGGCACCGGTCGCGGTGATCCGGTCGGCCAGGGCCGGGTCGTTGGCGTAGGTGACCCGGTGACCGCGGGCCACCAGCTCACGGACGATGCCGAGACCGGGCAGAACGTGACTGACGATCGGGACGCCGATGATCGCGATGTGGGAACGGTGCCGGGACAAGGGGTGATCACTCGCTTCGAGTAGGGGCGCGGAAGCCCGGGCCTTCGAGTACGGGCACGCGCGCGGCCCGCAGGGTCAGTCGGGCGCCCTGCCAGCGGCGCCGGAGCAGCCGGTCGTGGCTGACGAGGACGACGGTGCCCGCGAAACCGGACAGGGCGCTCTCCAGCTCCTCGGCGAGGCCCGGCGAGAGGTGGTTGGTGGGCTCGTCGAGCAGCAGGACGTCGGCGGGCCGGGAGACCAGCCGTGCCAGGGCGAGCCGCTGGCGCTGTCCGGTGGAGAGCCGGTCGACGGGCACCGACAGCCGGGCGCGGTCGAACAGCCCGAGCGCCAGCAGCCGTTCGGCGTGCTCGTCCGGCTCCCCCACCAGCCCACGGGCGTACGCGGCCAGCAGGGTCTCGTGGGGCGATCCCGGCACGGGGTCCTGCCGGAGGTGGCCGATCCGGCCGCGCCGGACGACATGCCCCCGGTCGGCGGCCAGTTCACCGGCGAGTACGCGGAGCAGAGTGCTCTTGCCCGCGCCGTTCTCGCCGGTGATCAGCAGGTGTTCGCCCGCCCGGACCGTCAGGTCGACCGGGCCGAGTCTGCCCGCGACGGAGACCCCGACGGCGTCGATCACCGTGCCGGTCAGGGGTGTGGCGTGCAGAGGGGGCGAGAACGTCAACGGGTCGGGCGGCGCCGGGACCGGTTGGGCCAGCAGGCGGCGCAGCCGTTCCTCGGCGTTGCGGACGCGACCGGCCAGCGACTGCTGCACGCGAGCGCCGGCCTGGTTGTAGGAGAGCTTGTCGCCGTCCTTCATCGGCCGGCCGGGGGCCACGCGGCGTGCCGTGCCCGCGATCGTGTCGCGCAGCCGGTCGGCCTCCTCGCACCACTGCTCGTGGTCCCGGCGCCGGCGCAGCCGGACAGCGGCCCTCTCGGCGAGGTAGCCGGCGTAGCCGTTTCCGTACCGGACGACGTCGTGCCGGTCACCGTCCACCTCCAGGAGGCTGGAGGCTACCTGTTCGAGGAAGCCCCGGTCGTGCGAGACGACCGCCGTGGTGCCCCAGTGGCCGCGCAGGTGCTCCTCCAGCCAGGTCAGAGCGGCCTCGTCCAGGTGATTGGTCGGCTCGTCGAGAAGCAGCACCTCCGGGGCCGCCGCCAGCACCGCGGCGAGCCGCAGCCGGGCGCGTTCGCCGCCGGAGAGCGCGCCCATGGTCGAGGCGCGGTCGACCTGCCGCAGACCGAGTCCGTGAAGGGCCCGCTCCAGCCGGGCGTCGGCGTCGTAGCCCCCGCGCAGTTCGAAGACCGAGACGGCGTCGGCGTAGGCGTCCAGCGCCGACGTGTCGCCCGCGGCCATCGCCGCTTCCAGGCGGCGCATCCGGGCCTCGATCGCCCGGAGATCGCTCAAGGCCCGGTCGATCACCTGCTGCGCCGTCATGTCGGGTGGAAGGTCCTCGTCCTGGGCGAGGTAACCGACGCCACCGTCGGCCCGCACGACGATCCGCCCCTCGTCGGGGCTCTCCCGTCCGGCGAGCAGCCGCAGAAGGGTGGTCTTCCCGGACCCGTTCTCACCGACGATGCCGGTGCGTTCGCCCCGCGCGAGCGAGCAGGTCACCGAGTCGAGGACGGTCCTGCCGTCGAAGGATTTGCTGACGGCGAGCGCTGTGATCTGGGTGGGCATACGGGCGACTCCGAAGCTGTCGTGGACGAGGCGGTGGCGGTGGACCGCAAGGCCGGGGGAAAGCTTTGGAGGAACATCGACGACTCCACTAGTGCGACAACTGTTGCTTTAAGATGTTGCCATGACCACCACCACCGGGCAACCGGATTACCGATGAACCCGCCACCGAACGGCCCGCCGGACCGCCGGCCGGGCGGCCGCACCGCCCGCGTCCGGGCCCAGGTCCTCGAAGCCGTCCGTGCCGAACTCGGCGAACACGGTTACGAGGGGCTCACGATGGAGGGCGTCGCGGCCCGTGCCGGGGTGCACCGGACCACGGTCTACCGGCGCTGGCAGGACGTCGGCGGCCTGCTCGCCGACGTCCTCGACGCGGCGGGCGAGGACGACTGGGCTCCGCCGGACACGGGCTCCCTGCGAGGCGACCTGACGGCCCTCAACGGGGAGATCCATGACTCCTTGGTGGTACGCCCGTCGATCCCGCAGGCCTTGATGGCCGCCTCATTCCGCTCCGCGAGGGCGGCCAACGCCCAGCAACGGCTGTGGGAGGACCGCTACCAGCGCTGCGAGGCCATCGTCGAGCGCGCCGTCGAGCGGGGCGAACTCCCGCCGGACACGGCCGCACGGCCGCTGCTGATCGCCGCCACCGCGCCCCTCTACCACCAACTGGTGCTGTTGCGGACCTCCTCCGAGCCTCACCTGGCCGCACAGGCGGCGACCACGGCGGCCCTGGCGCCCACGGCCGGCGCGTTCGCCCGCCCGGCACCGGATGTTGAGCCCTGACAGCGGGCGACGAGCCTGACAGCGGGCTGGAGAAGCCGTCGGCGGCCGGGGCCCCCGGACCCCGAAGCCCCGGTTGGGAATACGAACTGATTTTCCATAAGATCCGGCGATGATCACTAGAAAACGGCTGACGACCGGGGTGGGCATAGCGCTCGCCACTCTGGCCGTCGGGCTCGGCACCGCGATCCG
>NZ_JAFEUF010000307.1 GCF_016901035.1 Streptomyces durocortorensis
CCGCGCACCCCCTCCCCCGCCCGGCGGAGACGGATCGTCGCTGGGCAGGACGTGCGGTCGGCGGCCCGCGCGGAAGCCTGGTTCCATGACAGCGAACCGGAGCACCGGCACGAGCACACGGCCCGAGGCGCCCCCGTACGGCACGAGCGCACCGCCCGAGGCGCCCCCGTACGGCACCGCACCGTCGGCAACACCCCCGTACCGCACCGGTCGCGCGCGGTCCGTGCTGCGGGTGGTCGCCATCGTGTCCTGCCTGCCCTACGTCGCCCTCAAGACGGCCTGGATGGCGGGCAGTCGGCTCGGGATCCCGGACGGCAGTCCGCTGCTGGACGGCGGCACTGCGCTCGCCGTCGCCAACGGGGCGACGGTGCTGATGGACGGTGCCGTCGTCGTCCTCGCGCTGCTGCTCACCCGGCCCTGGGGGCTGCGGGTGCCCGCCTGGCTGCTGGTGCTGCCGATGTGGGTGGCGAGCGGTCTGCTGCTGCCGATCATGACGGCCTTCCCGGTCCAGCTGATCGTGCGGCTCCTCGGGGGTGACGGCGGTCGGCCGGTCTCCGAAGGGGGCGCCGAGCCGTTCCTGGACCCGTGGGTCTTCGGCGTCGTCTACGGCGGCTTCATCGTCCAGGGCCTCGCCCTCGGCACCCTCTTCGCGCTGTACGCCAGGGAGCGCTGGGGCGCTCTGTGGCAGGGGCGGCTGCGGGATCTCCCGGAGACTCCGACCATGCCCGCCCTGCGCGCGACCGCCGTCGCCGCCGCGACGGCGGCCCTGGTCCCCGGCGTCACCCACGTGCTGTGGGCGACCGGTTCGACCGCCGGGCTCGAAGCGGGCCGGGCGGCGGACCGTAGCAGCGACTTCTACGTCCTCGAAGCCGTCAGCCTGCTCTTCGTCGTGGTCACCGCCGTCGCGGTGCTGCTGCTCGCCTTCCGGCGCACCGGCCGTCTCCCGCTGCGTCTGCCGCTCGTCCTGGCCTGGGCCGGTTCGGCGCAAATGGCTTGTTGGGGAGGGTGGTTGAGTGTCGCCGCGCTGATGGGGGCGGGCGAAGCGGCGGACGGGCCGACTGCGGCCACGATGGTCATCTACGCTGTCCAGATGCTGGCCGGGGCGCTCGTCGTGACGCTGGGCGCGTACTTCTTCGCGGAGCGCGCGGCCGCCCGGTCCGTCCCCGTACGCGACGCGCCCCACGAGAGCCGGGTGTCATGAAGCCGGTCGCCGCGCTGTTCGGACGGCGGGCGCGGCTGCGCTGGCTCCATCTGATCATCGGCGGCGCGCTGCTGATGCCGTACTTCCTGGTCGGCACGGTCCTGGTCGGGATGGCGGGCGGCGGGGAGCAGCTCTTCTCCTCCCTGTCCTCCCAGCTCGTCGCGTTCGCGCTCGCTCTGCCGATGGCGGCGGCGACCGGTTTCTTCGCCCTCGTGCGGCCGCTGTGCGTGGCCGCCGCCCGCGCCCTGTGCGGGGTTCCGCCCGCCCTGCTGGCCGACGGGCCGGCCCGGACCCGGCAGGCCCGGATGCGTACCGCCGGCTGGTTCACCCTGCATCTGGCGCTCGGCGGGATCGTCAGCGGGGCCACGCTGGCGCTGCCGCCGTTCGCGGTGGCGGTGGCCGGTCTGCCGTTCTTCGCGGGGCTGCGCGACACCGGGCTGCTCGACGGTTCCCGCGTGCTGCGGGAGCCGTGGGTCCTGGCCCTCGCACCGTTCGCCGGGCTCGCGATGCTGGTGGCACTGGCGCTGGCCGCCGCCGCGGCCGGGGAGGTGCTGGCCCGGCGGGCCCCGGTGCTGCTGGGGCCGACGCCGGAGGACCGGCTGGCCGCCGCCGAGCGCCGCGCGGCGGATCTGGCGGTGCGCAACCGGCTCGCCCGGGAGCTGCACGACTCGGTGGGGCACGCGCTGAGTGCCGTGACCCTTCAGGCGGGGGCGGCGCGCCGGGTCCTGGACCGGGATCCGGAGTTCGTCCGCGAGGTGCTGACCGCCATCGAGGAGACGACGCGGCGGACGGTCGGCGAGCTGGACTCGGTGCTGGGGCTCCTGCGGCAGGACGGGGAGCCGGACGACGAGGGCGCCGCGTACGGGCCGGGTCTCGACGCGCTCGGCGGGCTGCTGGCGCACTGCGGGGTGCCGGTGGCCTACGAACGGGAGGGCGGTCCGGAGGACCCGGGGGCGATGCAGCCGGTGGTCTCGCGGGAGGCGTACCGGATCGTCCAGGAGGGGCTGAGCAACGCCCTGCGGCACGGCGGGGACGCGTCCTGCCCGGTGCGGCTGCTGATCGCGGTACGGGAGAGGGAGCTGGAGGTCGTGATGGAGAATCCGCTGGGCGAGCGCCCGGCCGTGACGCGGCCCGGGGGCGGTCGCGGACTGCGCGGCATCGCGGAGCGGGCCGTCCTGCTGGGCGGCCGGGCCGAGGCACGGCCAGTGGACGGCGTCTGGCGGCTGACCGCCCGGCTGCCGCTGACAGTGCCAGGGACGGACGGCGTGAGGGAGGGGCGGCGATGAGCGGGGCTCCGGTGCGGGTGGTGCTCGCGGACGACGAGCGGATGGTGCGTACGGCGCTGCGGGTGATCCTGGATGCCGAGGAGGGCATCGAGGTCGTCGGGGAGGCCGCCACCGGCGCGGAGGCCGTCTCCGTGGTGCGGGAGCTGCGGCCCGACGTGGTGCTGATGGACGTACGGATGCCGGAGATCGACGGCATCCGGGCCACGGAGCAGATCCTCGCCACGCTGTCCGCCCCGCCGAGGATCGTCGTCGTGACGACGTTCGAGAACGACGCGTACGTGTACGACGCCCTGCACGCCGGGGCGGCCGGGTTCCTGCTGAAGCGGGCGGCTGCCGAGGAGCTGGTGCAGGCGGTGCGCCTGGTGGCGTGCGGCGACTCGCTCCTCTACCCGGCGGCGGTGCGCACGCTGGCCGCCGAGCACACCGCGCGGCGGCCGGCCGCCGGAGCCCCGGCGTGGGTGGCGCGGCTGACCGGGCGGGAGGCGGACGTGCTGCGGCTGATGGCGGCGGGGCTGACCAACGCGGAGATCGCGGGCCGGCTCGCGGTCGGCCCGGCGACGGCGAAGACGCATGTGGCGGCGGTCCTCGCGAAGACCGGCGCCCGGGACCGCACCCAGGCGGTCATCGCGGCGTACGAGTCCGGTTTCATCACCCCGGGCTGAGCGCGCGGCCTCGCGCGCCGAGGGGAGGGCAGGCTCGCGCGCCGGGTGAGAAAAGGGTGAGAAGCGGCACGATCGGGAACGGCCGGAGCGGGCCCGCTCGTCCCTCCAGCGGGATGAACAAGACAATCAGGCGCGCTTCGGTCTTCTGCCTGCTCATGGTGCTCGCCCTGCTGGTGCGGGCGACGTGGGTGCAGGGCTACGAGGCCAAGGCGCTCGCAGACGACGAGCACAACCGGCGGAACACCATCGCGCAGTACGCGCAGCCGCTCGGGGACATCATCGTGGCCGGTTCGCCGGTCACCGGATCGAAGGGGACCAGTGGCGGCGACCTCCGGTACAAGCGCACGTACACCCAGGGCGAGCTGTACGCGGCCGTCACCGGCTACAGCTCCCAGGCGTACGGGGCGACCCAGCTCGAAGGCATCTACAGCGACGTCCTGGACGGCACGGACGACCGGCTGAAGAACCCGAAGGACCTGATCACCGGCGGGCAGGCCAAGCCGGGCAACGTCCTGACCACCATCGACCCGGACGTCCAGAAGGCGGCCTACGAGGCGCTCGGCGACGACAAGGGCGCGGCGGTGGCGATGGACCCGAAGACCGGCCGGATCCTCGGCATGGTCTCGACCCCCTCGTACGACCCCTCGAAGATCAGCGGGACGACGGACGGGGACGCCTGGCAGAAGCTGCTGGACGACAAGGACAAGCCGCTGGTCAACCGGGCGCTGCGGCAGCCGCTGGCGCCCGGCTCCACGTTCAAGCTGGTGGTGGCGGCGGCCGCGCTGGAGGACGGGCTCTACGGCTCGGTCGACGAGCGCACCGACAGCCCCGACCCGTACACCCTGCCCGGCACCAGCACCGTCCTGCGCAACGAGAACGCGTCCGCCCCCTGCGAGAACGCGACCCTGCGCACCGCCCTCCAGTTCTCCTGCAACAACGTCTTCGCGAAGGCCGCCGCCGATCTCGGCCAGGACAAGGTCAAGGAGATGGCGGACGCGTTCGGGTTCGACACCAAGGAGCTGGACGTCCCGGTGCGGGCGGCCGAGAGCGTGTATCCGACGGGCATGGACAAGGCGCAGACGGCCCTGACGGGCATCGGCCAGTTCGAGGTCACCGCGACCCCGCTCCAGATGGCGATGGTCAGCTCGGCGCTGGCCAACGGCGGTGAGCTGGCCGCGCCGCACATGGTCTCCCAGGTGAGCGACGGGGGCGGTACCGCGCTGGAGGAGACCGGCGACGGCGATACGAAGCGCGTGGTGGAGGAGTCGACCGCCGAGCAGTTGCAGAGCGCGATGGAGACGGTCGTCGAGAAGGGCACCGGCGCCAACGCCAGGATCCCCGGGGTCGAGGTCGGCGGGAAGACGGGCACCGCACAGAACGGCGTGGACAACAGCAACACCCCGTACGCCTGGTTCACCTCGTACGCGAAGGACCGCGACAGCGGCAAGGAGGTGGCGGTCGCGGTGATCGTGGAGGACTCCGGCTCGGCGCGCTCCGAGGTCAGCGGCAACGGGCTGGCCGCACCGATCGCGCAGAAGATGATGAAGGCGGCGCTGGAGCGGTGAGCGGGTCGCCCCCGACACCGCCGGCTCAGGCAACACCTCCAACTTAGGCTACCCTTCCCTTACTCGGCGCTCCGGACGGTCCCGGAGCGCCGAGCGACGTACGGACGTGTGGGAGGTACGGGGACGGGCCCGGCGGAGCACGGTACGGGGCCCGGTGCCGGCGCCCCCGTTCACAGCCAGGGCGAGGCGGGCCGGGCCCGTACCCGCGACGGGCGCGAGCTGTACTACCAAGGGCTGGCCGGGCCCGCCGGAGCGGCGGGCCGCCCCACCGGGTCTTCGAGGGCGGGCTCGCCGCTGGCCGCTCCTACTGGGCGGGCGTCCGGGCCGCGTTGGCGGACGTCGCGCCGACGGTGGTGTACGACCGCAGCGGCCTCGGCCGCAGCCCGGCTGCCCCGCCCGGGGCCTCGCGTCGGCTGGCCGCACTCGCCGACGACCTCGGCGATCTGCTCGACCACCTCGACCACCTCGACCACCTCGGCCGCGTCGGCTACGGGGGCCCGTTCCTCCTCGTCGGGCACAGCTGGGGCGGCCCGCTGGTGCGGCTGGCGGCGGCCGCGCCTACCGCTCCCCCACCCCCTCGCTGCCGCTGGACGCCGCGGCCGACATGCGGGCCGAGGGCTACACCGTCGCCATGACCCGGACCCGGGGCCGGGAGCTGGAGGACGCGGCGGGCGACCTGCGGGCCCTGGTGGAGAACCCGCCGGGGCTTGCGGGGCTGCCGGTGACCGTGGTGTCGGCGGGACGGGTCTCCCCCGGCATGCCGAAGTCCGTCCGGGAGCGCGCGACCGCCTCGCAGGCGTACCGGGCCCGGCAGCCCCCCCACGGCCGGCAAGTGGTGCTGCCCGAGGCGGACCACATGGTGCTGACCACGTCGGCGGCCGAGCTCGCGGAGGAGATCCGCCGGCTGCTGATCTGAGCGGCGCGGCCCGCACGCGGTCCTCATACGGCCCTCATAAGGCATCCGCCCGATGCCGCCGGAGGGCCTTACTCCCCAGACTCCCCTGCATGAGCGGCATGGATGGCACGGGCGGGACGGGTGGCATGGGCGGTTCGGCGGTGGTGCGGGTCCTGCGGGACCGGACGGCGGGGCGCTGTCTGGCGGGGGTGGTCGTCTCCGGGTTCGGTACGTCGGCGATGTGGCTCACGGCGGGCATCTGGGTCAAGTCGCTGACCGGGTCGAACAGTCTGGCGGCCCTGACGGTGTGCGCGATGTGGGCCCCGGTGCCGGCCGGGCCGGCGCTCGGCGCGCTCGCGGACCGGATGGACCGGAAGGCGCTGCTGGTCCGGGGCAATCTGGCGATGGCCTGCCTGCTGGTCCCGCTGGTGCTGGTGGACTCGGCGGACACGGTCTGGGTCGTCTTCGTGGTGCTGGTGCTCTACGGGGCGAGCGGGCTCCTGCTCGACGCGGCGGAGTCGGCGCTCGTCGCGGGGGCCGTGCCCGCCTCGCTGCTGGCGGACTTCAACGGGCTGCGGATGACGGCCAACGAGGGCATGAAGCTGGTCGCCCCGCTGGCGGGCGCGGGGCTGTACACCCGGTTCGGCGGCCCGGCCGTGGCGCTGTCGGCCGCGGTGACGTGCGCCTTGGCCGCCCTGGTCTTCGCCCGGCTGCCGGTGCGGGCGACTCCGCGGCCCCCGGCGGGCGGGCGGCGCGGCGAACTCTCCGCCGGGCTGCGGCGGATCCGCGCCTCGGCGGTGCTGCGCCCGCTGGTGACGGCGGGGGCGGCGACGATGCTGTCGGCGGGCGTGAACGGGGCCGTGACCTTCGCGTACGTCGACGATGTGCTCGGCCGGGCCCCGGCGTACGCGGGGGTGCTGTACGCGGTCCAGGGCGCCGGTTCGGTGGCGGTGGGGCTGCTGGCCGGGCTGCTGCTGCGCCGGCTGCCCGAGCGGGTGTTCGCGGCGGGCGGGACGGCGTTGTTCGCGCTGGGGGTCGGGGCGCGGGCGGTGCCGCTGGACGCGGTGGCCCTGGCGGCGAGCGCGGCGATCGGGTTCGGGCTGCCGTGCGTGCTGATCGCGGCGATGACGGCGGTGCAGCGGGAGACGCCGGACGCGGAGCTGGGGCGGACGGCGGCGACGGCGGGCTCGCTGATGACAGCGCCCAACGCGGTGGCCCTGGCGCTGGGGGCGGGGCTCGTCGCGGTGGCGGACGTGAGGGTGC
>NZ_JAFEUF010000308.1 GCF_016901035.1 Streptomyces durocortorensis
CGGCCCGCACCCGCCGCTCCACGCGCCATCCGCCCGTTACTGCTGGGCACGTACACCTCCGAGGCGGGCGGCGGCACCGGCATCGGCACCGCCGCGTACGACACCGGCACCGGCGCGATCACCCCGGGCCCCGTGATCACCGGCGTCGAGAACCCCTCCTACCTGGCCCTCCATCCCTCCGGCTCGACCGTCTACGCGGTCGCCGAGCAGGAGGCGGGGGCGGTCACCGCCGTGAGCATCGCGCCGGACGGGACGTACGAGGTGCTGTGCAGCCGTCCCACCGGCGGCTCCGGGGCCACCCACCTCTCCGTGCACCCGTCCGGGCGCTGGCTGCTCAGCGCGAACTACGGCTCCGGCAGCGTCGCCGTGCACCCGATCGCCGAGGACGGCTCGCTGGGGGAGCGCACCGACCTGGTCACCCACAGCTCACCGCCGCCCGGCCCCGGCCAGGGCGGCCCGCACGCCCACCAGATCGTCACCACCCCCGACGGCGGCCACGTCCTCGCCGTCGACCTGGGCACCGACACCGTGTACACGTACGCGCTCGACGAGTCCGCCGGGACGCTCACCGAGGTCTCCCGCGCCGCCCTGGCCCCCGGCTCCGGCCCGCGCCATCTGGCCTTCCACCCCGGCGGGCGCTTCGCCTACCTGGCCTGCGAACTGGACAACACCCTGATCGTCTGCGCGTACGACCCCGCCACCGGCGCCTTCACCCCGGGGCCCGGGCAGTCCACCGGTACGGGATCCGGCACCAGCTACCCCTCCCAGCCGGTCGTCACCGGCGACGGGGCATACGTCTACCTCGCCAACCGGGGCCACAACAGCCTCACCCGTTACGCCGTGGAGGACGACGGGGCTGCCGTGCGGCTGCTGGACACCGTGCCCGTGGGCGGCGACTGGCCCCGCCAGCTCGCCCTGTCCCCGGACAGCTCGCTGCTCTTCGCCGCCAACCAGCGCTCCTCCACCGTCACCGTCTTCGGCGTCGGCCCCGACGGCTCCCTGACCGCTGCCGGCGACCCCTTCCCGGCGCCTGTCGCGGTCTGTGTGCTGCCGCTCCCGTGACCGCCGCCGTACGGGGCCCCGCGCACACCGGGGCGGGGCCCCGTACAGCGGTTACAGTCGTGGCCGAGCCGCGCGCCCGCACCCGCGGCGAGGACATCAGGGAGGCACAGTGCGCTTGAGGGTGGAATTCACCACCGAGCCCTTCGATCTCGACGAGGCGCCCACCCACGCGGTGGTGGCCCGGGAGGTGATCCAGGGCGCCGAGCTGGACGCCGTCGACGTCGGCCCCTTCGGCAACACCGCGGAAGGGGGCGCGGACGAGGTGCTCACCGCCGTGGACTCCCTGCTGCGCCAGGCCCTGGCCTCGGGCGCCACCCGGGTCTCGCTCCAGGTGAACGTGATCGAGGAGGAGATCCGGTGACCGAATCCGCCGATAACGTTCCGGTCACCGTCGACCACCCCTTCGTATCGGCCGTCAAGCCGCTCGTCGACGCGATGGGCGCCGAGCTGCTGGGCCCCGAGCAGGCCCAGCCGGACGATGTGGTGCTCGCCTGGGAGGGGCAGGACGTCATAGCCGTACGCCTGCCTCAGCTCTCCGACTCGCTGGACCACATCCTCGCCGCGATGGAGCGGCGGCACGGGATGCCGCTCGCCGACCTGGACCGGAAGGCCAAGCAGAGCGTGGTGCGGACCCTGGAGGCACGCGGTGCCTTCTCCGTACGACACGGCGTGGAGACCGTGGCCGGCGCTCTGGGCGTATCCCGATTCACCGTGTACAACTACCTGAACCGGGAACATACGGCCAAGGGTGAGTAGTTGGCCGAACCCGCCGAACGCACAGGAAAGCCGCCGTCCGCATGCCGGGACGGCGGCTTTCTTCGTTCGCGAGATTTCAACAAAGTGTTGACGTCGTGTTGCGGAGGGCGTTAGCTATCCGCAGCCCGAACAACGCACAGCGAAAAACAGCCACGGAGGCTCCCGTGACTTCGAGCTCCACACCGGGCCTCACCCGGTTCAACACCCTGGCGGACGGCGAGGCCACCCCCGCACTGCACGAGGTGTGTGCCAGTGCGACCTGGGGAAACATGATTCTCGCCGGGCGTCCGTACGCCACCGAAGAAGCCCTGCTCTCCGCGAGCGACGCCGCCATGGCGACGCTCACCGCGGAGGATCTGGCCGAAGCGATGGCCGGCCACCCGCCGATCGGCCGCCCGAAGCCCGGCGACCCGACCTCCTCCCGCGAGCAGCGGGGGATGGCCGGCGCCTCCGAGGAGCTCAAGACCGAGATGCTCGAACTGAACCTGGCCTACCAGGAGCGGTTCGGACATGTCTTCCTGATCTGCGCCACCGGCGCCACCGGTGAGCAGATGCGCGACGCGGTGAAGTCCCGGATCGGGAACTCGCCCGAGCAGGAGCAGGAGATCGTGCGCACCGAACTGGGCAAGATCAACCGCATCCGGCTGACCCGTCTCGTGACGGAGACCCTCGCAGAGGGCGCTCCCGCACAGGACTCTTGAGATCTAGGAGAGTGACGGTCTTGAGTACCGACACGACCGCATCGGTGTCCACGCACATCCTGGACACCAGCATCGGCCGCCCCGCCGCGTCCGTCGCCGTCTCGCTCGCCGCCCGCAGCGGAAGCGACGCGCCGTACGTGACGCTCGGAGCCTCCGCGACCGATGCGGACGGGCGCTGCAAGGACCTGCCGGCGCTGCCGGAAGGCACCACCCACGTGCGTCTCGACTTCGACACCGAGACGTACTTTTCCAAGAAGCAAGCCGAGGCGCAGCAGGACGCCCCCCGCGTAAGGGACAGCGGTGCGTTTTTCCCCGAGGTGACCATCGCGTTCGCGGTCTCCCCGGGCGAGCACTACCACGTACCGCTGCTGCTCAACCCGTTCGGCTACTCCGTTTACCGAGGGAGCTAGCACCGACATGCCCACGATTCTCGGCCAGAACCAGTACGGCAAAGCAGAGAACCGCGTCGTCAAGATCACGCGGGACGGCGACACCCACCACATCAAGGACCTGAACGTCTCCGTCGCCCTCTCCGGCGACATGGACGACGTGCACTACTCCGGCTCCAACGCCAACGTCCTGCCGACCGACACCACCAAGAACACGGTGTTCGCGTTCGCCAAGGAGCACGGGATCGAGTCCGCCGAGCAGTTCGGCATCCACCTCGCCCGGCACTTCGTCTCCTCCCAGGAGCCGATCCACCGCGCCCGGATCCGGATCGAGGAGTACAGCTGGGAGCGCATCGCGACCTCCGACGGCAACTCCAAGTTCATCGGCGCCGATGAGGTCAGGCACTCCTTCGCCCGCAAGGGCATGGAGACCCGCGTCTCCCAGATCACCTACGACGGTGAAAACTGGGAGGTCATCTCGGGCCTCAAGGACCTCACGGTGATGAACTCGACCAACTCCGAGTTCTGGGGTTACGTCAAGGACAAGTACACGACGCTGAAGGAGGCGTACGACCGCATCCTGGCGACGGACGTCTCGGCCCGCTGGCGCTACAACTGGACCAGCGACGAGCAGCGCATGCCGAACTGGGAGAAGTCCTACGAGCAGGCGCGCAAGCACATGCTCCAGGCCTTCGCCGAGACGTACTCCCTCTCGCTCCAGCAGACCCTGTACCAGATGGGTTCGCGCATCATCAACAGCCGCAGCGAGATCGACGAGATCCGCTTCTCGCTGCCGAACAACCACCACTTCCTGGTGGACCTCGAACCGTTCGGCCTCAAGAACGACAACGAGGTCTACTTCGCGGCGGACCGTCCCTACGGTCTGATCGAGGCCACCGTGCTCCGGGACGGCGTCGAGCCGAAGATCCCGGTCGACATGACCAACCTCTGACGCGGCACTGAACCGGCCCCCGTCCGACCACAGACGGGCGGGGGCCGGTCATCCCGGAGGGAACACCCATGGCACAGCCTGCAACGGGGCCGGCAGAAGGCCCATGCAAAACCTCGCCGACCACCGCCGCCGACACGGCAGTCCACCCGGTCGACGAGAAGCTTCCTCCCGCGCGGCTCGTCCCCGCCGCGCTCCAGCACATCGCCGCCATGTACGCGGGCGTCGTCACCCCTCCGCTGATCATCGGCCAGGCCGTCGGCCTGGACACCGCCGGCATGACCCGGCTCATCGCGGCCAGCCTCCTGATCGCCGGACTCGCCACCATCCTCCAGACGATCGGCCTCGGCCCCTTCGCCGGAAACCGGCTCCCCTTCGTCAACGCCGCCTCCTCCGCCGGGATCGCGCCGATGCTCGCCATCGCCGAGACCAGCGCACCGGGCCACCAACTCCCCGCGATCTACGGGGCGGTGCTTGTCGCTGGAGTGTTCTGCCTGGCCGTCGGCCCCTTCTTCGGCCGGTTGCTGCGCTTCTTCCCTCCGCTTGTCACCGGCGTGGTCATCACCCTCATCGGCGTCACCCTGATGCCCGTGCCCGTCGCCTGGGCGCAGGGCGGCGACGCCACCGCAGCCGACTTCGGCGCCATGAAGTACCTGGCGCTTGCCGCCTTCACGCTCGTCGTCATCCTGCTCGTCCAGCGCTTCGGCCGCGGCTTTCTCAAGCAAGTCGCCCTGCTGGTCGGCATGTTCGTCGGCACGCTGGCCGCGATCCCGTTCGGACTCGCCGACTTCTCCGCGCTGAAGTCCGCCCCGCTCGCCGCCCTGCCGACCCCCTTCGCCTTCGGCGCGCCGGAGTTCCAGCCCGCCGCGATCCTCTCCCTCTGCATCGTCATGCTCGTCCTGATGACGGAGTCCTCGGCCGGCATGCTGGCCCTCGGTGAGATCTGCGACCGCCGCACGGACGGCCGTACGATCACCCGCGGTCTCCGCACCGACGGCATCGCCACCCTCCTCGGCCCGGTCTTCGGCGGCTTTCCCACCAGCGCCTTCGCCCAGAACGTCGGCGTCGTCTCGCTGACCCGCGTCCGCAGCCGGTACGTCGTCGCCCCCCCCCGCGGCGCGCTCCTGGTCCTCGGCGCCTTCCCGGTGCTCGGCGCGGTCGTCTCGCTCGTCCCGATGCCGGTCCTCGGCGGCGCGGGCATCGTCCTCTTCGGCTCCATCGCGGTCAGCGGCATCCGTACGCTCTCCGAAGCCGGACTCGACGACAGCTCCAACATCATCCTGGTGGCCGTCGCGCTCGGCGCGGGCATCATCCCGCTCGCCGCGCCCACCTTCTACGCCGGATTCCCGGCCTGGGCGCAGACCGTCCTCGGCTCCGGGATCAGCGCCGGAGCACTGGTCGCGGTCGTGCTCAACCTGTTCTTCCACCATCTCGGCACCCACAGCCGCACCGCTGTGGCACTCAAATCCTCCTAGGGTCCTGCCGTGCCCACATCGCCACAGAAAGAAGAAGGAAGCACCATGGCAGCTTCGGCAGACCCTCAGCGCATCATCATCGAGAACTGTTCGATCGCCACCGTCGACGCCCACGACACGGAGTACGCGTCCGGGTACATCGTCGTGGCGGACAACCGCATCGAGTCCGTCGGCGCCGGCAAGGCACCGGAGGGCCTCGCCGGAGTCGTCCGGCGCATCGACGGCACCGGGCACCTGGCGACCCCCGGCCTCGTCAACACCCACCACCACTTCTACCAGTGGATCACCCGAGGCCTGGCCACCGACCACAACCTCTTCAACTGGCTGGTCGCCCTCTACCCGACCTGGGCGCGCATCGACGAGCCGATGGCCCGCGCCGCCGCGCAGGGCTCGCTCGCCATGCTGGCCCGAGGCGGCGTCACCACCGCCATGGACCACCACTACGTCTTCCCGAAGGGCTCCGGCGACCTGTCCGGCGCCATCGTCGGGGCCGCCCGCGAGATGGGCGTACGGTTCACCCTCGCCCGGGGCTCCATGGACCGCAGCGAGAAGGACGGCGGCCTGCCGCCGGACTTCGCCGTCGAGACGCTGGAAGGCGCGCTCGCCGCCACCGAGGCGACGATCGACGCCCACCACGACGCCTCCTTCGACGCGATGACGCAGATCGCCGTCGCGCCCTGCTCGCCGTTCTCGGTCTCCACCGAACTGATGCGCCAGGGTGCTGAGTTGGCCCGCCGTCGAGGCGTACGGCTGCACACCCACGGCTCGGAGACCGTCGAGGAGGAGCAGTTCTGCAAGGAGCTGTTCGGGATGGGCCCGACCGACTACTTCGAGTCCACCGGCTGGCTCGGCGACGACGTGTGGATGGCGCACTGCGTCCACATGAACGACTCGGACATCGCCGCCTTCGCCCGTACGGGAACCGGCGTCGCCCACTGCCCGTCCTCCAACGCCCGCCTCGCCGCCGGGATCGCCCGCGTCCCCGACATGCTCGCCGCCGGTGTTCCGGTCGGCCTCGGCGTGGACGGCACCGCCTCCAACGAGTCCGGCGAACTCCACACCGAACTGCGCAACGCGCTGCTCATCAACCGCCTCGGCGCCCACCGCGAGGCCGCCCTGAACGCCCGTCAGGCCCTGCGCCTCGGGACCTTCGGCGGGGCCCAGGTGCTGGGCCGCGCCGACCAGATCGGCTCCCTGGAGGCCGGCAAGCTCGCCGACCTCGTCCTGTGGAAGCTGGACACCCTGGCCCACTCCTCGATCGCCGACCCGGTGACCGCGCTCATCTTCGGCGCGGCCGCCCCGGTGACCCTCTCCCTCGTCGACGGCAAGCCGGTCGTCGAGGGCAACCACCTCACCACGGTGGACGAGGACGCCATCGCCCGCGTCACCCGCGACGAGGCCCGCCGCCTCGCGCAGATCGCCGCCGGAGCCTGACTCCGGGCGGTATCCCCGACCGGCCGGTCGAGGGGGCCCGCCCCCCCCCCGCCCCCGGCGGCCCCCCCCCCCCCCCCCCCCCCCCCCCC
>NZ_JAFEUF010000309.1 GCF_016901035.1 Streptomyces durocortorensis
CCCCCCACCCCCCGCCCCCCCGCCCGCCCCCCCCCCCCCCCCCGCGCCCGCCCCCCGCCCCCCCCCCCCCGCCGCCCCCCCCCCCCCCCCCCCCCCCCCTGCTGCGTTCAGCTCCCCGCGCCCCGCACCGCCGCCACCGTCTTGCGCGCGGCGACCAGGACCGGATCCCAGACCGGTGAGAACGGCGGGGCGTAGCCCAGGTCGAGCGCGGTCATCTGCTCCACCGTCATCCCGGCCGTGAGCGCCACCGCCGCCACGTCCACCCGCTTCGCCGACCCCTCGCGGCCCACGATCTGCACGCCGAGCAGCCGGCCCGTACGCAGCTCCGCGATCATCTTCACCGTCATCGGCTTCGCCCCCGGGTAGTACCCCGCCCGCTGCGTCGACTCGATGGTCGCCGTCACGTACTGCAGCCCGACCGCGCGGGCGTCCTTCTCCCGCAGCCCGGTCCGGGCGATCTCCAGGTCGCACACCTTGCTCACCGCCGTACCGACCACACCCGGGAACGTGCCGTAGCCGCCCCCGACGTTCGAGCCGATCACCTGGCCGTGCTTGTTGGCGTGGGTGCCGAGCGCGATGTGCCGGGTATGGCCCGCCACCAGGTCCAGGACCTCCACGCAGTCGCCGCCCGCCCAGATGTTCTCGTGGCCCCTCACCCGCATCGCCAGGTCCGTGAGCAGCCCGCCGTGCGGGCCCACCGGCAGCCCCGCCTCGCGCGCCAGCTCCGTCTCCGGCTCGACGCCGATGCCGAGGACCACCACGTCCGCCGGATACGTCCCCGCGTCCGTCGCCACCTCGGTGACCCGGCCGTCCGGGCCGGTGAGGATCTTGGTGACGGCCGCCCCGTTGACCGTGGTGATGCCGAGACCGTCCATCGCCTCGTGGACGATCCGCCCCATGTCCGCGTCGAGCGTCGCCATCGGCTGCTCGCCCCGGTTGAGGACGGTCACCTCGAAGCCCCGCTTGAGCATCGCCTCGGCCATCTCGACGCCGATGTAACCCGCGCCCACCACGACCGCCCGCCGGGGCCGCTCGTCGGAGCCGAGCGCGTCCAGCGAGTCCAGCAGCGCCTGCCCGTCGTCCAGGGTCTGCACCCCGTGCACCCCGGCCGCGTCCATGCCGGGCAGCGCCGGGCGCACCGGACGGGCACCGGTGGCGATCACCAGCTTGTCGAAGTCCGTCCAGTACGTCCGCCCGCTCTCCCGGTCCAGCGCCCTGACCCGCCGCCCCGCCACGTCCAGCTCGGTCACCTCGGTCCGCATCCGCAGATCGATGTCCCGCTCCCGGTGCTCCTCGGGGGTGCGGGCGATCAGGTCGTCACGCTGCTCGACGTCGCCGCTCACCCAGTACGGGATGCCGCAGGCGGAGTACGAGGTGAAGTGGCCGCGCTCGAAGGCGACGATCTCCAGCGCGTCCGGCCCCTTCAGCCTGCGGGCCTGGGGGGCGGCGGACATGCCCGCCGCGCCCCCTCCGATGACCACCAGTCGCTCCGCTGCCATGTCCGGTATCCCTTTCGCCGTGCCGGCCGTCAGGGAGCCCACGCTACGGCGCTCAGGGGGCCGGGGTGTCCTGGGCCTCCTTCCGGGGCGCGGCCGGGACCTCGCGGGACGCCCGCCGGGCGCGCACCACCCGCCACACCACGACCGCCAGGGCCGCGGTGAGCAGGAACGGGAACG
This sequence comes from Streptomyces durocortorensis, assembly GCF_016901035.1. Taxonomy (GTDB): domain Bacteria; phylum Actinomycetota; class Actinomycetes; order Streptomycetales; family Streptomycetaceae; genus Streptomyces; species Streptomyces durocortorensis. The sequence continues at coordinate 1,677 of NZ_JAFEUF010000309.1, forward strand.
CCGCCCCGAACGCCACCGCGATCCACCGCAGCATCGTCACGAACGCGTCCCAGCCGCCGCCCAGCGCGTCCAGGAACCCCGGGTCCTCGTCCTTCGACCCGTCGTCGCCCGGGGCGTCCGGCGGCGTCAGGTCCAGGGTGATCGTCGCCAGCGAGGTGCGGTCCTTCAGGCTCGCCTGCTGGGCCAGCAACGACTCCAGGTCGGCCTGACGGCTGCTCAGCTCGCCCTCCAGGGCCACCACATCGCTGATCTTCTCCGCCTGGTCCATCAGCTCCCGCACCCGCGCCACGCTCGCGCGCTGGGTGGAGATCCGGCTGTCCACGTCGACCACCTGGTCGGTGACGTCCTTCGCGTTCGAGGTGCGCGACAGCAGCTTCCCGGAGCCGGCCAGCTCCCGCAGCACCTCCTGGAACCGCTCCTGCGGCACCCGCAGCACCAGGTGCGAGGTCTCATAGGTGTCGTCGAGCCGCTCGGTGTTCTCCGACGCGACCAGGCCCCCCGCGCCCTCCACCACACCGCGCGCGGCGGCCGCCGCCTTCGGCACGTTCTTCACCTCGACGGAGAGCGTGGCCGTACGGATGACATGGGTGCCCCCCGGCTTCGGCGCCGCCTTCTTCCCGGCCGCCTTCCCGTCCGTCTGCTCCTCGGGGGCGGCGGAGGCCGCCGCCCCTCCGTCACCGTCCGCGAACCCCTCGCGCGGTGCGGCCTTTCCGTCCGCTGCCTTCGCACCGCTTCCCGCCGAGTCGCCCGACGCCCCGCAGCCGCCGACGGCGAGCAGGAGGCCGAGCGTCCCGGCCACGAGCGCCGCACGCGCGCGGACGACAGATCGCCCGCTCTTGCTCTGCCTACGCATAACTGGTCCCCCCAGGACGGTTGTTGATGGTGACCGTTCGACGCGGCCGCCCCCGGACGGGTTGCCGCCCGCCGGTTTCGAAGTGGTCACGGTCAGGACGCGGTACGGGTTTGAGAGAGTGGACCCATGCAGCGTTCTCAACAGCGTGCGGAAACGCCCCCGGGCCACGTCGTCGTCATCGGCGGCGGCATCGCCGGCCTGGCCGCCGCCCACCGCCTGGTCGCCACCGGAGTGCGGGTCACCCTCCTGGAGGCCACGGACCGGCTCGGCGGCAAGCTCATGACCGGCGAGATCGCGGGCGTCCCAGTCGACCTGGGGGCCGAGTCGATGCTCGCCCGGCGCCCCGAGGCGGTCGCCCTGGCCGAGGCGGTGGGCCTCGCCGACCGTCTCCAGCCGCCCGCCACCGCCACCGCCTCGCTCTGGACGCGCGACGCGCTGCGCCCCATGCCCAAGGGCCACGTCATGGGCGTCCCCGGCGACCCGGCGGTCCTCGGCGAGGTGCTGTCGCCCGAGGGCCTGGCCCGGATCGCCGAGGAGCGCGACCTCACCCCGACCCCTGTGGGCGAGGACGTCGCGGTCGGTGCGTACGTCGCCGACCGGCTCGGCCGCGAGGTCGTGGACCGGCTGGTGGAGCCCCTCCTCGGCGGCGTCTACGCGGGCGACGCCTACCGGATCTCGATGCGCGCCGCCGTACCCCAGCTCTTCGAAGCGGTGAAGGAGGGCGGCCCGCTGCTGGAGGCCGTGGGCCGCATCCAGGAGCGCGCGGCGGCCCGGCAGCAGACCGGCCCCGTCTTCCAGGGCATCGCGGGCGGCATCGGCACCCTCCCGGCCGCCGTGGGCGACGCCGTACGGGCCGGCGGCGGCGAGATCCGCACCGAGACCCCCGTCCTCGGCCTGACCCGTACGGAAACGGGCTGGGCCGTCCGCACCGACACCGGGGTGATCACCGCCGACGGCATCGTCCTGGCCACCCCCGCCTGGTCCGCCGGCACCCTGCTGGCCGCCGAGTCCCCGGCCGCCTCCGCCGAGCTGTCCGGCGTCGAGTACGCCTCGATGGCCCTGGTCACCCTCGCCTTCCGGCGTACCGACATCGAGGCGTACGAGACCCTGCGCGGCCGCTCCGGCTTCCTCGTACCGCCGGTCGACGGCCACACGATCAAGGCGTCCACGTTCTCCAGCAACAAGTGGCAGTGGGTCGCCGACGCCGCGCCCGACCTCTTCGTGCTCCGTACCTCCGTCGGCCGGTACGGCGAGGAGGACCACCTCCACCGCGAGGACGAGGAACTCGTCGCCGTCTCCCTGCGCGACCTCGCCGCCGCCACCGGCCTCACCGCCCGGCCCGTCGACTCCGAGGTCACCCGCTGGATCGGCGGCCTGCCGCAGTACCCGGTCGGCCACCTGACCCGGGTCGCCCGGATCCGCGACGAGGTCGCCAAGCTGCCCGCCCTGCGGGTCTGCGGCGCTGTCTACGACGGGGTCGGCATCCCCGCCTGCATCGCGAGCGCGCACCGCGCGGCCGACGAGATCGCGAAGGAGATCATCGCCACGCCGACCCGGGTTCGGGGCACGGGGAGCGAGGCGGGACAATAGCCGTATGAGTGCTCCTGAGACTGCGACATCAAGCAAGAGTCCGAACGCCGGCAAGAAGGCCAAGGACCTCAACGAGGTCATCCGCTACACCCTGTGGTCGGTCTTCAAACTGCGCGACGTGCTCCCGCTGGACCGCGCGGGCTACGCCGACGAGGTCCAGGAGCTGTTCGACCAGCTCGCGGCCAAGGACATCACGGTCCGGGGCACCTACGACCTGTCCGGGCTGCGGGCCGACGCGGACATCATGATCTGGTGGCACGCCGAGACCGCGGACCAGCTCCAGGACGCGTACAACCTCTTCAGGCGCACCAAGCTCGGCCGCGCGCTCGACCCGGTCTGGTCGAACATGGCGCTGCACCGCCCCGCCGAGTTCAACAAGTCGCACATCCCGGCGTTCCTCGCCGACGAGACGCCGCGCGACTACATCAGCGTCTACCCCTTCGTCCGGTCCTACGACTGGTACCTGCTGCCCGACGAGGACCGCCGCCGCATGCTCGCGGACCACGGCAAGATGGCCCGGGGCTACCCGGACGTCCGCGCCAACACCGTCGCCTCGTTCTCGCTCGGCGACTACGAGTGGATCCTCGCCTTCGAGGCGGACGAGCTGTACCGCATCGTCGACCTGATGCGTCACCTGCGCGCCTCCGAGGCACGGCTCCACGTGCGCGAGGAGGTCCCGTTCTACACGGGCCGCAGGAAGAGCGTCGCAGACCTGGTGGCCGGGCTCGCATAACCAGCGAGTCCCGCACCACCCCAACCCGGAAGATCAGAGGGACGGGCACCGGGCACCGATCGTGCCGTCCGCCTCTCCAGCGACACCGGGTTCGGCTTCGGGGGGGGGGGGGCCCGGGGGGGGGGGGGGGGGCCCCCCCCCGGGGGGGGGGGCGGGGGGGGGGGCCCCCCCCCCGCGGGGGGGGCCCCCCCCCGCTCCGTTCGCGGCGGGCGTCAGTCCAGCGACACGGGGTTGGGCTCCGGGTGCGCGGCACAGTTCGCACCCCGCCCCGGCACCTCGCCGGTCAGCAGATACCGGCGCAGATGGTCGTCCACGCAGGCGTTCCCGGCCCCGCCGATGCCATGCGTCCCCGCGTCCCGCTCGGTCACCAGCGAGGACCCGGGCAGCCGCTTCCGCAGCTCCAGCGCCCCCTTGTACGGGGTCGCCGCGTCCCGCTCCGCCGCCAGGATCAGCACCGGCGGCAGTTCGCCCCACCCCACCCGGACGTCCAGCGGCCGCTGCCGGGACGCGGGCCAGAAGGCGCACGGCAGGTTGGTGAAGGCGTTGTCCCAGGCCTCGAACGGCGCGACGCGCGCCAGCTCCGTGTGGTCGCGGTCCCAGACCTCGAAGTCCTCGGGCCAGGGCGCGTCGTTGCACTCGACGGCCGTGTACACCGCCTGGGCGTTCTCGTTGTCCTTCGCCGCCACCGCGCGCGGGGACGCCTGCGCGACCAGCGCCTCCGGGTTGCCCCGGACGTACTCCGACAGCGCCGTCGCCCGCATCGCCCAGTAGTCGTCGTAGTAACCGGCCCCCAGGAACGCCGAGTGCAGCTGCCCCGGCCCGACCTTGCCGCCCGCCGGTTTCACCGCCAGCTCGGCGCGCACCTCGTCGTAGCGCCGCTGTACCGCCTCAGGGGTGGTCCCCAGGCGGTACACGTCGTCGTGCTCGGCGACCCAGCGGCGGAAGTCCTCCCAGCGCGCCTCGAACGCCAGCGACTGGCCCATGTTGGAGCGGTACCAGATCTGCTCCGGGTCCGGATCGACCACCGAGTCGAAGACCATGCGGCGTACGTGGGAGGGGAACAGCGTCGCGTACAGCGCGCCGAAGTACGTCCCGTACGACGCCCCCATGAACGTCAGCCGGCTCTCCCCGAGCGCGGCCCGCAGGACGTCCAGGTCCCGGGCGTTGTTCAGCGAGGTGTAGTGCCGCAGCGTCTCGCCCGCGTGCTTCTCGCACCCCTGCGCGTACGCCTTCGCACGGGCGACGCGCCGCTCCTTGTCCGCCTCGGTCGGATGGGTCGGCGCGTCGGTCGGACCCTTCGTGTACGCGGCGGGGTCCTGGCAACTCAGCGGGGCGGAGGAGCCGTTCACCCCGCGCGGTGCGTAGCCGACCAGGTCGTACGCCTCCGCGATCTCCTTCCACTCCGGCAGCTCCCCGGCCAGCGGGAAGGTGATGCTGGACGCGCCGGGGCCGCCCGGGTTGTAGACGAACGCGCCCTGCCGCTCCTTCGCCGGACCGGTTGCGGGGGTCCGGCTGACGGTCAGTTCGAGCTGCCGCCCGTCCGGCTCCGCGTAGTCGAGGGGCACCTTGACCGTGCCGCACTTCAGGGAGTCCGGGAGCATCTCCTCCTCGGGGCAAGCGGCGAAGTCGATGCCGGCGGCGGTGGCCCGGGCGGCGGCGATCGCGGTGCCCCGCGCCTCGGCGGAACCGGGGCGTTCCCAGGCCCCCGCCGGAGCGGCGGCGAGGGCGGACAGGACCAGGGAGCCGATCGATGTGTAGAGCGCAGCAGTTCTCACGCGCGGGGGCCTCTCTGCGGATGCGGAGAGGAAGGGTCGGGCGGGCAGGCGGGTATGTCCAACACCGCCCCGGAATGTCGTCGGAATCCACCCTGATGGGCGGTCAAGACCCGTACATGAGGGCCTTATTCAGACCTGGGCTTGCTTCACGACCCACCACCGCCGCAGCCGCCGCCCTGCTGCCCGTCACCGCATGGGCCGTTCAC
>NZ_JAFEUF010000310.1 GCF_016901035.1 Streptomyces durocortorensis
GTGTGGCCGGGGCGGGCGGACGGGACAGCTGCCGCCCGCCCCGGGGGGCGAGATGGGCCCCAGGTCAGCCGATGGCCTTGTCGATCGTCCGCACGGCCGCGTCCCAGGCGTCGTCGGGGCTGGTGCCGCGCTGCTCCATGTTGTTGATCTGGGTGGAGATGGAGTCCTTGATCACGCCGTCCTTCGGGCCGAGGACCGCCTCGGGGATGGACTTCGCGCCGTCGGCGTAGATCTGGCCGATGGGGGCGTCGTTGAAGTACGGCAGGGTCGCGTTCTTCACGTCGGGCAGCTCGTAGGCGCCCTGGTTGGACGGGAAGACCCCGATCGCCTTGAAGACGGCGGCCTGCTGCTCGGGGGCGGTCAGCCACTTGACGAGCTTGGCGGCCTCGTCCACGTTCTTCCCGGACTTGGGGACGGCGAGGAAGGAGCCGCCCCAGTTGGCGGCGGTGTCGCCGGGGGCGCTGGTGATGTCCCACTTGCCCTTGTTGGCGTCACCGGCGTACGTGGAGATCTGGCCGGCCATCCAGGCGGGGCAGACGACGGTGGCGACCGTGCTCTTGCGCAGGGCGGCCTGCCACTGGTCCTCGAACTGGGCCAGGCCCTGCGTCAGCTTCTTGGACGCGGCCTGGGCGGCCAGCTCCCAGCCCTTCTTGACGCTCGCGCTGTCCTTGTAGACGGGCTTGCCGCTCGCGTCGTAATACTGCTCGGGGCTGGAGCTGACGACGGCGTTGAACATGGCGCTCGCGGAGTCCATGAAGTACGTGCCGGCCGGGGCCTTCTTCTTGTACTGCTCGCCGAGCGCGAGGAAGTCCTCCCAGCCGCCCTCGGTCAGCTTCGCGACCTCGGCGCGGTCGGTGGGCAGCCCGGCCTTCTCGAACAGCTCGCGGTTGTAGCAGAGGGACATCGGGCCGATGTCGGTGCCCGCGCCGATGACCGCACCGCTGGGCGCGGTGGCCTGCTTCGCCTTCCAGGACACCCACTCGTCCACGCCGATGGTCTTGGAGAGGTCGGCGAAGGAGTCCGCCTTGGTGTCGACGATCTCCTTGATCCGGCCGACCTCGATGCCCTGGACATCGGCGAGGCCGCTGCCGGAGTTCAGCTGCTGGAGGAGCTTGGGGTAGTAGTTCTTCTCCTCGGCGGTGGTGTCCTCCTTGACCGTGATCTTCGGGTTCAGCTCGTGGTACTTCTCGAAGAGCCCGGCCTCCTTGTAGCCGAACTGCCCGAAGTCGGCGACGGTCAGGGTGATGTTGCCGTTCGCGTCGGCTCCCTTGTCCGAGTCGGACGAGCCGCCGCATCCGGTGAGGAGGAGGGCGGCGGCCGTGAGGCCCGTGGTGGCCACTACGGCGGTTCTCGGGCGTCGGCGGGCGACGCTGCGGGTGATGCGCATTCCACTGCTCCTTGTTCCGGGGGTCCGGCAATGGCGCATGGGAGCGCTCCCATGCATCGTTGCCGGAAGGTTCCTGCCTCCAGGGGGTGGGTGTCAAGAGTTGAAGACGATTCCGTTGCCGAGAGATGTCCGGCGCGTCACCGAGGGGCGCTCGGGCGCCTCTTGCGTCGAAAGGTGAACGGGGGCAGCCCGGGCCGGGTGAGGTGCCCGGCCACCCCACCCCTGTTAATTTCTCCTTTATGTACCTTTTGAGCATCCTGGTCGCCGACACCAGCCACGGTGAGTGAGGCGGGATGGGCGTCCTGCGCGACCATCCCGAACTGGCCCTCTTCTTCTGCCTCGCGGCCGGCTATCTCGTCGGCAAGCTCCGCATCGGCCCGATCACGCTCGGCGGTATCTGCGGCACCCTGATCGTGTCGCTGCTGATCGGCACCCGGAACGTCAGCGTCGACGACGACGTCAAGACGGTCTTCTTCGCGCTGTTCATCTTCTCGCTCGGCTACATGGCCGGGCCGCAGTTCTTCGCCAACCTCAACCGCAAGAGCCTGCGCTTCTTCACGCTCTGCCTGATCGAAGTGGTCTGCGTCCTCGGGATCGCCTTCGGGCTCGCCAAGGCCTTCGACCTGGACGTGGGCACCGCCTCCGGGATCCTGGCGGGCGCGGCCACCGAGTCCGCCGTCGTGGGCACGGCCACCGAGGCGATCGGCAAGCTCAGCGACCTGACCTCCGAGCAGATCACCCAGTACCAGGGGCACGTGGCCACCGCCTACACGGTCTGCTACCTGTTCGGGCTGATCACCATCGTCCTCTTCACCAGTCAGATCATGCCGATGCTGCTGCGCATCAACCTGGCGGACGCCTCCCGCGAGCTGTGGGAGAAGATGCGCGGCGGCCAGGCCGGGCTGGAGTCCGACGAGCGCGAGGCGCTGCCGGGGATGGTCGGTCGCACGTATCTGGTGACGCGGGCGGACGGGCGGACCGTCGGTGATCTTCAGAGCGCCATGGGCGGCCGGATCACCGTCGAGGGGGTCAAGCGCGGCAGCAAGCTGCTGACGCCGTCCCCCGGTCTGGAGCTGACGCTCAGCGACCTGATCCAGGTGGTCGGGGAGCGGGCGGCGATCATCGACGCGGGCCGGGAGATCGGCCCGGAGACGCCGGCCGTGCCGGGGCTCGACGCGCCGCTGGCCACCAGTCAGGTCGCCGTCACCGAGAAGGAGACGGTCGGCGCGACCATCGACCGGCTGGAGAAGCGCCATCCGGAGTTCCGCAAGGACGGCATCTACGTCACCGATGTGCTCCGCAACGACCAGCACCTGCCCGCCAGCGGGGAGACCGTCCTCGCCCGGGGCGACGTGCTCACCCTGGTCGGCGCGCGGGGCGGGCTGAACCGGCTCGTCACGAAGCTCGGCGCGGTGGTGAAGAACGACGCCACCGACTTCATCTACCTGGGCTTCGGCATCGTGGCGGGCTCCCTGCTCGGCCAGATCGTCGTCAAGCTCGGAGACGTCCCGATGTCGCTCGGCACCGGCGGCGGCTGTCTGGTCTCCGGCCTGCTCTTCGGCTGGTTCCGCTCCCGCAGCCAGACGTTCGGGGCGTTCCCTCCGCAGGCGGCGAGCACGCTGAAGGACATGGGCCTGGCCGTCTTCATCGCCTGCACCGGGCTGGCCGCCGGACCGCAGGCCTGGCCGCTGCTGAAGGAGTACGGGGCGCTGCTGCCGTTCGCCGGCATCGCGATGGTGCTGGTCCCGGCCACGATCTCGCTGATCGTCGGGACCAAGCTGCTGAAGATCGAGAAGCCGCTGCTTATCGGCGCGATCGCCGGGCAGCAGTGCTCGACCCCGGCGATCACCTCCATCACCCAGGTGGCCCAGAGCTCGGTCCCGCTCCTCGGCTACACGATCACGTACACGCTCTCCAACTTCCTGCTGCCGCTGACCGGGCCCATCCTCGTCGGCGTACTGGGGGCCTGACGTGATCGACTTCCTGAACCGGAACATCTTCCAGCCCCACCCCGAGCTGCTCGTCTTCCTCGTGGTGGCGTTCGGCTTCCTGCTCGGGAAGGTCCGCTACCGGGCGATCGCGCTGGGCGCGGTGACGGGCTGTCTGGTGGCCGGTCTGCTGCTCGGGGCCCAGTTCAAGGTCCAGATCGACGACACGGTGAAGAACCTCTTCTTCATCATGTTCCTGTTCGCCCTCGGCTACCGGGTGGGCCCGCAGTTCTTCCGGGGGCTCCGGAAGGACGGCCTGCCGCAGGTCGTCAACGCCGTGGTCGTCTGTGTGACCGGGCTGCTGGTGTCGTGGCTCTTCGCGCACCTGCTCGGTTACGGTCCCGGGCTCGGCGCCGGCCTGATGAGCGGGGCGCTGACCCAGTCGGCGGCGATCGGAGTCGCCCAGGACGCGATCGGTACGCTGCCGGAGCTGTCGGCCGACGAGGTGAAGACCGAGGAGAACCTGGTCGCCGTCGGGTACGCGGTGACGTATCCGCTGGGCACGATCCTGTGCGCGATGCTCCTGGCCAACGTGCTGCCCCGGCTCTACCGCCGCGACCTGGCGAAGGAGAGCGCGGAGCTCGCGGCGGAGCTGGACGCGCCGGACGAGAGCCCGGACGAGGGCGAGGGCTACTACGAGGTGGTCCTGCGCGCGTACAGCGTCCAGCGCCCGGATCTGGTGGGCCGCTCGGTGGCGGACTTCGAGGAGCAGCAGAAGGCGCTGGGCCGCCGGGTGTACCTCACCGGGATCCGCCGGGGCGGGACGGTGCTGGAGCACGACCAGTCCCGCACCCTGCGGCTCGGCGACACCGTCGCGGTCAGCGCGATCCGGGGCGACCTGGTGGACTTCGACGCCCGTACGCACATCGGGTCCGAGGCCGACGACGTCGCGCTGCTCGGCTACCGCACCGAGACGCTGCACGTCGTCGTCTCGGAGAAGGCGCAGCTCGGCCGGACCGTGGAGGAGGTGCGGCGGCAGCCGTTCATGGTCGGCGTGTACATCGACAAGCTGTACCGGGCGGGGGCCGTCTTCCCGTACCGCCTGTCCACGAAGCTGGAGCGCGGCGACACGCTGATCCTCACGGGTCCGGAGCGCTTGGTCGGCCCGGCGGGGAGGGCGCTCGGCAAGCCCGTGCCGACGAGCTTCGCGACGGACATGGTCTGGGTCGGCCTCGGCATCTTCCTCGGCGGCTGCATCGGCATCCCGGCGCTGACGGCGGGCGGGGTGCCGATCTCGCTGTCCACCTCCGGCGGCGGCCTGATCATGGGGCTGGTCTTCGGCTGGATCCGCGGCAAGTACCCGACGTACGGGAACGTCCCGCCGGGCGCGCAGTGGTTCATGGACACCTTCGGGCTCTGCCTGTTCGTGGCCGTCGTCGGCATCAACGCCGGTCCCGGTTTCACCAGCGGCCTCTCCTCGGCCGGCTGGGGTCTGCTGCTGCTGGGCGCGGTCGCCACCGTCGTCCCGCTGATCGTGGGCTTCCTGGTCGGGCACCACGTGCAGCGGATCCGCTTCCCGATCCTGATGGGCGTCCTGGCGGGCGGCCAGACCACCACGGCGGCCATCGGCGCCGTCAACGAGACCTCGAAGTCCCAGATCCCCACCCTCGGCTACACCATCCCGTACGCCGTCGGCAACGTCCTGCTGACGGTGTGGGGCGCCGTGATCGTCCTGCTCAACCACTGACCCGTAACGGAGTGGACACCCCATGCCCAAGACCAGCCTCAGCCGTGCAGAGATCCGGTCGTTCGCCCAGCTCTCCCCCTTCGAGCTGAAGGACAAGTTCATCCAGATCGCGACGGCCGCGCAGAGCGACCAGCCGGGCCAGAAGGGGCAGTCGACGCGGACGATGCTGAACGCGGGCCGCGGCAACCCGAACTGGGTCGCCACGGGGCCCCGCGAGGCGTACCACGCGCTCGGCTACTTCGCGATCTCGGAGTCCCGGCGGGTGTGGACGGCCGACAACCTGGGCGGCATGCCGGAGCAGTCGGGGTGTGCGGAGCGCTTCGAGCACTTCGTCCGTACGCACCCGGAGCTGCCGGGTATCGAGCTGCTGAAGGCGAGCGTGGACCTGGCGGTGAAGCGGTTCGGCTTCGACCGGGACGCGTTCGTGCACGAGCTGGCGGACTCCTCGATCGGGGACAACTACCCGGTGCCGGACCGGATCCTGCGCCACACCGAGGAGATCGTGCGCGGCTATGTCGCGGACGAGATGTTCGACCACCGGCCGCCGGAGGGGCAGACGCTGAGCCTGTTCGCCACCGAGGGCGGCACGGCGGCGATGTGCTACATCTTCGACTCGCTGATGAAGAACGGGATCCTGGAGAAGGGCGACCGGATCGCCCTGATGGTGCCGGTGTTCACCCCGTACCTGGAGATCCCGGAGCTGGACACGTACGACTTCGACGTGGTGCGGGTGGAGGCGAGCCTGTTCACCGAGACCGGGGTGCGACAGTGGCGCTACCCGGAGGAGGAGATCGCCAAGCTCGCGGACCCCTCGGTGAAGCTGGTCTGCTGTGTGAACCCGAGCAACCCGCCGTCGCTGGCGCTCTCTTCCCGGGTCTCCGAGCAGATCGTCTCCATCGTCGGCGAGCAGAACCCGAACCTGATCATCGTGACCGACGACGTGTACGGGACGTTCGTGGAGGGCTTCCGCTCGCTCGCCGCCGACCTGCCGCGCAACACGCTCCTCGTCTACTCCTACTCCAAGCACTACGGGGCGACCGGCTGGCGGCTCGGGGTGATCGCGCTGCACGACGACAACGTGATCGACGCGATGCTGGCGGGGCAGGACCGGGCGCAGAAGGACCGGCTCAACAGGCGTTACGGGACGCTGTCGTTGGAGCCGGAGAAGATCCGGTTCATCGACCGGCTGGTGGCGGACTCCCGGCAGGTGGCGCTGAACCACACGGCGGGGCTCTCACTGCCGCAGCAGGTGATGATGGCGCTGTTCTCGCTGTTCGACATGCTGGACGAGGGGCAGGCCTACAAGCACCGGATCCGGGCGATCGTGCGGCAGCGGCTCGAACTCCTGCTGGAGGGCGTGCACATGAAGGTTACGGAGGACCCGAAGCGGGCGGCGTACTACATCGAGCTGGACCTGCTGGCCGAGGCGGAGCGGGTCCACGGAAAGCCGTTCGCCGACTTCCTGGAGCAGAACTACGAGCCGGTCGACCCGCTGTTCCGGCTGGCCGAGCAGACCTCGGTGGTCCTGCTCAACGGCGGCGGCTTCGACGGCCCTCAGTGGTCGGTGCGGGTGTCGCTGGCCAACCTGGACGACCTGGACTACCTGAAGATCGGCCACCATCTGCGGGCGATCTTCGACGCGTACGCGGAGGAGTGGCGGGCGGGCAGTTCCGGCCCGTCCGGCGTTTGAGGACGTCTTCGGGGAGCGGGACGGGGGA
>NZ_JAFEUF010000030.1:0-12976 GCF_016901035.1 Streptomyces durocortorensis
ATCGAGGTGAGGACGGCGGCGGTCGCGGCCCCGGCCAGGGCGAGCTTCACCGGCGTCGCGCCTTCCCGCCCGGCGGAGCCGCCCCCGGTCCCGAGGAGGGGGGCGCGCAGGGGCCGGGCGGCGGCTGGCACGGCGGGTGGGCCGCACCGCCCAAGCCGGGGGTGATACCCCTGGCGCCGCTGAGGGTCTCGGACATACTCAGCGGCGCCTTCGCAACGATCGGGCGGTACTGGAAGCCGCTGATCGGCGTGGCTCTGACGCTGTTCGGTGCGGCGACGCTCGTGATGGCCGTCGCCCTGGTGGTGGCCGCCTCCGCGGTGGCAAGCCAGTGGGACGAGCTGACGTCCGGCTCCTCGGGCTCCCCCGACGCCGACGAACTCGTCCCGCTGGGCGTGGCGTTCGGCGTGCTGATGGTCATCGGCATGATCGTCTACCTGCTGGCGTCGGCCATGATGCAGGCGGCGGCCCCCGTCGTCCTCCAGGAAGCCGTCCTGGGCCGCCCGATCCGCTTCGGAGAGGTCTGGAAGCGGGCGTGGTCGCGGGTCTGGGCGCTCATCGGCACGGTGTTCCTGACCGGGCTGGTCATGCTCATCCCGATGGCGCCCCTCATGGTCGCCTTCGCCGGGCTGATGGTCTACACGGTCTCGCTGGGCGACGAGGACGGTGCGCTGCCGTTGACGCTGATCGGCGCCCTCGTCGGGCTGCTCATCGCTCCGGTGGGGATGTGGCTCTGGGTGCGGTTCTCCCTGGCCACGACCATCGTGGTCTTCGAGAACCAGCGCCCGGTGGGAGCCCTGCGACGCTCGGCCCAGCTCGTGCGCGGCACCTGGTGGCGAGTCTTCGGCGTCACACTGCTCGGCTTCGGCATCGCGGCCATGATCGGCTTCATGATCCAGATGCCGTTCCAGATGATCGGCATGCTGCCCGGCCTGTTCGCCCCCGCGGACATGGGCGCCGAGCCGAGCGACGGAGCGCTCATCGCCATGCTCGGCAGCGTGATGCTGCTGTCGTTCATCAGCCAGATGATCTCGCAGTTGATCACGATGATCCTCCCGCCGCTGGTGAACGGCCTGCTCTACGTCGACCTCCGGATGCGTACGGAGAACCTGGGCCCGGTCCTGGCCGGGGCGGCGGCGCAGACGCTGCCGGAGCAGTACGGTCCACCGCCGCCCGCCCACGTCTGAACGAGGAGCCAGGCCGCGGCCTCAGTCGGTCAGGGTCCGCTTGGGGCGCAGCACGCAGAACTCGTTGCCCTCGGGGTCGGCCATCACCACGAAGGTGACGTCCGGCCCCTGCCCGACGTCCACCCGCCGGGCGCCGAGTGCGAGGATCCGCGTCACCTCGGCGTCCTGGTCGTCCGGGGTCAGATCGATGTGCAGCCGGTTCTTGACGGTCTTCCCCTCGGGCACGGGGAGGAAGCACATGCCCGGCAGCGCGGTCTCGTGCGCGCCGATGATGATCTCCTCCTCGTGCTCGAAGAGCACCTGCCAGTCCAGCACCGCACTCCAGAAGCGGGCCATGCGCGGCAGGTCGTGAGCGTCGACGGCGATGTGGTACATGGAGACGGCCATGCCCGCCAGTCTGCCTGGCGGGCATGGCCGTTGATCGCTCTTCGGGGAGCGTGTCAGACGTTGAACCCCAGCGCGCGGAGCTGCTCGCGTCCGTCGTCGGTGATCTTGTCCGGGCCCCACGGCGGCATCCAGACCCAGTTGATCCGCAGCTCGTTGACGATGCCGTCCGTGGCGGACTTCGCCTGGTCCTCGATGACGTCGGTCAGCGGGCAGGCCGCGGACGTCAGGGTCATGTCGAGGGTGGCGATGTTGGCGTCGTCGACGTGGATGCCGTAGATCAGGCCCAGGTTGACGACGTCGATGCCCAGCTCGGGGTCGACGACGTCGTACAGCGCCTCGCGGACCTCCTCCTCGGAGGCCGGCTTCATGGTCGCGGTCTCGTTGTCGCTCATGCGGTCTTCCCTTCGGACAGCGCCTTGGCCGTCGCGTCCTTCCACGCCATCCAGCTCAGCAGCGCGCACTTGACCCGGGCGGGGTACTTGGAGACGCCGGCGAACGCGACGGCGTCCTCCAGCACCTCCTCCATCGCGTCGTCCGGCTCCAGCTGGCCCTTGGACTGCATCAGCTCCAGGAAGGCGCCCTGGATCTTCTGCGCCTGGGACAGCTCCTTGCCGACGAGCAGCTCGTTCAGCACGGAGGCGGAGGCCTGGCTGATGGAGCAGCCCTGGCCCTCGTAGCTCACGTCGGCGATGGTCTCGCCGTCGTACTTCACGCGGAGCGTGATCTCGTCGCCGCACGTCGGGTTGACGTGGTGCACCTCGGCGTCGCCGTCCCGCAGGCCGCGCCCGTGGGGGTGCTTGTAGTGGTCCAGGATCACTTCCTGGTACATGGAATCAAGCTTCACCAGTCAGCCCTCACCCGAAGAAGTTCCGGACGTGCTCCAGGCCGTCCACCAGGGCGTCGACCTCGGCGGGCGTGGAGTACAGATAGAACGACGCTCGCGTCGTCGCGGGAATTCCGTACCGCAGGCAGACCGGGCGGGCGCAGTGGTGGCCGACCCGGACGGCGATGCCCTGCTCGTCGAGGACCTGGCCCACGTCGTGCGGGTGGATGTCGCCGAGTGTGAAGGAGATCGCCGCGCCGCGGTCCTCGGCCGTCGTCGGACCGATGATCCGCAGGTCGGGGACCTCCAGGAGGCGCTTCAGCGCGTACTCGGTGATCGCCTTCTCGTGGCTGTGGATCTTCTCCATGCCGATCGAGGTGAGGTAGTCCACGGCCGCGCCGAGGCCGACGGCCTGGGCGATCGGGGGCGTACCGGCCTCGAACTTGTGCGGAGCGGGGGCGTACGTCGAGGAGTGCATCGACACGGTCTCGATCATCTCGCCGCCGCCGAGGAACGGAGGCAGGTCCTCCAGGAGCTCCTGCCGTCCCCACAGCACGCCGATGCCCGTCGGGCCGACCATCTTGTGGCCGGTGAAGGCCACGAAGTCCGCCTGGAGCGCCTGCACGTCGAGCACCATGTGCGGGGCCGCCTGCGAGGCGTCGATACAGACCAGCGCGCCGACCTGCTGGGCGCGGCGGATGATCTGCTCGACCGGGTTGACCGTGCCCAGGATGTTGGAGACCAGCGTGAAGGAGACGATCTTCGTCTTCTCGGTGATGATCTCGTCGATGTTGGACAGGTCGAGCCGACCGTCGTCGGTGATGCCGAACCACTTCAGCTTCGCGCCGGTGCGCTGCGCGAGCAGCTGCCACGGCACGATGTTGGAGTGGTGCTCCATCTCCGTGGTGACGATCTCCGTGTCACGGTCCACCCGATAGGGCTCGTCCGCCCAGCCGAGCATGTTCGCCACGAGGTTCAGCGACTCCGAGGCGTTCTTCGTGAAGATCACCTCGTCACGGCTGGGTGCGTTGATGAAGGCGGCGACCTTGTCGCGGGCGCCCTCGTACAGCGCGGTGGCCTCCTCGGCGATCGTGTAGACGCCGCGGTGCACGTTCGCGTTGTGACGCTCGTAGTACGTGTTGAGCGCGTCGAGGACCTGGCGCGGCTTCTGCGAGGTCGCCGCGGAGTCCAGGTACACGACCTTCTTGCCGTCGTGGACCGTGCGGTCCAGGAGCGGGAAGTCCTTGCGGATCGCCTCGGTGTCGAGGAGGCCGGAGAGCCCCTGTCGGGCGTCAGTCACGCGGAAGCGCCACCCTTCGTGTAGGCCTCGTAGCCCTCGTTCTCCAGCTGGTCGGCCAGCTCTGCACCGCCGGAGGCCGCGATCCGGCCGTTGGCGAAGACGTGCACGAAGTCGGGCTTGATGTACTTCAGGATGCGGGTGTAGTGCGTGATCAGCAGCGTGCCGACCTCGCCGGTCTCGCGGACCCGGTTGACGCCCTCGGAGACGGTCTTGAGCGCGTCGACGTCCAGGCCGGAGTCGGTCTCGTCCAGGACGGCGATCTTCGGCTTGAGGAGCTCCAGCTGAAGGATCTCGTGGCGCTTCTTCTCACCGCCGGAGAAGCCCTCGTTGACGTTGCGCTCGGCGAAGGACGGGTCCATCTGGAGCCCGGCCATCGTCTCCTTGACCTCCTTGACCCACGTCCGCAGCTTGGGGGCCTCGCCGCGGATGGCGGTGGCGGAGGTGCGCAGGAAGTTGGAGACCGAGACACCGGGGATCTCGACCGGGTACTGCATGGCGAGGAACAGGCCGGCACGGGCCCGCTCGTCGACGGACATCTCCAGGACGTCCTCGCCGTCCAGGGTGACCGTACCGCTGGTGATCGTGTACTTGGGGTGACCCGCGAGCGAGTACGCGAGGGTGGACTTGCCGGACCCGTTGGGGCCCATGATGGCGTGGGTCTCGCCCTGCTTCACGGTCAGGTCGACGCCCTTGAGGATCTCCTTCGTGGCGTTGTCGGCCTCGACGGTGACGTGCAGGTCGCGGATTTCAAGCGTTGCCATGGGTGACTCAGGACTCCTGGGTGACGGAGACGAGCACATCGTCCCCTTCGATCTTTACGGGGTATACGGGGACGGGGCGCGTCGCGGGAAGGCCGGACGGCTTGCCGGTGCGGAGGTCGAACGACGATCCGTGCAGCCAGCACTCGATCGCGCAGTCCTCCACCTCGCCCTCCGAGAGGGAGACGTTCGCGTGCGAGCAGATGTCGTTGATCGCGAACACCTCGCCCTCGGTGCGGACGACGGAGACGGGTGTGCCGTCGAGCTCCACCCGCTTGGGGGTGTCGTCCTCCAGCTCACTCAGCGCACAGGCTTTGACGAAGGACATCAGACGGACGCCTTCAGCTCGGCCTCGATCTTCTCGATGAGCCGCTCCTCGACGTCCGGCAGGCCGATCTGCTGGACCAGCTCGGCGAAGAAGCCGCGCACGACCAGGCGTCGGGCCTCCTCGGCCGGGATGCCGCGGGACTGGAGGTAGAAGAGCTGCTCGTCGTCGAAGCGGCCGGTCGCCGAGGCGTGGCCGGCGCCGACGATCTCGCCGGTCTCGATCTCCAGGTTGGGCACGGAGTCGACCC
This sequence comes from Streptomyces durocortorensis, assembly GCF_016901035.1. Lineage (GTDB taxonomy): Bacteria > Actinomycetota > Actinomycetes > Streptomycetales > Streptomycetaceae > Streptomyces > Streptomyces durocortorensis. The sequence goes on from NZ_JAFEUF010000030.1 coordinate 5,028, forward strand.
GGGCCCCGTCGGTGAGGACGAGGTTCCGGTTCATCTCGTAGGTGTCGGTGCCCTCGGCCGCGGCCTGGATGAGGACATCGCCGATCCAGACGGCGTGCGCGCCGTCGCCCTGGAGGGCGCCCTTGTACACCGCGTTGGACTTGCAGTGCGGGGTGTTGTGGTCGACCAGCAGGCGGTGCTCCTGGTGCTGGCCCTTGTCGGTGAAGTACAGACCGAAGAGCTCCGCCTCGCCGCCGGTGGCCGCGTAGGCGACCCGGGGGTGCAGGCGCACGACGTCGCCGCCGAAGGTGACGACGATCGACTTGAACGAGGCGTCCCGGCCGACCAGCGCGTTGTGCTGGCCGACGTGGACGGCGGTGTCGTCCCAGTCCTGGACGGAGACGACGGTGAGCTTGGCGCCATCGCCCAGCACGTAGTCGACGTTGGCGGCGAGCACCGCGTCACCGGTGTGGTCGATGACGACGACGGCCTCGGCGAAGGCGCCCAGCTCGATGAGCTGGTGGCCGAAGGCGACGCCGCCCTCGCCGTGCACGGCGATCCGGATCGGCTCGGTGAGCACGGCCTCCTTGGCGACCGTGACGACCGACGCCTGCTCGAAGGAGCTGTAGGCCTGGGCGGCGACCCGGTCCACCGGGGTGCCGGCCTTGCCGAGCCGGGAGTCGTCGCGGCCGACGGTCTCGACCGTGACGCCCTCGGGCGCCTCGATGGCGACCTTCACGCCGCTGCCGGTGGCGACGGCGGTGCCGTCGTGCAGCCCACGCAGGCGCTCCAGCGGCGTGAAACGCCACTCCTCCTCGCGGCCGTGCGGGACGGGGAAGTCCGCGACGTCGAAGGACGGGGGTGCGCTCATGCGAGTGGCGACGGTCGACTCGGCGGCCACCGCGATGGAGCCGGCGGTGGTGGAGCCCGCCGGAGTGTTCTGAGCCTCAGCCATGGCTGTCGTAGTGCTCGCTTTCTTCAGTCAAGAACTCGGGGGATTCGGTGGGGCGGGGGGGGGGGTGAACGGCCGTCCCGGTGGTCCGCGGGCGCGGACCTAGCCGACCGAACCCTCCATCTGCAGCTCGATCAGCCGGTTGAGCTCCAGGGCGTACTCCATGGGCAGCTCCTTGGCGATCGGCTCGACGAAGCCGCGCACGATCATCGCCATGGCCTCGAACTCGGTGAGTCCGCGGCTCATGAGGTAGAAGAGCTGGTCCTCGGAGACCTTGGAGACGGTCGCCTCGTGGCCCATCGACACGTCGTCCTCGCGGACGTCGACGTAGGGGTAGGTGTCCGAGCGGGAGATCGTGTCGACGAGCAGAGCGTCGCAGAGGACGTTGGACTTCGCGCCCGGCGCGCCCTCGCCGATCTCGATCAGTCCGCGGTAGGACGTACGGCCGCCGCCTCGCGCCACCGACTTGGAGACGATGTTGGAGGAGGTGTTCGGGGCCATGTGGACCATCTTGGCGCCGGCGTCCTGGTGCTGGCCCTCGCCCGCGAAGGCGATGGACAGGGTCTCGCCCTTGGCGTGCTCGCCCATCAGGTAGACGGCCGGGTACTTCATGGTCACCTTGGAGCCGATGTTGCCGTCGACCCACTCCATGGTCGCGCCCTCGTAGGCCACGGCCCGCTTGGTGACCAGGTTGTAGACGTTGTTCGACCAGTTCTGGATGGTCGTGTAGCGGCAGCGGCCGCCCTTCTTCACGATGATCTCGACCACGGCGCTGTGCAGCGAGTCCGAGGAGTAGATCGGGGCGGTGCAGCCCTCGACGTAGTGGACGTAGGCGTCCTCGTCGACGATGATCAGCGTCCGCTCGAACTGGCCCATGTTCTCCGTGTTGATACGGAAGTAGGCCTGGAGCGGGATGTCCACGTGGACGCCCTTGGGCACGTAGATGAACGAGCCGCCGGACCACACGGCCGAGTTCAGCGAGGCGAACTTGTTGTCACCGACGGGGATGACGGTGCCGAAGTACTCCTTGAAGAGCTCCGGGTGCTCCTTCAGCGCGGTGTCGGTGTCCATGAAGATGACACCCTGCGCCTCCAGCTCCTCGTTGATCTGGTGGTAGACGACCTCGGACTCGTACTGCGCGGCGACGCCGGCGACGAGGCGCTGCTTCTCCGCCTCGGGGATGCCGAGCTTGTCGTACGTGTTCTTGATGTCCTCGGGCAGGTCCTCCCAGGAGGCCGCCTGCTTCTCCGTGGAGCGCACGAAGTACTTGATGTTGTCGAAGTCGATGCCCGACAGGTCCGAGCCCCAGTTGGGCATGGGCTTCTTGCCGAAGAGCTTGAGGCCCTTGAGCCGCAGCTTCAGCATCCACTCGGGCTCGTTCTTCTTCTCCGAGATGTCGCGGACGACAGCCTCGGAGAGACCGCGCTTCGCCGCCGCGCCTGCCGCGTCGGAGTCGGCCCAGCCGAATTCGTACGTACCCAGACCCTCGAGCTCAGGGTGGGCAGTCTCCGTGGGGAGCGTCATGCGGGGTTCCTCCCGGCCGTGCTTGCAGATGCTGAATGGGTGGTCTGTGGGGGTGCTGCGTGGCCACTGCGTGGCACATAGGTCGTGCACACGCCGTCGCCGTGGGCGAGGGTGGCCAGACGCTGCACATGCGTCCCGAGGAGGCTGGAGAAGAATTCCGTCTCCGCCTCGCACAGCTGTGGGAACTGCTCGGCGACATGCGCCACCGGGCAGTGGTGCTGGCACAGCTGCTCGCCCTGCTGCGGGCCCGGCGCGCTTCGCGCCGTAGCAGCGTACCCGTCGGCGGTCAGGGCCTTGGCCAGGGCCTCGGTGCGCCCTTCGGGCTCCGCGGCCTCGACCGCCGCGCGGTACGCCTCGCCCATCGCGGCCATCCGGGCGCGGGCGAAGGCGATGATCGCCTCGTCGCCCCCGGACTCGGCGATGAAGCGCAGGGCGTCGGCGGCCAGCTTGTCGTAGGACTGGTCGAAGGCGTCCCGGCCGCAGTCGGTCAGGGCGAACACCTTGGCGGGCCTGCCGCGGGTCCGCGCCCCGTACACCCGCTGTTCACGGGCTTCGACGACATCGTCGGAGACGAGGGCGTCCAAGTGGCGGCGGACGGCGGCCTGGGTGAGGCCGACGCGCTTGGCGAGATCCGCGACGGTGGAGGGGCCGTGGTCCAGGATGGAGCGCGCGACCCGGTTGCGCGTCGAGCGCTCACCGGTCGCGAGTTCCTCCTGAGGAGCCCGTCCGTCGTATTTCACAACACCATTGTTGCGTAATTCCTTCGACTCTGACAACCACGGTCCGGAACGATCAACGGTGCGGTTCGTCACTTAGGGTTACCTAATCTGGCCCCGCGGGACGGCTTCTCCGAGGCGCTGCCTAGACTGGTGCGCCATGGAGAACGAGCCCGTCGTACAGGTCAGCGGCCTGGTCAAGCGGTACGGCGCGAAGACCGCGGTGAACGGCCTCGATCTGGTCGTCGCGACCGGCGCGGTGACCGCCGTCCTCGGCCCGAACGGCGCCGGGAAGACCACCACGATCGAGACCTGCGAGGGCTACCGCCGCCCCGACGCCGGCACCGTACGCGTCCTCGGCCTCGACCCGGTCGCCGACGCCGAGCGGCTGCGCCCGCGGGTCGGGGTGATGCTCCAGTCCGGCGGCGTCTACTCCGGCGCCCGCGCGGAGGAGATGCTCCGCCACATGGCCAAGCTGCACGCCCACCCCCTCGACGTGGACGCCCTGATCGAGCGCCTGGGCCTCGGCGACTGCGGCCGTACCACCTACCGGCGGCTCTCCGGCGGGCAGCAGCAGCGCCTCTCCCTGGCCATGGCGGTCGTCGGCCGGCCCGAGCTGGTCTTCCTGGACGAGCCGACCGCGGGGCTCGACCCGCAGGCCCGCCGCTCCACCTGGGACCTGGTGCGCGAGCTGCGCGCCGACGGAGTGTCCGTGGTGCTGACCACCCACTTCATGGACGAGGCCGAAACGCTCGCCGACGACGTCGCGATCATCGACGCGGGCCGGGTCATCGCCCAGGGCAGCCCGGAGCAGCTCTGCCGGGGCGGCGCCGAGAACACCCTGCGCTTCACCGGCCGCCCCGGGCTCGACCTCGGCTCCCTCCTCAAGGCCCTGCCCGACGGCTGCGGGGCCGCCGAGCCGCTCCCGGGGACGTACCGGATCACCGGGAGCATCGACCCGCAGCTGCTCGCCACCGTGACTTCCTGGTGCGCCCAGCACGGCGTGATGCCCGACGGCATCTCCGTGGAGCGGCACACCCTGGAGGACGTCTTCCTCGAACTGACCGGCAAGGAACTGACCGGCAAGGAGCTGCGCGCATGAGCGCCGGTACGTACACCCCGCGCCCCGGCGCCGCCCCGCTCCCCCGGATGATCGCCGCGCAGACCGCGCTGGAGACCCGGATGCTGCTGCGCAACGGCGAGCAGCTGCTGCTGACGGTGATCATCCCGACGCTGCTGCTGGTGCTGTTCAGCGCGGTCGACATCGTCGACACGGGCGCGGGCGCGTCGGTCGACTTCCTCGCCCCGGGCGTCCTGGCGCTCGCCGTGATGTCCACCGCCTTCACCGGCCAGGCCATCGCCACCGGCTTCGAACGCCGTTACGGGGTCCTCAAGCGGCTCGGGGCGTCCCCGCTGCCGCGCTGGGCGCTGATGACCGCGAAGACGCTGTCGGTGCTGGTCACCGAGGTGCTCCAGATCGTGCTGCTGACGGCGATCGCCTTCGCGCTCGGCTGGTCGCCCGAGGGCAACCCGCTCTCGGTACTGCTGCTCCTCGTCCTCGGGACCGCCGCGTTCTCCGGGCTCGGGCTGCTGATGGCCGGGACGCTGAAGGCCGAGGCGACGCTCGCCGCCGCCAACCTGGTCTTCCTGCTGCTGCTGGTCGGCGGCGGGGTCATCGTGCCGCTGGACAAGTTCCCGGACGCGGTGCAGTCGGTGCTGGGGCTGCTGCCGGTGTCGGCGCTCTCGGAGGGGCTGCGGGACGTCCTGCAGCACGGCGCGTCGATGCCGTGGGCCCAGGCCGGGATCCTCGCGGTGTGGGCGGTGCTGGGGCTCGGCACGGCGGCGAAGTTCTTCCGCTGGGAGTAGGGCTCGCCACAGGGATTTTCCGGGCAGGCGCGCACGTACCCACCCCTCGTGAAAACGCGCACAAGCCCCGTCCTACGATGGTCCGCGTGGAAACCCCCATCTCCCTCATCGCCAAGCGCTGGACGCCGTCCACCAAGATGGTGAAGCGCGCCGCGCTCTCCGCCATCCTGATGAGCGTCTTCATCATCATCACCGGCGGGGCCGTCCGGCTCACCGGTTCGGGGCTCGGCTGCGACACCTGGCCCAAGTGCACCGACGACAGCCTGTTCGCGACGCCCGAGCAGGGACTGCACGGAGCGATCGAGTTCGGCAACCGGATGCTGGCCTACGTGCTGTCGGCCGCGGTCGGCTGGGCGATCATCGCCGTCAGTTCGATGAAGCCGCGCCGCCGCAAGCTGACCCGGCTGGCCTGGTCGCAGTTCTGGATCGTGCTGGGCAACGCCATCCTCGGCGGGATCACGGTCTGGGCGGGACTCAACCCGTGGACGGTGGCCGGGCACTTCCTGCTGGCCAACGTGCTCCTGGCGATCGCCGTGATCACCTGGGTGCGGATCGACGAGGGCGACGGCCCGCCGCGGCCCCGGACCCCGCTGCCGGTGCGCCGGCTGGCGTGGGCGATCATGGCGACGACTGTGGTGCTGATCGTGCTGGGCACCTCGGTGACCGGTTCCGGCAAGCACGCCGGCGACAGCAGCGACGTACCGCGCATGCCGTGGGACTGGTCGGCCGCCGCCCATGTCCACGCCATCGCCGCCTGGGTGGTCTGCGCCCTGGCCATCGCGATGTGGCTGGCCCTGCGGGTGGTCGACGCCCCCGCCGACACCCGGGCCCGCGCCCGTGACCTGCTGCTCGTGCTGCTCGCCCAGGGCGCGATCGGGTACGTCCAGTACTTCAGCGACGTCCCCGAGATCCTGGTCGGCATCCACATGTTCGGCTCGGCCATCCTGTTGATCGCCGTGGTCCGGCTCGTCCTCAGCATGCGCGAGCGCGGCGACGACGCGCCCGCCCCGCTGCCCGGCCCCTCCGCCGAACGGCCGGAGACGGCACCGGCGACGGCGGTCTGACGGACGTACGTACGGCGGGTGAGGGGCGGCGGGCCGGGGGGCCTGCCGCCCCTCGGTCGTGTCCCCGCTCCTCACCGCTCTCATCCCAGGCCGTACACCCGGCGTGCGTTGCCCGACCCGATCATCGTGGCGACCCGGGCCGCGTCCCGCCGGGTCCACGCGCCGTCCTCCACCCAGGCGCCCAGCACCCGCCCCAGCGCCTCGCGGAACTGCCGCGCGCTCACCAGGTGCAGTTCCGGCAGCCCCTGCGCCCCGCTGGAGAACAGCAGCTTGCCGAACGGTGCCAGCTCCATGATCTCCGCGAGCACGCCCGCCGCCCGCGCCCCCGTCCGCGCCGGTACGGTCCCGAGGTCGGCGTAGACGTGCGGGTGCCGGCCGGCCAGCGCGGCGGTCTGCCGGTGGTACGGGTAGCCGTGCAGGAGGACGAGGTCGCAGCCGTGGCCCTCGGTGGCGGCGGCGAAGTCGGCGAGGCGGGCCGGGTCCGCGGTGCCCAGGCGCAGTTGCAGCGGCAGCCCGCAGGCCACCGCGGACCAGCGCAGATGGTCCAGCAGCTCCGGTTCGAGGGGCGCCCCGCCGCCGCCCCGGCCCACCGTGCCCCGGCGGGCGGCCCGGCGCTCCGTCACCCGCCGGGCCAGCCAGCGCCCGGCGGCCGCCCGCACCCGGACCGGCCCCGGCGGCTCGGGGGCGGCGTACGGTGCGCCGGCGCCGACGGAGGTGAACGCGACGGCGGAGGACGCGGCGGTGTGCACGGCCTCGCCGAGGTTGACCAGGAAGGTGTCGACGGTGCCCGAGGTGTCGGCGACGTGTTCGGCGAGGACCTCCAGCCGGACGATCTCCCGGGCTTCGGAACCGGCCGCCGAGGCCAGCTCGGCCGGTCCGGTGAGGTCGCCGGGGAGTCCGGTGTCGACGAGGTGGGCGGAGACCCCGGAGGCGCGCAGCAGGCGGCGGGAGGTCTCGGCGACGCCCAGTTCGCGCCGCCTGGCCAGATAGTGGGCGGGCGGGCAGTGCGCTTCGAGGCCGAGCAGGGGCGGGCACCAGCGGCGCACGGCGAAGCCGGTCTGGGTGTCGAAGAAGGTGGTGCCGGGGGCGGCCGGGGCGCGGGTGGCGGTGAGCCGGGCCTCGAAGGTCCCGAGGCCCAGCTCGGCGCGCAGCACGCCGTGGCAGTTCTGGTCGACCAGGTCGGCCACGGGCACGGTGTCGGTCATCCGGGGCTCCCTGGGACGGCGTGCGTGTGCACGGCCTAACGGGTGAGCCCCGGATCAGGTGTTGCCCGAGGGAGTGTCAGGACGCTTCCCCGGGCGGGACACCGTCCGGGCGGAAGCCTCAGCTGTCGTTGGACGGGCCGCCGACCTGGATCCCGGCCATCCGGGACCACTCGTACGGGCCCGTGCGGACCTTGAGCGCGAACTCGCCGTCGAACTCGTCGTGCATCGTGATGCCGGACTTCGCGGCCGCGCTCTCGGCCACCGCGTAGGTCGGGGCGACGAGGTCGCCCCACGCGCCGTCCTCGCCGACCAGGACGATGCGGGCGCCCGCCTGGCCGATGTAGGCGAGCTGCCCCTCCGCGCCGCCGTGCTCCTTGGCGAAGGCGCCGATCTCGCGGGCGAGCTTCGCCGCCCTGCGCTCGTCGCGCGCCGCCTTCCTGGCGTCCGTCCGTGAGGTCTGCTCGGTGTCCGCTGCGTCTGCTGCCGTCTCTGCCATGAACAGGATGCTACCGACGGGTAGATGAACTGGCGAGGGGGGGGGGGGGGGGGGGGGGGGGGGGGGGGGGGGGGGGGGCGGGGGGGGCGGCGCCGCACTGAGGAGGGCCGGGCGGCGGTGGCGCGCGCCGGGGTCGCAGCGAGCGGC
>NZ_JAFEUF010000030.1:12986-28373 GCF_016901035.1 Streptomyces durocortorensis
CCCCCGCCCCCCCGCCCCCGCCCCCCCCCCCCCCGCCCGCGCCCCCCCCCCCGCCCGGGGCCCCGCCGCCCCCCCCCCCCCCCCCCCCCCCCCCCCCCCCCCCGCCCGTACACCGGAAGCGGGGGTGTCAGCGGAGGAAGGGGTCCACCGCGACGGCGAGGAAGAGGAGGGAGACGTAGGTGATCGACCAGTGGAAGAGCCGCATCTCCTTGAGCTTGGCCCCGGTCACCCCGGCCTTGGCGCGGTTCTGCAGGCCGTGGGCCTCCCAGAGCCAGGCGCCGCCGGAGAGCAGCGCCACCGCGGTGTAGAACCAGCCGGTGTAGCCGAGCGGGGTGAGCAGCAGCGAGACCGCGACCATCACCCAGCTGTAGAGGACGATCTGCTTGGCGACCACCCGGTTGGAGGCGACGACCGGGAGCATCGGGACGCCGACCCGGGCGTAGTCGTCCTTGACCTTCATGGACAGCGGCCAGTAGTGCGGCGGCGTCCAGAAGAAGATGACGGCGAAGAGGATGACGGCGGCCCAGGAGAGCTCGTTCGTCACGGCCGACCAGCCGATGAGGACCGGCATGCAGCCCGCGATACCGCCCCAGACGATGTTCTGGGAGGTGCGGCGCTTCAGCAGCATCGTGTAGACGACGACGTAGAAGAGCAGCGCGCCGAGCGCGAGGGCGGCCGAGAGCCAGTTGACGAGCAGTCCGAACCAGAGCGTGGAGAACACCGCGAGGCCGATGCCGAAGGCCAGACATTCGCGGGGGCTGACCATGCCGGTGACCAGCGGGCGCTGGGACGTACGGTCCATCAGCGCGTCGATGTCCCGGTCGATGTACATGTTGAGCGCGTTGGCGCCGCCCGCGGAGAGGTATCCCCCGATGGTGGTCGTGAGAACGAGCCACAGATCGGGTACACCTTGGGCAGCGAGGAACATCACCGGAACGGTGGTGATGAGCAGCAGCTCGATGATCCGTGGCTTGGTAAGCGCCACGAATGCCTTGACGCGGGCCCCGAACGGGCGATGGCCCCCTGGGCTGGGAGTCAAGGCGACCCCTGCGGGTCGGGACTCGACGGCCGTCACGCACACCCCTGACAGAGAAATCCCAGCAAGCTCCGGGCCTGGAGGCCCTGGTGAAGACTTGCGCGAACTCGACCACTCTAGACGTTGGGGATACACCACCCTTCGCGGGGGTGGGGTCGTGTTGGGGGTGACTGTTCGCCGGATGCGCATTCCGCCGGGAGGCGAACTCCACGGGTCGCCCACACCCTGGAAAGTGCACGGAAAGTGCGCCCGGCAACGGGGGTAGGCTCGACAGCGCCCGGTGCGGTAACGGTCACCGGTTTACAACAGTGGAGAGGAGCCCTGACTCAGGGTGAGCATCAAGCCGACCACCACAGACCTCCAGTGGACCGATGTGGACCAGCGGGCCGTGGACACCGCCCGTGTTCTCGCCGCGGACGCCGTACAGAAAGTCGGAAACGGCCACCCGGGCACGGCCATGAGCCTCGCGCCTGCCGCGTACACCCTGTTCCAGAAGGTGATGCGGCACGACCCCGCGGACGCCGAGTGGACCGGCCGCGACCGGTTCGTCCTCTCCGCCGGGCACTCCAGCCTGACCCTCTACATCCAGCTCTACCTGGCCGGCTACGGCCTGGAGCTGGACGACCTGAAGGCCTTCCGCACCTGGGGCTCCAAGACCCCGGGTCACCCGGAGTACGGCCACACCACCGGTGTCGAGACGACGACCGGCCCGCTGGGCCAGGGTGTCGCCAACGCGGTGGGCATGGCGATGGCCGCCCGCTACGAGCGCGGCCTGTTCGACCCCGAGGCGGCCCCCGGCACCTCCCCGTTCGACCACATGGTGTGGGCCATCGCCGGTGACGGCTGCCTCCAGGAGGGCATCTCGGCCGAGGCGTCCTCGCTGGCCGGGCACCAGAAGCTGGGCAACCTGGTCCTGCTGTGGGACGACAACCACATCTCCATCGAGGGCGACACGGAGACCGCGGTCTCCGAGGACACCATCAAGCGGTACGAGGCGTACGGCTGGCACGTCCAGCGTGTCGAGCAGCTGCCGAGCGGCGACCTGGACCCGGCGGGTCTGTACGCGGCGCTGCAGGCGGCCAAGGCCGAGACCGAGCGCCCCTCGTTCATCGCGGCCCGCTCGATCATCGCCTGGCCCGCCCCGAACGCGCAGAACACCGAGGCCGCGCACGGCTCGGCGCTCGGCGACGACGAGGTCGCGGCGACCAAGCGGGTCCTCGGCTTCGACCCGGAGCAGACCTTCGAGGTCTCCGACGAGGTCATCGGCCACACCCGCGAGGCCCTGGACCGCGGCCGTGAGGCCCGCGCCGAGTGGGACAAGTCGTTCGCCGCATGGCGTACGGCCAACCCGGAGCGCGCCGCCTCCTTCGACCGGATCGCCGCGGGCGAGCTGCCCGAGGGCTGGGAGGAGAAGCTCCCCGTCTTCGAGCCCGGCAAGGGTCTGGCCACCCGTGCCGCCTCCGGCAAGGTGCTCCAGGCGCTCGGTGAGATCGTGCCCGAGCTGTGGGGCGGCTCCGCCGACCTCGCGGGCTCGAACAACACGACGATCGACAAGACGTCGTCGTTCCTCCCGGCGGGCAACCCGCTGCCGGAGGCCGACCCGTACGGCCGCACGATCCACTTCGGCATCCGCGAGCACGCGATGGCCGCCGCCATGAACGGCATCGCGCTGCACGGCAACACCCGCATCTACGGCGGCACCTTCCTGGTGTTCTCCGACTACATGCGCAACGCGGTGCGGCTCTCCGCGCTGATGCACCTGCCGGTGACGTACGTCTGGACGCACGACTCGATCGGCCTCGGCGAGGACGGCCCGACGCACCAGCCGGTCGAGCACCTGGCCGCGCTGCGCGCCATCCCGGGCCTGAACGTCGTGCGCCCGGCCGACGCCAACGAGACCGCCATCGCCTGGCGCGAGATCCTGCGCCGCTACACCAAGGTGTTCGGCAAGGGCACCCCGCACGGTCTGGCGCTGACCCGCCAGGGTGTGCCGACGTACGAGGCGAACGAGGACGCGGCCAAGGGCGGTTACGTCCTGTTCGAGGCCGAAGGTGGCAAGCCGCAGGTGCTGCTCATCGCGACCGGTTCCGAGGTGCACGTCGCCGTCGAGGCGCGCGAGCAGCTCCAGGCGGCCGGGGTGCCGACCCGGGTGGTCTCGATGCCGTCCGTCGAGTGGTTCGAGGAGCAGGACCAGGGTTACAAGGACAGCGTGCTGCCGCCGTCGGTGAAGGCGCGCGTCGCCGTCGAGGCGGGCATCGGCCTGACCTGGTACCGGTACGTGGGCGACGCCGGCCGGATCGTCTCGCTGGAGCACTTCGGGGCCTCCGCCGACGCGAAGGTGCTGTTCCGCGAGTTCGGCTTCACTCCCGAGCACGTGGCCGCCGCCGCGCGGGAATCCCTCGAAGCCGCCGCGCGCTGACGCCCGTAGATACGACTAGTAGGAGATGCAACTCATGACAGACGCACTCAAGCGCCTCTCCGACGAGGGCGTGGCGATCTGGCTCGACGACCTGTCGCGCAAGCGGATCACGTCCGGCAACCTGGCCGAGCTGATCGACCAGAGCCATGTCGTCGGCGTCACCACCAACCCGTCGATCTTCCAGAAGGCGATCTCCTCGGGCGACGGTTACGAGCAGCAGCTCACCGACCTCGCCGCCCGCAAGGTCACCGTCGAGGAAGCGGTCCGCATGATCACGACGGCGGACGTCCGCGACGCCGCCGACATCCTGCGCCCGGTCTTCGACGCCACCGACGGCCAGGACGGCCGGGTCTCCATCGAGGTGGACCCGCGTCTGGCCCACAACACCCTGGCCACCACCGCCGAGGCCAAGCAGCTGGCCTGGCTGGTCGACCGGCCGAACACGCTCATCAAGATCCCGGCCACCAAGGCGGGCCTCCCGGCGATCACCGAGACGATCGGCCGGGGCATCAGCGTCAACGTGACGCTGATCTTCTCGCTGGAGCGCTACCGCGCGGTCATGGACGCCTACCTGGCGGGCCTGGAGAAGGCGAAGGCCGCGGGCCTGGACCTCTCCAAGATCCACTCGGTGGCGTCCTTCTTCGTGTCCCGCGTGGACACCGAGATCGACAAGCGCCTGGACGCGATCGGCTCCGACGAGGCGAAGGCCGCCAAGGGCAAGTCCGCCCTGGCCAACGCGCGGCTGGCCTACGAGGCGTACGAGGAGGTCTTCTCCTCCGACCGCTGGGCGGCCCTGGACAAGGGGCAGGCCAACAAGCAGCGTCCGCTGTGGGCCTCGACCGGCGTCAAGGACCCGTCCCTGAAGGACACGCTGTACGTCGACGACCTGGTGGCGCCGAACACGGTGAACACCATGCCGGAGGCGACGCTGGAGGCGGTGGCCGACCACGGCGAGATCACCGGCAACACCGTCGCCGGCGGCTACGACCAGGCGCGCGCCGACCTCGACGCGATCAAGAAGCTCGGCATCTCGTACGACGAGGTCGTACAGCTGCTGGAGGACGAGGGCGTCGAGAAGTTCGAGACGTCCTGGAACGATCTGCTCAAGTCGACCGAGGCGGAGCTTTCGCGCCTCGCCCCCTCGGAGGGCTGACCACTTTGTCTGCTGTTCCCGGAGCCAACCCGCTCCGTGACGCACAGGACCGACGGCTCCCGCGTATCGCGGGGCCGTCGGGCCTGGTCATCTTTGGCGTCACGGGCGATTTGTCCCGTAAAAAGCTGATGCCTGCTGTCTACGACCTGGCCAATCGCGGCCTGCTGCCGCCGGGCTTCTCGCTCATCGGCTTCGCGCGCCGCGACTGGGAGGACGAGGACTTCGCCCAGGTCGTCCACGACGCCGTCAAGGAGCACGCCCGTACGCCGTTCCGCGAGGAGGTCTGGCAGCAGCTCATCCAGGGGATGCGCTTCGTCCAGGGCAACTTCGACGACGACGAGGCGTTCGAGACGCTGAAGGCGACCATCCAGGAGCTCGACAAGGCACAGGGGACGGGCGGCAACTTCGCCTTCTACCTCTCCGTGCCGCCGAAGTTCTTCCCCAAGGTCGTCCAGCAACTGAAGAAGCACGGCCTGGCCGACCAGAAGGAAGGCTCCTGGCGGCGTGCCGTCATCGAGAAGCCGTTCGGCCACGACCTGGCCAGCGCGCAGGAGCTCAACCAGCTCGTGCACGACGTCTTCCCGCCCAACGAGGTCTTCCGGATCGACCACTACCTGGGGAAGGAGACGGTCCAGAACATCCTGGCGCTGCGGTTCGCCAACACGATGTGGGAGCCGATCTGGAACCGGTCCTACGTCGACCACGTGCAGATCACGATGGCCGAGGACATCGGCATCGGCGGCCGGGCCGGCTACTACGACGGCATCGGCGCCGCCCGTGACGTCATCCAGAACCACCTGCTCCAGCTGCTGGCGCTGACCGCGATGGAGGAGCCCGGCTCCTTCCACCCGAAGGCCCTGGTCGCCGAGAAGCTCAAGGTGCTCACCGCCGTCGAGCTGCCCGAGGACCTGGGGCAGCACACCGTGCGCGCCCAGTACGAGCACGCCTGGCAGGGCGGCCAGGAGGTCCTCGGCTACTGCGAGGAGGACGGCATCGACCCCAAGTCGACGACCGACACCTACGCGGCGATCAAGCTGACGATCAACAACCGCCGCTGGGCGGGCGTGCCGTTCTACCTCCGGACCGGAAAGCGGCTCGGCCGCCGGGTCACGGAGATCGCGGTCGTCTTCAAGCGCGCCCCGTACCTCCCCTTCGAGTCGGGCGCGACCGAGGAGCTGGGCGGCAACGCCCTGGTCATCCGGGTCCAGCCGGACGAGGGCGTCACCGTGCGCTTCGGCTCCAAGGTGCCCGGCACCTCGATGGAGGTCCGGGACGTCACGATGGACTTCGCGTACGGCGAGTCGTTCACGGAGTCCAGCCCGGAGGCGTACGAGCGGCTCCTCCTGGACGTCCTGCTCGGCGACGCCAACCTGTTCCCGCGCCACCAGGAGGTCGAACTCTCCTGGACCATCCTCGACCCGATCGAGGAGTACTGGGAGAAGCACGGCAAGCCCGCGAAGTACGCGGCCGGCACCTGGGGTCCGGCCGAGGCCGACGAGATGCTCGCACGTGACGGACGGAGCTGGAGGCGGCCATGAAGATCGATCTCACGGAAACCACGTCCAGCAAGATCAACCAGGCGCTGGTCTCGGCCCGCCGGGCGATCGGCACCCCCGCCATCGGCATGGTGCTCACGCTGGTCATCGTCACCGACGAGGAGAACGCGTACGACGCGCTCAAGTCGGCCGGTGACGCCTCCCGCGAGCACCCCTCGCGGCTCATCGCGGTGATCAAGCGCCACAGCCGCTCGCCGCGCGCCCGCCGCGACGCCCGCCTCGACGCCGAGGTCCGGGTCGGTTCCGACGCGGGCACCGGCGAGACGGTGGTCCTGCGCCTCCACGGCGAACTGGCCAACCACGCCCAGTCGGTGGTCCTGCCGCTGCTCCTGCCGGACGCCCCGGTCGTGGTGTGGTGGCCCGAGGGCGCCCCCGCCGACCCGGCGAAGGACCCGCTCGGTGCGCTGGCCCAGCGCCGGATCACCGACACCTACTCCGCCGAGCGCCCGCTCGACGAGCTGGCGGTGCGGGCGGCGACGTACAGCCCCGGCGACACCGATCTGGCCTGGACCCGGATCACGCCGTGGCGCTCGATGCTGGCCGCAGCCCTGGACCAGCAGCCGGCCGAGGTCATCGGCGCGACCGTCGAGGGCGAGAGCGACAACCCGAGCTGCGAGCTGCTCGCCATGTGGCTCGCGGACCGGCTCGGCGTCCCGGTGGAGCGCACGCTCTCCCAGGGGCCCGGCCTCACCGCGGTCCGGATGGAGACGAAGAACGGCGTCATCGTCCTGGACCGGGCCGACGGCGGGCTGGCCACGCTCTCCATGCAGAACCAGCCGGACCGCGCGGTGGCGCTCAAGCGCCGTGACACCGCCGAGCTGCTGGCGGAGGAGCTGCGCCGGCTCGACCCGGACAACACCTACGCCTCGTCGGTGAAGTTCGGCGTCGACAAGCTGCACGCGGGCGGCGAGGTCACGGCCAAGCCGGTCGACAGCGCCGCGGAGAAGGCGGACCAGGCCGCCGAGGCCAAGGCTCCCGCCGCGAAGAAGGCCCCGGCCAAGAAGGCGGCCTCGAAGTGACGCCTCCTCAACTGGTCGTGCACCGCGACAAGGAGCTGATGGCGCAGGCCGCGGCGGCCCGGCTGATCACGAAGATCGTGGACGCCCAGGCCTCCCGGGGCCACGCCTCGGTGGTGCTGACCGGCGGGCGCAACGGCAACGGCCTGCTGGCCGCGCTCGCCGCCGCGCCCGCCCGGGACGCGGTGGACTGGTCGCGGCTGGACCTGTGGTGGGGCGACGAGCGGTTCCTGCCCGAGGGCGACCCGGAGCGCAATGTCACCCAGGCCCGCGAGGCGCTGCTCGACGCGGTGCCGCTGGACCCGGCCCGGGTGCACGCGATGCCCGCGTCGGACGGCCCGTACGGCGACGACGTGGACGCGGCGGCAGCGGCGTACGCCGATGAACTGGCCGCCGCTGCGGAGCCCGAGGACCACGGCCCGGTGCCCACGTTCGACGTGCTGATGCTGGGCGTCGGCCCGGACACGCACGTGGCCTCGCTCTTCCCGGAGCTGCCCGCGGTACGGGAGACCGAGCGCACAGTGGTCGGTGTGCGCGGGGCGCCCAAGCCGCCGCCGGTCCGGGTCTCGCTCACGCTGCCCGCGATCCGCGCGGCGCGTGAGGTGTGGCTGCTGGCGGCGGGCGAGGACAAGGCGGAAGCGGCGGCCATCGCACTGTCCGGGGCCGGGGAGATCCAGGCCCCGGCGGCCGGCGCGTACGGCCGCGGCCGCACGCTGTGGCTCCTGGACGCGGCGGCGGCCTCGCAACTGCCGCGCGCGCTGTATCCACCGGCCTCCGCCTGAGCGTTGACGCCCTCGAAGACCCGGCCCGCTTTCCCCGCGCGGGCCGGGTCTTCGTCGTGAAAGGCTCGCGCTCATGGTGCATATCGGAACCGTGGTGATGGGCGCGACCGACGTGAGCAGGGCCGCCGCGTTCTGGAAGGCGGCGCTCACGTACACCGAGCGCGAGCCGGCAACGGACGACTGGGTGGTGCTGGTTCCGGTCGAAGGGCCCGGCGTCGGCGTGGCGTTGGGGCGCTCCACCTCCCCCGTCCAGGAGGTCCCCCGGGTCCACCTGGACCTCTACTCCGACGAGCAGGAGGCCGAGGTGGAGCGGCTGATGGGGCTGGGCGCGGAGCGGGTCGCGTGGGAGCTGTATCCGCCGGACCCGGACTTCGTGGTGCTCGCCGACCCTGAGGGCAACCGCTTCTGCGTCATCGACACGACGCACGCCGGCTGACCGCCCCGCCCCCTCAGGCCTTCTTCGGGGACCGCTCCAGGAAGGGTTCCAGCAGCTCCGGTACGGCCTCGGCGGCGAAGTCGAGGCCCTCGGACGCGTCGGTGTCGTACGCCGTGTACGCGCCGCCCCCGGCTGCCGTGGTGGCCGTGACGCTCAGCAGCCCGGCCCGGCGCTGGAACACCGACTGCTTGACCGTCCAGCCGATCACCCCGGCCCGTTCCAGGGCGGCCGTGGAGCGGCGGACCGTACCGGAGCGGGTGACCAGATAGCGGCCGGAGATCGCGTGGCCGAGGCCCCGGTACGCGTCCAGGGCGAGCACCACCGCCACGGGGACGGCCACCACCGCGCAGCCGAGCGCGATCCAGAGGAGTACCGGTGTGAGCAGTTCCCCGAGGAGCGTCAGGATCAGGACGGGGCCGAGGGCCGCCGCGAGCGACCAGCGCAGTCGGCGGCCCCTGGCGGCGCGCGGGTGCGGGGTGAGCGCCGCGGCGGTCGGGGGGTCCGCCTCGCGCAGGACGTCGGCGGCGACGGAGTCGGCGCGGGTCCGGGGCGCGACCGGGAGCAGGGTGTTGTGGTCGGCGTTCCTGGCCTCGTGGTCCTTGGCCAGGCCGGTGGTGATGGCGTCGAGGCGGGCCGCGCCGAGAAGCCGGACGCCCAGGGGCTCGACCAGGTCGACGCCGCGCAGCCGGGCCTCCTCGACGGAGATGGACCGGGAGGTGAACAGGCCGCGCCGGACCCGCAGCGTGCCGCCCGCCTCGCGCTCCAGGCGGTAGTTCCACCACATCTCGATCCAGAGGCCGAGCGCCCCGACGACACCCGCGACCAGGGCGGCCAGGACCAGGGCGATGACCGTCCAGAGCAGCGGGGTGTCCCGGAAACGGTCGCCGACCCACTCGATGACCTCACCCTGGGCCCCGACCCACTCGCTGACCTGCATCACGGCCCCGGCGGCGGCCCCGCCGAGCATGGGGGCGACGAAGGAGACCGGGGCGTAACGGATCCAGCGGGGGTCCAGGACGGCCAGTTCGCCCTCGCGGTGGACGCCGGCCGGTGCGGTGGCGGCGCGGTCCAGGAGGAGGCGGCGCAGCCGTTCGCCCTCGGCGCGGGTGACCGGGTCCAGTTCGAGGGTGGAGTCGGCGCCCTGTTCGCCGGTGCCGATCCGGACGGTGACCAGGCCGAGGAGACGCAGCATCAGGTTGGCGGTGAGGTCGACCGTGCGGATACGGCTCCGGGCCAGGGAGCGGCGTTTGACGAGGAGCAGCCCGGTGTGGAGGTCGACGTGCTCCTCGCCGATCCGGTAGCGGGTGCGGTGCCAGCGGATCCGGTCGGCGCCCGCCGCGACCCCGATGATCAGGAGGGCTCCGGCGAACACCTGGAGCACGGCGACCGGGAGGCTGGACCATCGGGTGAGCCCGAGCGTGACGGGGATGGCTGCGCCCGCGACGACCCCCGCCACGACGAGTGCGGTGACCAGGACCGTACGGGGGTCGAGGCGGCGCCAGTCGGCGGGCGGGGCGACGGTGCTCATGTGGCGTCGCCGGGGGTGTCGCGGGTGATGCGCGTGAGCCGCTCGGCCAGGTCGGCGGCGACCTCGTGGTCCAGGCCCTCGATCCGTACCGCGCCCTTGGCGGATGCGGTGGTGACCGTGACGGTGGCGAGCCGGAAGAGCTGCTCCAGCGGGCCCCGTACGGTGTCCACGGTCTGGATGCGGGACATCGGGGCGATCCGCCACTCCCGCCAGAAGAAGCCGGTGAGGACGTACACCGCGTCCTCGGTGACCTCCCAGCGGTGCGTACGGAACCACCACAGAGGGAAGAGGACGGCGGTCGCCGTGCCCGCCGCGGCCAGGACCGCGGCGGGCAGCAGCAGCCAGAAGCGGGCCGGCTCGATCAGCGCGCCCAGCACCGCGAGCGGCACGACGGGCACGGCGGTCATCAGCAGCCACTGAACCCGCCACCAGCCGATGGCACGCTGGTTCAGCGTGTTGCGCGGCGGCCGCAGCCGGACCGTCTCTCCCTCCCCCGGTGGCATCGGCTCAGCGCCCGCGCAGGGTGCGGTAGGCGTCGACCAGGGCCGCGGTGGAGCTGTCGAGCTGCCCGGCGTCCGCTCCCCCGTCACCGGTCAGCAGCGGTTCGATCTTCTTGGCGAGGACCTTGCCGAGCTCGACGCCCCACTGGTCGAAGGAGTCGATGTTCCAGACGGCGCCCTGGACGAAGACCTTGTGCTCGTACAGCGCGATGAGCTGGCCGAGGACCGAGGGGGTCAGCTTGTCGGCGAGGATCGTCGTCGTGGGGTGGTTGCCGCGGAACGTCTTGTGCGGGACCAGCTCCTCGGGCACGCCCTCCGCTCGGACCTCCTCGGGTGTCTTGCCGAAGGCGAGGGCCTGGGTCTGGGCGAAGAAGTTGGCCATCAGCAGGTCGTGCTGGGCGATCAGTCCGGGCAGCAGGTCGTGGACCGGGGCGGCGAAGCCGATGAAGTCCGCCGGGATCAGCTTGGTGCCCTGGTGGATCAACTGGTAGTAGGCGTGCTGCCCGTTGGTGCCGGGCGTGCCCCAGACGACCGGGCCGGTCTGCCACTCGACGCGGTCGCCCTCGCGGTCGACGGACTTGCCGTTGGACTCCATGTCGAGCTGCTGGAGATACGCGGTGAACTTGGACAGGTAGTGGCTGTAGGGCAGCACCGCGTGCGACTGGGCGTCGAAGAAGTTGCCGTACCAGATGCCGAGGAGGCCCAGCAGGAGCGGGGCGTTCTCCTCGGCGGGGGCGGTGCGGAAGTGCTCGTCGACGAGGTGGAAACCGTCGAGCATCTCGCGGAAGCGGTCCGGGCCGATGGCGACCATCAGCGAGAGGCCGATCGCGGAGTCGAAGCTGTAGCGGCCGCCGACCCAGTCCCAGAACTCGAACATGTTGGCCGTGTCGATGCCGAACTCTTCGACCTCCTCGGCGTTGGTCGACAGCGCCACGAAGTGCTTCGCGACGGCGTCCTGACCGGCTTTCAGCTCGGTCAGCAGCCAGTCCCGGGCGGAGGTGGCGTTGGTGATGGTCTCGATCGTCGTGAACGTCTTGGAGGCGATGACGAACAGCGTCTCGGCCGGGTCGAGGTCGCGGACGGCCTCGTGGAGGTCGGCGCCGTCGACGTTGGAGACGAAGCGGAGGGTGAGGTCGCGGTCCGTGAAGGAGCGCAGCACCTCGTAGGCCATGGCGGGGCCGAGGTCGGAACCGCCGATGCCGATGTTGACGATGTTCTTGACCGGCTTGCCGGTGTGGCCGGTCCACTGCCCGGAGCGGACCTGGTCGGCGAAGGAGGCCATCTTGTCGAGGACGGCGTGCACGGCCGGTACGACGTTCTCGCCGTCGACCTCGACGACCGCGTCGCGCGGGGCGCGGAGCGCGGTGTGCAGGACCGCCCGGTCCTCGGTGGTGTTGATCTTCTCGCCGCGGAACATCGCGTCCCGCAGCTCCGCGACCCCGGTGGCGGCGGCCAGCTCGCGCAGCAGGCGCAGCGTCTCGTCGGTGACCAGGTGCTTGGAGTAGTCGAGGTGGAGGTCGCCGACCCGCAGGGTGTAGGCGGTGCCCCGCTCCGGCTGCCGCGCGAACAGCTCGCGCAGCTGGGGTGCGCCGAGCTCCTCACGGTGCTTGGCGAGGGCCGTCCACTCGGGCGTCTGGTTGAGCTTGGTTCGGCTTGCTGCGTTCATCCGGGATATCAGCCCACTTCTCACTCGTCATCAGCATCCCCGCTGCCCCTCCAACCTAATTGATCGAGGAGGCCGACGGCGTGGAGGAGGGCAGTGGCGCGGGAACGCGATACGGCCGGACACCCGTGGGGTGTCCGGCCGGTGAACGACTGGGGTTTCCGTGGAGCTGTGCGGGGATATGTCAGATCTCGCCGCGGAGTTTGGCCAGTGCCTCGGCGAGGATCGCCTCGCCGTCCTCGTCGCTGCGCCGCTCGCGTACGTACGCCAGGTGCGTCTTGTACGGCTCGGTGCGGGGCGGGTCGGGCGGGCTGTCCTTGTCCTGGCCGGCCGGGAAGCCGCAGCGCGGGCAGTCCCAGATGTCCGGCACCTGCGCGTCATGGGCGAAGCTCGGCTGCGTCTCGTGCCCGTTCGAGCACCAGAAGGAGATGCGGGCGCGCGGTGCGGACTCGCCCCGCTCCGCCTCCCCCATCGGCCCCGCTCCGACCCGGCTTCCCCGGATCGCGTTGCCACTTGCCACGGTCGTAACTCCCTGCGTGATGGTGCTCGAAGGATGCCTCAGTCTACGTAAGGCCCAACGTGCGTCCAGTGGAAGGAGTTACACCGTTACCGGAATCGCGGAACGGGTCGTTCAGTCGAGCTTGATGAGCAGACCGAGGACGACGATGCACGCGAACCAGACCAGACCGACCACCACGGTGATCCGGTCGAGGTTACGCTCGGCGACCGAGGAGCCACCGACGGAGGACTGCATTCCGCCACCGAACATGTCGGAGAGACCGCCGCCCTTGCCCTTGTGCATGAGCACCAGCAGCATCAGCAGCAGGCTGAAGACGATCAGGGCGATCTGGAACGCCAGAATCACGGCTGGTCCCTACTTTCCGGATTTCTCGAATACTGCCTGTACGTACAGCGGGGGCCGGAGGGTGACCACCCCCTCGGCCCCCGCAAGGGTACGACGGATCGGCGCTACCGCATACTCACTGGTCGCGGAAGCGGACGATCTTGACGAACTCGTCGGCGTCCAGTGCGGCGCCGCCGATGAGGGCGCCGTCCACGTCGGGCTGCGCCATGATCGCGGCGACGTTGCCGGACTTCACGGAGCCGCCGTACTGGATGCGGACGGCGTCGGCCAGCTCCTGCGAGTACAGCTCGGCGAGACGGCGGCGGATCGCGCCGCAGACCTCCTGGGCGTCCTCGGGGGTGGCGACCTCGCCGGTCCCGATGGCCCAGACCGGCTCGTAGGCGATGACGATGGTCTCGGCCTGCTCGGCCGGGATGTCCTTCAGGGCGCCGTCGAGCTGCGCGAGGGTGTAGGAGACCTGGTCACCGGCCTTGCGGATGTCCAGGCCCTCGCCGACGCAGAGGATCGGGGTCAGGCCGTGCCGGTAGGCGGCCTTCACCTTGGCGTTGCAGATCTCGTCGCTCTCGGCGTGGTACTGGCGGCGCTCGCTGTGGCCGACGGCCACGTACGTGCAGCGCAGCTTGGCGAGCATGGAGCCGGAGATCTCACCGGTGTACGCGCCGGAGTCGTGCGCCGAGATGTCCTGGGCACCGTACTTGATCTTCAGCTTGTCGCCGTCGACCAGGGTCTGTACGGAGCGCAGGTCGGTGAAGGGCGGCAGGACGGCGACCTCGACGTCCTCGTAGTCCTTGTCGGTCAGCGCGAAGGAGAGCTTCTGGACGTGGGCGATGGCCTCGAGGTGGTTGAGGTTCATCTTCCAGTTGCCCGCCATCAGCGGGGTGCGGGTGGTCATGAAAGGTCAGTCCTCCAGTGCGGCGAGCCCGGGAAGCGTCTTGCCCTCGAGGTATTCGAGGCTCGCGCCGCCACCGGTCGAAATATGTCCGAAAGCATTCTCGTCGAAGCCCAGGATGCGGACGGCCGCGGCGGAGTCGCCACCGCCGACGACACTGAAGGCCGGGGAGTCAACGAGCGCCTGGGCGACCGCGCGGGTGCCGTCGGCGAAGTCGGGGTGCTCGAAGACGCCCATCGGGCCGTTCCAGAAGACGGTGGCCGCGTCGGCGAGCTTCGATGCGTAGAGCTTGTTGGTCTCGGGTCCGTTGTCCAGCCCCATCTGGCCGGCCGGCATGGCGTCGGCGGCGACGGTGGTGGGGTGGGCCGGGGCCTTGGTCTTCAGGTCCGGGAAGGACGGGGCGACGACGACGTCGACGGGGAGGACGAACTCCACGCCCTTCTCCTCGGCCCGGCGCAGGTACTCCTGCACGGCGGGGATCTGGTCCTCCTGGAGCAGCGAGCTGCCGACCTCGTGGCCCTGGGCCTTGAGGAAGGTGTACGCCATGCCGCCGCCGATGAGGATGCGGTCGGCCCGCTCCAGCAGGTGGTCGATCACGCCGAGCTTGTCGGAGACCTTGGCACCGCCGAGGACGACCGCGTACGGGCGCTGGACGTCGGTGGTGAGCTTCTTCAGGACGCCGACCTCGGTGGCGATGAGGTAGCCCGCGTAGTGCGGGAGCCGCGCCGGGAGGTCGAAGACCGAGGCGTGCTTGCGGTGGACGGCACCGAAGCCGTCGCCCACGTAGGAGTCGGCCAGCTCGGCCAGCTGGTCCGCGAAGGCGCCGCGCTCGGCGTCGTCCTTGGAGGTCTCGCCGGCGTTGAAGCGGAGGTTCTCGATGACGGCGACCTGGCCGTCCGCGAGACCGGCGACGGTGGCGCGGGCGGAGTCGCCGACCGTGTCGGTGGCGAAGGCGACATCGGCACCGAGGAGTTCACCCAGGCGGGCGGCGGCGGGCGCCAGCGAGAACGCCGGGTCCGGGGCGCCCTTGGGGCGGCCGAGGTGCGAGGTGACGACGACCCGCGCGCCGGCCTCGGCGAGCTTGGCGATCGTCGGGACGACGGCGCGGATACGGCCGTCGTCGGTGATCGTGGTGCCGTCCAGCGGCACGTTGAGGTCGGCGCGGACGAATACCCGCTTGCCCGCGACCCCTTCGGCGAGAAGTTCGTCGATCGTCTTCATCTGTTCCGTTTACTCCTTGGAAGGACCGATGAGCATGCTAGGCCGTGTCGACAGACTTCCGTCGCCCGGCCGGAGGCCGGGCCGCGCGGCGTCTGGTGCGTGCGATCGCAAGGCGCCGGAATGGCCTCGTAGCGGAGCTACTTGGCCGTTTCGGCAACGCTGCGAGCGTGCGTGCCAGGCGTCGCGCGGCAGACGGAAGTCTGTCGACACGGCCTGAGGGGCGGGGGCCCCCCGGGGGGGGGGGGCGGGGGGGGCCCCCCGGGGGGATCATGTGGGGGGGGGCCGCCGGGGAGAGCGGGAGCGCGCCCCCAGCCCCCGGGGGG